>JALFUO010000019.1 GCA_022784065.1 Bacteroidales bacterium | reverse complement strand
CGGGCGTTTTGCAAAACGCCCCTACTCGTCTACTCGCGAGAAATATGATATTACAACCAACAAATAATAAGCAAAAGCCATACCAAAGTGGCTTTTGCTTATATGCAAGTGCTTATTGGCGAGCCGTGCCAGCGTACATCTGCTCGCGCAGTTCGTGGATACGCTCGTCGTGGATATAGTCCTCGTAGTTCATGAGCTTGTCGATGCTGCCGTGGGGCGTAAGCTCGATGACGCGGTTGGCCACAGTGTTGATAAACTCATGGTCGTGGCTGGCAAAGAGAATGTTGCCCTTAAAGAGTTTGAGGTTGTTGTTGAATGCCTGAATACTCTCCATGTCGAGGTGGTTGGTCGGCGTGTCGAGGATAAGGCAGTTGGCATTGCGCAACTGCATACGCGCAATCATGCAGCGCATCTTTTCGCCGCCCGAAAGCACGTTTACCTTCTTGAGCTGCTCCTCTTCCTTGAAGAGCATGCGTCCGAGGAATGCCTTGAAATACACCTCGTTGCCCTCGCCGTACTGGCTGAGCCAGTCAATCATGTTGAGGTCGTTTTGGAAAAACTCCGTATTGTCGAGCGGCAGGTAAGCCGTCGTAATCGTCACGCCCCACTTGTACGTGCCGGCGGCGGGCTGCTGGTGGCCGTTTATGATTTCGAAGAGGGCGGTCATGGCGCGGGGGTCGTGGCTGATGAACACCACCTTCTCGTTTTTCTCAATGTTGAAGCTGAGGTTGTCGAAGAGCACCGTGCCGTCGTCGGTCACGGCTTTCAGGCCTTCCACCTCGAGGATTTGGTTGCCCGGGTCGCGGTCCATTTGGAAAATGATGCCCGGATATTTGCGCGTGGAGGGCTTGATTTCTTCCACGTTGAGCTTTTCGAGCATCTTCTTGCGGCTCGTGGTTTGGCGGCTCTTTGCCACATTGGCAGAGAAGCGGCGGATAAATTCTTCCAGTTCCTTCTTCTTCTCTTCGGCCTTTTGGCGCTGGTTTTGCGCCTGGCGCAGGGCGAGTTGCGAGGACTCATACCAGAAAGAGTAGTTGCCCGAGAAGAGCGTCACCTTTCCGAAGTCGATGTCCACGGTGTGCGTGCACACTTGGTCGAGGAAGTGGCGGTCGTGGCTTACTACGAGCACCGTGTGCTCAAAGTTGCCCAAATAGTCTTCCAGCCATTCGACCGTTTCAAGGTCGAGGTCGTTGGTAGGTTCGTCGAGCAGCAGGTTGTCCGGTTCGCCAAAGAGTGCCTGCGCCAGCATCACGCGCACCTTTTCCTTACCCGAGAGGTCGCCCATGAGTTTGCCGTGCAGGGCTTCCTTGATGCCGAGGCCGCTAAGCAGTGTGGCGGCATCGTTTTCGGCGGTGTAGCCGCCCATTTGTGCAAACTTGTCTTCCAGTTCAGCCACAAGAATGCCGTCCTCGTCGGAGAAGTCGGCCTTAGAATAAAGTTCGTTGCGGCGTTGCATCACGTCCCACATCACCGTGTGCCCCATGAGCACCGTGTCGAGCACGGTAAACTGGTCGTACTTAAAGTGGTCCTGGCTCAACACCGACAGGCGTTCGCCGGGGCCCATCTCCACAGAGCCTTTCGTGGGGTCGAGCTCGCCTGAGATGGCGCGGAGCAGCGTGGACTTGCCTGCGCCGTTCGCGCCGATAATGCCGTAGATGTTGCCGTTGGTGAACTTCATATTCACATCCTGATAGAGGATGCGCTTGCCAAACTGAATGGCCAAATTTGAAAGTGTAATCATTTACTTTTTCCTTGATTTTTAATTTTCAAGGCGCAAAGTTACTCAAAATCCGCGTTATAAGCAAGATAATAAGGCGTTCTAACGTAAGGAAACTGCGTTTTGCGGTGCGTGCGAAGCAATACGCGATACACAATATTATATATATATAACCAAAACGGGGGCGACATTTCTGCCGCCCCCGTTGCTATGAGAGGTTAATCGAGAAATTACTTCACGAATTTCTTCTGACCGTCGATGATGTAAGCACCGCGCTGGAGCTTGCCGCTTACCTTGCGACCGTCGATGCTGAAGATAGTCTTGCCAGCGTTGCGGTCGATAGTAACGGAGTCAATGCCAGTGCTCTGAGATACGGTGAAGGTCAGGGTGAAGGCGGGGTTATAGGTTGCACCCATAGAGACGCCCTTGTCTTCTGCCTCGCCGTTGTAGTTGTTGTTGTAGATGTAGCCTTCGGGAACGGTGATGTAGTATTTACCGTTAGCCGTGAGGGCTGTGTTGAGCGTGAGGAGAGCATCGGTGAAGTCAGTTTCGCTCATAGAGAGCGTAGCTCTACCAACGGCGTTGCTTTCTGCGTCAAGCACGTCAATCGGCGTTGCGTCTACCCAGCCAATCCATTCGGGAGCGTAGGACAGGGTAATCACGTGGAGCGACTGCTGCGTGCTTTCGTTTTCAGGACTTACGCTGGTGTATTCGAAGGTGTTTGCAGGAGCCAGGATAACGAAGGACGTAGAGAATGCTTCGTTAATGCGGCCTTCTGCGTTGCTGAATGCGCCTTCGGGCACGGTAATCGTGTAGTAGCCCGGTTCGGTGATTGCAGCGGGAGCGGCAATCGTTACCTGAGTAGGATCTTCTGTGCTAACGGTTACGAAAGCAGTTTCGTAGTACATGCCGCCGCGCTGGCCGATGGTGATTTCCTTTTCAGAGTTGTAGTTCACGTCGCCTTCGAAGGTGATGGTAGCAGCCGTGAAGCTTTCTACTATCGCTTGGTCAGCGGGAGTAACCGACGTGGGTGCAATCGGAGCAAGCGGGTTAACCACGAGCGTAGCGTCGAGGATATAGCCGCCGTTGGCTGCAATGCCGTTGCTGCCGGTAACCGTACCATCGGCAGCTTTTTGGCCGCCGGGGTCAACGCTGTTCCAGTCTACCTTGAAGCGGATGCGATAAGTACCCGGAGTGGTAGGAGCCGTGAACGAGGGCGGGTTGATATTGGCGCGTGCATCGCCACTGATGTAGTCGCCGTTGCTGTTTCTACCGCTGGCATCGTTGGTGAAGCTGCCCGAGTAGAACGCGAAGGTCTTGAGGTCTGTGCCGCTCTGGTCGGTGCTGCCTTCATTGAAGGAGAATGCATAGTCGTTTTCGGTGTCGATGTAAACGTAGCCGTGCATCCAAGTACCAGAATAGTTGAATGTTGCGGTAAGCGTGCTACCTACGGTGCAGGTGAGCACTGCCGTTTCGTGCTGGTCGTTGTAAATCTTCCATGTGTTGGCGGGCGTTACGGTCTGACCTTCCTGGCCTTCCTCTGTGAGCGTTACGCTGTTGAGTCTGCGGTCGGTGCGGGTGCGGTTCATATTCTTATCGAAGTTTACGGGATAGGCTTCGATAACGTTGAAGGTGAGGGTGGTGGCGGGGGTGTAGGTAGCGCCCTGCGAAACGCCCATATCTTCTGCGCTTCCGTTGTACTGGCTGTTCCAGATAAATTCATCGGGAATGGTGAGCGTGTACGTACCCGGCGTGGTGATAGCCGCGGCGAGGGTGAATACAACAGAGTTCCAGTCTTCCTCATCGTAAGCAACGGTAGCCGTGGTAACGGCCGTGTTGGTCTCAGTGTTGATCACGTTAACCGAAGCGCCTTCCGTTGCGAGCGTTGGAGCGTCGGCATAGGTTACCTTAACGGTGCTCAGTTCGAGCAAGTTGGCATTGTCGGCAGGAGTGGTGCTTTCAAATGCGAAGCTGTTCGTGGGAGCGAGCACGGTAATCGGGCTGGTGAGTTCGGGGTTGAACGTGCCGTCTTCCGTGGCCGTGAAGGTTTCTTCGGGGATATAGAGCGAGAGGAAACCCGGTTCGGTAACGGGCTCTGCGAGCGTAATCGTAACCACCGTGGCGTCTTCTGCGCTTACAGCAACCGTGATGTCCTTCGTGATGCCCATCATTCTGTTGCCCAGGGTGATGGTCTTCGTGTTGTCGTAGGTTACTGCTTTCTCGAAGTTGAGCGTGATGGTTTCGAGGGTGCCCGTAGCCGTTGTAGGCTCAACGGTCGGCACGAGCGTGTTGAGGACAGGTTCGGGCAGGGTGATGGCCACAACTTCAAAGATAGAGCCGCCGTCGCCAGTGACGCCGTCAGTCAGCGCATTGCCGCTGTTCCAGAAGCTGAGGAGCGTGTTGCCTACGTCGCCATAGTTGGAAAGGAAGTAGGTGTCGGTGTCGGCACGCTTGATGAAATAGTTGCCTGCGGTGTTGGTCACGAGCGTGAACTTGTCGGTGCCGTCTTCGAGCTTTGCATCGGTGAGAATAGCATGGTAATCAGTACCGTCAGTCAAAGCCGTAGAGGGAGAAGCGATGCGCTTGCCCGTGGCGAGGTTGTTGATGGTGAAACCATTGAGCCAGTCGCCGACGAAGCACCATGCGTATTTCTTCAATGTCTCATCGGTGGGCAACGTCTCAACGGCGGTGTTGCTGATCTGTGTGCCGTCTTCCGTGGCGTAGAGGTAGAGGACGGGCGAACGCTTCAGCGTGAGTGCCGTCCAAACCACGTCTTCTGCATCGGTGGAGGCATACATCTTGAAGGGGCAGTCAGCCTTAACCGTCGTATTAACCACGATGTTGAGGTCTTCCGTCACGGTTTCGGGCAGCGTGCCTTCAACCGTTGCTTCTATGTAACTGGGAACAGAGAATGCGGGAACGGGGTCGCCCTCGAATACGTTCTGAGAGGTCGTGCCGATTACGGTGCCGTTCTGCTTGTAGGTGAAGGTTACGTTGTAGGTAACCGAAGGAGACTCGGCAACGATCATCAGGGCATCGATAACAGATCCGCCATTAGCAACAATACCTTGACTGCCTGTGCCGTTGCCGTTAGCGCCGGCTGCACCAGCGGGGTCATAGTTTTCCCAGTCCACTTTGAAGCGGATACGGTACGTGCCCGGTTCGCTCGGAGCGGTGAAAGAGGGGAACGGGGTTTTGAAAGCTTCAGCAGTAGACGTGGTCGTACCGGCTTTGTTCACGCCATTATAATAATTGTACGTAACCAATTCGGCATCGTCTATGCTTTCAACTTCAAACTGATTGCTTTGGTCGAGGTCCACATATACGTAACCGTGCATCCACGATGCCGTATAGCCGATGGCAGGAACTACTACCTCGCCCGGAGCAACTTTGAAACCTTCGGCAGAGGTCATGTCGTTGTAGACATTGTGGGCGTTGGTTGTGTTGATTTCCTGAAGACCGTATTGCGGGCTATTCAGAGAAACCTTGGCAACGTCGCGTTCCCTGCTGGTTGCATTCCAAGTGCTGTGCGTGGCAGCCTTGTCGAAGCAAACATAGTAGTCTGTCGGCGTTGCGTTTTGGTCGTCGTCCAGGTTGTAAGAGGACGTAAGCGCCTCGGTAGAGGTGGTTGCGTTGTAGAGGAAATAACCGCGTTCCGTTGTTTTCAACGTGTACGTGGTCGTGTTGTTCAACTCACTAACAGAAGTGATGTGAGCATTCGCTACTAACGCCACCAACGACATGAGGCACAGAAAAAAGATGTGAAGAACTTTTTTCATAAGCTTTTGTTGATGATTTGGTTAATAAAAAAATGAATTAAAAAAGATGTATCAAAAGAATGTGTGCTGGGGGGGGAGTAGGGGCGTTTTGCAAAACGCCCGGCAAATGATTGCCTCATTGATTTTCCTTTCGGCGTAATGGGCGGGCGTTTTGCAAATGGCGTGCAAGCGAGCGCAGAGCCGAACTTGTTCGAACTATGCCGAGTGCAGCCGACATTATGAAAAACGCCCCTACTCATTGCAATGAATGTATTTTTAATTATGGCGAATTCGCCATAATTAAAACGGGCACTGCTCCCTTCATATACAATATTATATATGAAAGGAGCAGCAAATTTACGAGTTTTTTGCAAAAAGTATTAAGATTTTCGCAAAAAAAGCGCAAGTGTCCTATATGAAAAGCCGTAATTTAGTACGCGAGGCGCACGTTGTCTATCCAAAGCGTGTTGCCTACGCTGCCGATGTATGCGCCGCCGTGGCTCGAGTCGAATTGCAGCACGATGTGCGTGGGCGCTTCGTTGGCGTTGGCCCAACCAACTTCCTGTACTTGAACCATTTTCCCCTTGGAATTTTTGGCATACTTGGTGTCATCGCCAGTGGTGAGCGCCATGGTTGAGTTGTAAAACTTTTCCTTGGTGATGTCGCCGTAGTGGATTTCAAAGCGGGCGTTGTTCACCCAGTCGGTGTTTTTGTTGAAGCGTTTCACCATCGTGCCCACGCGCTTTGCGTAGATGTTGCCCTGCGCGTCCTCCCAGCGCTTTTGCAGGTAGAGTATGCAGTCGGGCATATCCATGCCCTGAATGGTCTTCACCTTGCCGAAGCCCGTCTGCTTCACGCGGTTGGGCTGGCCAGAGAGTTTCACTTTATAGTCGAACACGAGTGCTTTGGGGCGGCGGCTAAACTTGATGCCGGCGTTGAGCTTGGCCATGGGGTTTTTCGTGCCTGTAATCGGCTCTTGCGTCTGTCCCAGATAGATGGAGCCTGCGGCGAGCACCTTGATGTTCACGATGCCGAGCACCTTGCACTCTTCGAGGTGCGTATAGAGTTTGGCGCAGTAGCCGTGGCCCGGGCGTTCCTCGCGGTAGACGCTGACGTTGGTCTTCGTGATGCCCGACACGCGTGCCATCACGTTCGACGTGGCCCAAGGCGAGCCGCCCGAACCTCTGTAGGGGTCGGTGCTGGTGATGGTGCCGTTGGGGGCGATGCAATAGAGCGTCTTGGTCTTGCCGCCGATGATGCCGCTTTCCTTCACGTAGCGGATAAGCCAGCGGTCGAAGTTGCCGAAGTTGATGTATTCGAGCTTGCCTGCATCGGTTTGGTCTTCTTGTAAAAACTCGGGCGCGTAGGGTAGGGCGCGGGCGGAGGTGGCGGCGAGGAAGAGGGCCGCAGAAATCAGTTTTTTCTTGAATGTCATTTTTATAGAGATTTTATAGTGGCTTAGTGGTAATAGGCACTGTCAAATTCATGTGCTTTTGGATAAAAACCATGAAAAACATCTTGCTTCGTTTGAAGCCCTGCGGGCTACGCCGCTGGGCTTAACGTCGAGCCTGCGTGCCTAATCGGCCCGCGCTCGCCCTTAATCCCTGCGGCAGCGGTCGGTTCCCGCCCGCTTCAAACGCCGCAAGGAAAAAACCATTAAAAACCCGTGAGACCTTGATGTTATCTTAGAGGCAACTGATAGGTATTCCATTGGAAATGGGTTTTTACCGGTTTTTCCCTTGTTCTGTGTGGGGCGGGCGGGAACCGACCGCGCCTTAACGGATAAAGCACGAGACGAAAGTCATAAGACTTTCAGGCTCGGGATTTATCCGATAAGGCGAGCCGATAGGCCCACACAGAACAAGCGGTTTTATTTGGTTTTTATCATATCAACCAATAATTAGGTTTTATATCATCATTCTCAAAAGGCTTCGTTGAGGCTGAAGATGAAGCCGCCGCCGTTTTTGGAGAGGCCGTAGTCGAGGCGCACGTTGATGCCTTTCTTAAATTCCCAGCGGTAGCCGATGCCGCCGTTGGGCAGCGTTTGGCGGAAGCGCATGTCTTTCAACTGCTCGAATATCTGTGCTGCACCGATCCACACCACCATGCCGTGGCGCTTGTGGATGTTTTGCCGCAACTCAACTTGCGCCTCGATGAGGTTTTGGTCGCGGTAGCGGCCCTCGTAATAGCCGCGCATGCGGTTGTTGTCGCCCACTTCCGCCATAAAGCCCCAGGGCGTGTGGCCATAGTTGAAGAGCGAGTGGTACTCCGCCGCGAGTACGCCGCCGCGCCATACCTTTTGGTAACCGCTCAGCGTGACTTCCGTAGAAGAGAAGCAATAATCGTTGCCAAGAAAACGTGGCGTAAACGATTGGTTCACTTGGAAATATATGCCTTTGCTCGCGTTTTGGATAAAGTCGCGCGAGTCGTAAAGAAAAGTTACGCCCGGCGCGGTGGCATGCAGGTTCTTGCGCTGCCCTTCAAAGAGCGGCAGGTCGTCTGCCTTAATCTCCGTAGCCTGGACGAAGCGGTAGGAGAAGGTGGGACCGAGATACGTTTTCGGAGCGAGGCGGAAGAGGAAGCGGCCAATGGCCTCGATGCGGTTGCGGCGGAAGCTCGCCTTGTTGCCGTCCACGTTGTTGAGCGCGTAGCCCATACCATAGTAGTCCGTGAGGAAGGTAGAGGCATTGAGGCGGTATTCCAGCTTGTACCGCTCGCTGGGGAAAATGTGGAGGCCCTTGATGCCGATGAGGAAAAAGCCTTCCGTTGTCATGTCGCCGTAGAGCGCGGCATTGGAGCGCGGCAGCGATTTATCGGCAAAGTCTGCGCTGTAAGTCGCCGTGGCAACCAAGCCGAGGCCCAAGCCCACGGTGGAGGAGTAGTGCGGGCCGGGGAGGAAACCGAAATCGAAATTCTTGGTTTCATCGCGCTTGTCGGAGTTTTTGAAATAGTTCACCAGTTTCTTCCAAGCCGATTTCGATTTAGTATGTTGCGCCGAGTCGGTCGCGGCAACGAACGCAGAGTCTTCGCTCACTAACGCAAGGATAGAATCGCCAGGCGTCTGTGCCGCAGCGCGCGGAGCGGCGCAGAGCCATACATATAATAATATATATATGAAGCATAGCGCGCGGCTCTTGCACGGAGAAATTGCCATTTTCATACTGCAAAGTTAGTGTCTGCCCCTATTTATAACAAAATAAATTCGGTACAAACCGCAATTTGCCCCTGTTTTTACCGAATTTTCAGCTACTCCTTTGGTCAAAATATGGCAAATCGCTTCCCGCTTCTTCTCTGAGCCCGCCGCCTGCCACTATAAAAATGTTTGTCTTATACTGATATAGGTAGACACATTTAGTTTCCATTATAATCCCAAAACACTACTAAATGAGTCGTAAAAATCAGAAGTACAGCGAATCGTTCAAGTTATCAGTTCTTCGTGAGTACTATGCATGTGGCATGAGCAA
>JALFUO010000017.1 GCA_022784065.1 Bacteroidales bacterium | reverse complement strand
AGGTGGGTTCTATAAATTCCCACCGTAAAAATTTACAATAATGTTGGGTTGACGTTTTGTCATCTTTTGTTTTCTTTTCGGTCTAAATCGTAAGTCTCATCGGTCACGTAGCCCGCTACGCTCCCTCTTCAACTTACAATTTGGCCTCGAAAATAAATCCAAAATCTGCCAAAGCGAATTTATAGAACCCACCTAAAAGGAATTTTATTTCATCCAGTTTGCCGGGTCCTTGCGCCAGGCGGCGAGCATAGGCACGTGGCTCTGCTCGATGTAGCCCGTTTGCAGCGCGGTTTCCACCACGGCCTCGTAGTTGGTGAGCGTGGTGAGCGTTACGCCTGCCGCGGCAAAGGCTTCTTCTGCCACGGGGAAGCCGTAAGTATAGGCTGCCACCATGCCGAGCACCTCGCAGCCGTGCTGGCGCAGCGCCTCAACGGCTTTGAGCGAGCTGCCGCCCGTAGAGATGAGGTCTTCTACCACCACCACCTTCATGCCCGGCTGCAAATCGCCTTCGATGAGGTTGGCCATGCCGTGGTCTTTGGGTTTGGAGCGCACGTAGGCGAAGGGCAGGGCGAGTTCGTCTGCCACGAGTGCGCCTTGCGCTATTGCCCCGGTGGCAACGCCGGCAATGGCATCGGCTTCGGGATAGCGTTCAGCCACGATGCGGCTCAGTTGGAGTTTCACGAAGGTGCGCAGAGCGGGGAATGCGAGCGTCTTGCGGTTGTCGCAGTAGAAGGGCGATTTCCAGCCGCTTGCCCACGTGAAGGGCTGTTCGGGCTGCAACTTGATGGCTTTTACTTTCAGAAGTTTTTCGGCAAAGATTTTTTCAACGGTACTCATATTTCAAATGGTATTTATTTAAGATAAAAACAAGTTTCTTACGTCACACTGCCACAAATGTACGTATTTCTGCGCAGCAAGGCAACTTTTGCGCCGAATTATAATGACGGAAACCGAGCGCTGCAAGTTTTGAGGACTTGGCTTTTGCGTCATTTGCGCATTTTCTTACTAAAAACTTGGCAGTTAAGCGGGAAAGGCGTAAATTTGCACCCGCTATCAAGCAAAACCAATATTTTAACAACTTAATTCTTTCACACACAATGTACTTGGATTCTGAAAAGAAGAAAGAGATCTTTGGCAAGTACGGACAGTCTAACACCGACACGGGTTCCGTTGAGAGCCAGGTGGCTTTGTTTTCTTACCGTATTGCCCATTTGACGGATCACATGAGAGCCAACCGTAAAGATCATACCACTGAACGCTCTCTCGTTAAGCTCGTAGGTAAGCGCCGCGCTTTGCTCAACTACCTCAAGAGCCGCGACATCGAACGCTACCGCAACATCGTCAAGGCGCTCGGTCTGCGTAAGTAAAAAAATCTCTTTCAAAAAAAGACAAATCCCCGCCGTGCCAAGCGCAGCGGGGATTTTTGATATTGCCCCTACTCGTTTACTTGTTTACTTCGTGATTTTCGGCTGCGCTCGGCAGTAGGGGCGTTTTGCAAAACGCCCGCCCAAGTTCGGCTCTGCGCTCGCTTGCACGAAAATCTCCTCGGCTTCTTGTTTACTCGGTTACTCGTTTACTTGTTTACTTGTCTACTCGTCTACTAATTACATGAAGAAATTATTTATCGAAACTTACGGCTGCCAGATGAACGTGGCGGATAGCGAGGTGGTGGCCTCCGTGATGAAGATGGCAGGCTATGAAACGACCGACGGCCTCGACGATGCCAATGCCGTGTTTCTCAACACCTGCTCCGTGCGCGATAACGCCGAGCAGAAAATCATTCACCGACTCGAAGCCCTCAACGCCCTGCGCCGAAAGGGCCGTAAACTCATTATCGGCGTGCTGGGGTGCATGGCAGAACGCGTGAAGGAACAACTGCTTACGGACTACGGCGCCGACCTCGTGGCAGGTCCCGACGCTTACCTCTCCCTGCCCGACCTCGCAGCGCAGGCCGAACTGGGGCAGAAGGCCATCAACATTGAACTTTCCACCACCGAGACCTATCGCGACATTATCCCGCAAAGGCTCTGCGGGCCGCAGATTTCCGGCTTCGTAAGCATCATGCGCGGCTGCAACAACTTTTGCCACTACTGCATCGTGCCTTACACCCGAGGCCGCGAACGCTCGCGCGACGTGGAGAGCATTCTCGCCGAAGTGCGCGACCTCGCCGCACGCGGTTACAAAGAGGTCACCCTGCTCGGGCAGAACGTGAATAGTTACCGTGGACGGCACAACGGCACGGTGGAAGTGGACTTTGCAGCTTTGCTGCGCCTCGTGGCGCGCGCCGTGCCCGAGATGCGCATCCGCTTCTCCACCAGCCACCCGAAGGATATGGGCGACGAAACGCTGCGCGTCATCGCCGAAGAGCCCAACGTATGCCGCCACATACACCTGCCCGTGCAGAGCGGTAGCAACCGCATCTTGAAACTGATGAACCGCAAGTACACGCGCGAATGGTATTTGGAGCGCGTGGCAGCCATCCGCCGCATCGTGCCCGACTGCGGCCTCTCTACCGACATCTTTGCCGGCTATTGCAGCGAGACGGAGGAGGACCACGCCCTCTCGCTTTCGCTCATGCGCGAATGCGGCTACGACTCCGCCTTCATGTTCAAATACTCCGAACGCCCCGGCACCTACGCCGCCCGCCATCTCCCCGACGACGTGCCGGAGGAGGTCAAAGTGCGCCGCCTCGAAGAACTCATTGCGCTGCAAAACGAACTTTCTGCAGAAAGCAACCGCCGCTGCATCGGCCACACTTACGAAGTGCTGATAGAAGGCACGTCGAAACGCTCGCGCGAACAACTCTTCGGCCGAACGGAGCAAAACAAAGTGGTGGTGTTCGACCGAGGCACGCTGCGCCCGGGGCAATATGCCACGGTGCGCATCACGGGCGCATCTTCTGCCACGCTCAAAGGCGAAGTCCAGTAGGGGCGTTCTGCAGAACGCCCGAAAAATGCCGTGCCGCTTTTCCTAAAAAAACACAAATCGGACTTATCTGCGCAGAAAAAGGCTTTTATCTTACGTAAAACGTATGAAAAAAGCAGTAATTTTGCATAAGATAGGCTGCGGCTCGGCAATTTTCGTGCAAGCGAGCGCAGAGCCGAACGATTGCGTTAAGCCAAATGAGCAATATCGAGTTTACTCGAATTTTGCCATGGCGAGCAATCGCACTTTTAAGAACTTGGGCGGGCGTTTTGCAAAACGCCCCTACTGCCGAGCGCAGCCGAAAATGTCAAGAAATTTAAACAAGTTTTATTGCGCTCGCCTTGCACTATCTTTGCATAAAGACTTTTTATTCCTAAACCTATCTAATACTTTAACAATAATGGATATCTCAAACGAAAAACCCTATGTTATCGGTCTTGACATGGGCGGCACAAACTCCGTGTTCGGAATTGTAGACCAGAGAGGCACGATTAAGGCGCAAGTGGTCATCAGCACGAAAGCCTATCCCGACATCAACGACTATGTGAAAGCTGGCGTGGAGGCTTTGCAGCCCGCGCTCGACCTCGTGGGCGGCATCAGCCAAATCCGAGGTATGGGCATCGGTGCGCCTAACGGCAACTTTTACAACGGTACAATCGAATACGCTGCCAACCTCGCTTGGGAGGGCATCGTGCCCATCGCTCAGCTCTTCCAGGATGCGCTCGGCGTGCCCACGCGTGTTACCAACGATGCCAATGCCGCTGCAATGGGCGAAATGACCTACGGCGTGGCACGCGGTATGAAGAACTTCATCATGATTACGCTCGGCACGGGCGTAGGCTCAGGCATCGTGGTAGATGGAAATATCGTGTACGGCAGCGACGGCTTCGCCGGCGAACTGGGCCACTTCGTAATCGACCATACAGAGAACGGACGTCCCTGCGGCTGCGGGCGCAGCGGTTGCCTCGAAACCTATTGCTCTGCCACGGGCGTGGCACGCACGGCGCGTGAAATCCTTTCGAAGCGCACCGAAGACAGCCCCTTGCGTCAGCTCGACCCCGACAAAATCACTTCTTACGACGTGTTCAAAGCTGCCGAGCAGGGCGACCCCATCGCGCTCGACATCTTTGACTTCACGGGCAAGGTGCTCGGCACATCGTGCGCCGACTTCGTGACGTTCAACTCCCCCGAAGCCATCATCTTCTTCGGCGGCCTCACCAAGGCGGGCGACTACCTGATGAAGCCCCTGCGCGAAGCATTCGAAAAGAATACGCTCAACATCTTCCAGGGAAAGACCAAGCTGCTCATCTCCTCGCTCAACGGCAGCGAAGCCGCTGTGCTCGGCGCCAGCGCACTCGGCTGGGAATAAACTAATCTCGAAATAGCGAGGGCAGGGTACTTGCGCGTGTACCCTGCCCTCTTTCTGTAGTTATGCCGCTCGGCGGAGTTAAGACAAATAGGAATTTATTGTTATTCATCAAAAACCCCCTCGCAGCCCATTTAGGGTGTGCGAGGGGGTCTTATTTATAGGGTTCAGTATGCCGTTATTAGAGCTTCGGACCTGCGGCTACGAGTGCCTTGCCGGCTGCGTTGCCTTCAAACTTAGCGAAGTTCTTGATGAAGCGGGCTGCGAGGTCCTTAGCCTTCTCTTCCCACTTGCAAGCGCAGTCGTAAGTGTCGCGGGGGTCGAGGATGGCGGGGTCTACGCCGGGGAGTTCCGTGGGCACTACGAAGTCGAAGTAAGGAATGGTCTTCGTGGGGGCCTTGTCGATGCTGCCGTCGAGGATAGCGTCGATGATGCCGCGCGTGTCGCGGATAGAGATGCGCTTGCCCGTGCCGTTCCAGCCGGTGTTCACGAGGTAAGCCTTAGCGCCTACTTTCTCCATCTTCTTAACGAGCTCTTCGCCATACTTCGTGGGGTGCAGGCTGAGGAAGGCTGCGCCGAAGCAAGCAGAGAAGGTGGGCGTGGGCTCGGTGATGCCGCGTTCCGTGCCGGCGAGCTTAGCGGTGAAGCCGCTGAGGAAGTAGTACTTCGTCTGCTCGGGGGTGAGGATAGATACGGGAGGCAGCACGCCGAATGCGTCGGCCGAGAGGAAGATCACCTGATGGGCGTGCGGACCCTTGGAAACGGGAGCCACGCGGTTCACGATGTGCTCGATGGGGTAAGACACGCGGGTGTTTTCCGTAACGCTCTTGTCGGCGAAGTCGATCTTGCCGTTGGCGTCCACCGTAACGTTCTCCAAGAGGGCGTCGCGGCGGATAGCGTTGAAGATATCGGGTTCGCTCTCCTTGTCGAGGTTAATCACCTTAGCGTAGCAGCCGCCTTCGTAGTTGAACACGCCTTCGTCGTCCCAACCGTGCTCGTCGTCGCCGATGAGCAGGCGCTTCGGGTCGGTAGAAAGTGTGGTCTTGCCCGTGCCGGAGAGGCCGAAGAAGATAGCGGAGTCCGTGCCTTCCTTGTTGGTGTTGGCGGAGCAGTGCATGGAGGCGATGCCGCGGAGCGGGTTGAGGTAGTTCATGATGGAGAACATGCCCTTCTTCATTTCGCCGCCGTACCACGTGTTGATGATCACCTGTTCCTTAGACGTGAGGTTGAACACAACGGCGGTTTCAGAGTTGAGACCGAGTTCCTTGTAGTTTTCAACCTTTGCCTTAGAGGCGTTGAACACCACGAAGTCGGGTTCTCCGAAATCGGAAAGCTCCTTCACCGTAGGACGGATAAACATGTTGGTCACGAAGTGAGCCTGCCAAGCCACTTCCATGATGAAGCGCACTTTGAGGCGGGTTGCTTCGTTGGCGCCGCAGAAAGCATCTACCACGTAGAGCTTCTTGTTGGAGAGTTCGGCGGTGGCGAGCTTCTTGAGCTCTGCCCAGGTGGCTTCGCTCACGGGCTTGTTGTCGTTCTTGTATTCTTCGGAAGTCCACCAAACGGTGTCCTTGCTCACGCTGTCCATCACAAAGAACTTGTCTTTGGGCGAGCGGCCGGTGTAAACGCCGGTCATCACGTTGACTGCGCCGAGCTCTGTTTCCTGACCTTTGTCGAAGCCTTCCAGGCCTGCTTTCGTTTCTTCTTCAAAAAGCACTTCGTAGGAAGGGTTGTGCAGCACTTCGGTTGCACCGGTAATACCGTACTTGCTAAGATCTAATGTTGCCATAAAAATATATAAGTTAGAGGTTGTTTTTTGCGGTAAGAGATTTGCGGCGATGCCGCGTTATCTTATATGCGAGGCAAAATTACGAAAAAACTTTTGCAATAAAAATTTTTGCCCGCCAAGTTTTGTTATTTATGCCTAAGATTAATAAGCAGCAGATGCATTCTGCAGAACGCCCGCCCCAAACTGTCAAGAAAAAAAACGTCTGCATCGCGCGCGTGCGCGTTACGCAATTTTCTTCCCTAAAAACCTTTCAACCCTTCATCTTTATAGTTATACGTCTGGACGTAAGGCGTTTGCGGGTGAACGGTTTGGACTTCAAACCCGTCATTCAACCCTTCACAACCCTTCATAGCGGGCGCAAAGCCCGCTATGCGCGATTTACTTCCGGCGCAGGCGGCAAACGCCATCACGTGGGATAACATTCGTGTCTTATACTGATATAGGTAGACACATTTAGTTTCCATTATAATCCCAAAACACTACTAAATGAGTCGTAAAAATCAGAAGTACAGCGAATCGTTCAAGTTATCAGTTCTTCGTGAGTACTATGCATGTGGCATGAGCAA
>JALFUO010000003.1 GCA_022784065.1 Bacteroidales bacterium | reverse complement strand
TGATTTTTACGACTCATTTAGTAGTGTTTTAGAATTATAATGGAAACTAAATGTGTCTACCTATATCAGTATAAGACAGGGAACGGGAACGGGGATAATTTGAACGAAACGGGGGTTGGATTTTGCGATGAAATCAGTATTTTTTACTATCATATAAGAAAAATCAGATTTTCTTTCTTTAATTGTGTCGGATTATCCCTAACTTTGAACTCTTTTAGGAAAGTATATATAATAACAACATAAAAAACCATGCCAACCACCGCGCCGACCTATCATGTTTCCGTCTTGCTCAAAGAGAGCGTGGACGCGCTCTGCATACGCCCCGACGGCGTTTACGTAGACGTGACTTTCGGCGGCGGCGGGCATAGCCGCGAAATTCTCAGCAGGTTAGGCGACGAGGGGCATCTGTATGGGTTTGACCAGGACGCCGATGCCGCCCAGAATGTGCCCGAGGGCGAAGCGCGCTTCACCTTTGTGCAAAGCAATTTCCGCTACCTCACGAACTGGATGCGCTATTATGGTGTGGACGGTGTGAACGGACTGATTGCCGACCTCGGCGTGTCGAGCCACCATTTCGACGATGAAACGCGAGGTTTCTCCTTTCGCTACGAAGCTCCCTTGGACATGCGCATGAACGGACGCGGGGGCGCGACGGCGGCCGACATAGTAAACACTTACGCTCCCGAGGACTTGGCACGACTGTTCCTATTGTATGGAGAACTGAAAAACGGGCGGCGCTTGGCAGATGCGCTTTGCAAGGCGCGCGCGATGAAACCGATAAAAACGGTGCAGGAGTTTCTCGAAGCCGTGCGCCCGCTGATGGGCCGTGACCGCGAGAAGAAGGACCTTGCAAAGGCATTCCAGGCCCTGCGCATCGAGGTGAACCACGAGATGGACGCCTTGCGCGAACTGCTGGAAGGCAGTCTGAAAGTGCTGCGCCCCGGTGGCAGGCTGGTGGTCCTGACCTACCACAGTCTTGAAGACCGCATGGTGAAGAATTTCATCAAGGCGGGCAACATAGACGGCAAAGTAGAGCAGGACTTCTTCGGTAACCGCCTTTCCCCTTTCGCGGCGGTGAACAACAAAGTCATTGTGCCCTCCGAAGCCGAGCAGGCGGAAAATCCCCGCAGCCGCAGCGCGAAACTCCGCATTGCGGAAAAGAAGTAGGGGTGTGAGGATGAAAGAAGCATTATTTAAGATTAAAACAGCAATACAATATGGCCAAGAAACACGAGGACATAGAACTTGAAATCGAAGAGACGCAGGAAGAACCTTTGCGCGACGACATAGAGGAGCAAGAGGCAGCCGTAGAAACGGAGGAGCAGGAAGAGCCGGAAGAAGCCGGCCCGGAGGAAGAAGCCGCCCTGTCTGCCCGCGAGCAGCGAAAGGCAACCATTCGCGCCCTCCAAGACGACACCGGCTCGGAGCGTGTGAATATATCGTTGCGCACCATTCTCGGCGGTGATCTGCTGGCTGGAAAATGGTTCAGGCGGCAGATTTGGCTCATTGTGCTCATTGCGTTCTACATCATTATCTATGTGAGCAACCGCTACGCCTGCCAGCAAGAAATGATCGAGAGCACGCGCCTCGCCGACACGCTGCTCGACCGCCGCTACAAGGCACTCACCAGCAGCAGCCAGTTGAAAGAAATGACGCGCCGCAGCAAGGTTGAAGAGAACCTTGAAGACTCAACTTTGCACACGCCCACAGAACCTTTGTACAACCTTAAAATAGAAGAAGAATGAATTTCCCTGCCAAAAAGATTTTGCCCCGCTACATCGTTATTTTCTTCCTTTTCACCGTGGCAGGGGTGGCCATTATCGCCCGTGCGGCCTATCTTATCTTTGGCGACAAAGAATATTGGATGGCCGTAAGCGCGCGCTTTAAGAAAGAGAACCAAGAGGTGCCCGCCACGCGCGGCAATATTCTTGCTGCCGGTGGGGAAGTGCTTGCCACGTCGCTGCCGGAATACAAGATATTCATGGACTTCATGACTTGGGAGAAAGATCCCAAGCGTAAAGCCCGGGCACAATTTGTGCGCGACTCGCTGCTCGAAGACAAGATGGACAGCATTTGCAACGGCATGCACGCCATCTTCCCCGACATCGACCCCGCCAAACTCCGCGCCCACCTGCTCAAGGGGCGCAAGATAAAGAGTCATCACTGGCCGATTTATCACAAGCGCATCACTTATCTGCAATACAAGCAGGTGAAAGCATTGCCCCTCTTCAAGATGTCGGCCAATTCGGGCGGTTTCCACTGCGATGAAATCAAGCTGCGCAAAAATCCCTACGGCGAATTGGCGCGGCGCACCGTCGGCCTGTTCACTTACAAGGGCGAAGACGAAGTGCTCACGGGGCTGGAACTCGCTTTCGACTCCGTGTTGCGCGGCAAGCCCGGTTCAGCGCACCGACAAAAGGTGCTGAGCCGCTACCTCACCATTGTTGACCAGCCGGCTGAGGACGGTCTGGACATTCAGACCACGATCGACGTGAACTTTCAGGACATCTGCGAGAAAGCGCTCAATGACAAACTCGTTGAAATCAATGCCAATCAAGGCCTTTGCATTCTTATGGAAGTGCAGACGGGCGACGTGAAGGCCATCACCAGTATGCGCCGCGTTGGAGACGGAGTATATAAAGAGATGGACGTAGATGCCGTGAAGAACCTGCTGGAACCGGGCTCCGTGTTCAAGCCCGTGTCGTTCCTTGTGGCGATGAACGACGGACATATAGATATGGACGACTGGGTAGATACCGGCTGCGGCATCCGACCCATGTACGGCCGTAACATGAAAGACCACAACCACCGCTCGGGCGGCTACGGAGTGCTCACCGTGCCGCAGATTTTGCAGAAGTCATCGAACATCGGTGTGAGCGTGCTCATAGATAAGTTCTACCACAACCAGCCCGAGAAGTTCGTGGACGGCGTTTACAGCACGGGCATCGCCGAAGACCTCCACCTGCCCATTCCCGGCTATGCCAAACCGCGCATACGCCGCCCGCTACCCGACGGCAGCAACTGGTCGAAGACTGCGTTGCCGTGGATGAGCATAGGCTACGAAACGCAAATTCCGCCCATTTCAACGCTTAATTTCTACAACGGCATCGCCAACAACGGCAAGATGCTCCAGCCCCGCTTCGTGAAGGCGATCCTCAAAAACGGCGAGGTGGTGAAGGAATTTCCTGTAAAGGTGATCCGCGAGCAAATGGCCAGCCCCGAGGCAATCAAGAAAATGCAGATCTGCTTGGAGCAGGTGGTAAGCATCGGCTTGGGCAAGAAAGCCGGCAGCAAGCAATTCCACTCTTCGGGTAAGACAGGCACGGCGCAGATTTGGACAAAAAGCGGCTTTTCAACGGAGTATCTCATCTCGTTCGCGGGCTATTTCCCCTCGGAAAATCCTAAATATTCCTGCATCGTCTGCATACGCAAAACCGCTCCGGCATCGGGCGGCGGCATGTGCGGTCCGGTGTTCCGCCGCGTGTCGGAAACCGTTATGGCGCAGCAGCGCAACAACACTTACGACAAGGCGCGCGACACGGTGCACGTGCTCACGCCGAAAGTGGCGGCGGGCGACCTGCACCGCGCCAAGGCTTTGGCCGACGACCTCAAAGTAGGCGTTAGCAGCAACCTGCCGGAAAGCGGCAGCGCATGGGGTAGTTGCGAGAGCGGCAGCGGCGTAGTAGCGTTGAATGCAGAAACTCCGGCGGCCGCCGGCCGTATGCCCGACCTTAGCGGCTACGGGCTGCGCGATGCCGTGTTCCGCATGGAGAAGATGGGCGTGCGCGTCACGGCCAACGGCTCGGGGCGCGTGAAGAAGCAGAGCATTGCCCCCGGCACGGCTGTTGAGCGCGGCGCAAGCGTCAGCCTCACCCTTGCCAACGATGAGGCGGCGCCACAAGTGGAAAAACCGGAGCCTAAGCCCGAACCGAAAGGAGAGGGCACGCAACCCGAGGCTTCCGCCACGCTGCCCGAAACGCCTCAGAAACCTGAGCCGAAAAAGCAGCAGTAAGACAAATATATTATAGGTACTCTAAATATGGCCTACTTATTTGGCTGGTTTGGATAAAAACCATGAAAAACCGCTCGTTCTGTGTGGGCCTGCGGCTCGCCTTATCGTATAAATCCCGAGCCTGAAAGTCTTCCGACTTTCGTCTCGTGCTTTATCCGCTAAGGCAGCGGTCGGTTCCCGCCCGCCCCACACAGAACAAGGGAAAAACAGGTAAAAACCCGTTTTCAATGAGAGGACCAATAGATGCTATTGTTTGCATCAAGGCCTCACGGGTTTTTCAAGGTTTTTTCCTTGCAGCGTTTGAAGCGGGCGGGAACCGACCGCAGCCGCAGGAATTAAGGACGAGCGTGAGCCGTTTAGGATCACAAGCTCGGCGTTAAGACCGGCGGCGTAGCCCAAGGGGCTTCAAACGATGCAAGATGTTTTTACTGGTTTTTATCTAAAAATCCTTGACTAATTTGGGTCATTGCGTATAGTCTCTATACATCAAAATATCTCAACGATGAAATTATCTGAAATCCTTGCGAAAGCAAATGCCGCTGAGGTGCGCGGCAATTTGGAACGCGACATTACGGGCGTGCAGATAGACTCGCGCCAAGTGCAGCCGGGCAATCTGTTCGTCGCCGTGAAAGGCACGCAAGCCGATGGCCATGCCTTTATACCCAAAGCCATAGAGAACGGCGCGGCGGCCGTGTTGCAGAGCGACCCGCTGCCGCAGGACGCGCCCGAAGGCGTGACCTTTGTGCGCGTGGCCGATACGGAGGAGGCCGTGGGACGCGTGGCAACCGCCTTCTACGGCGACCCGACAAGCCGCCTGAAACTCGTGGGCGTGACGGGCACGAACGGCAAAACCACCATCGCCACCCTACTCTACCACCTCTTCCGCAACCTCGGGCATAAGTGCGGCCTTTGCTCCACCGTGTGCAACTATATCGACGGCCGCGAAGTGCCTACGGAGCACACCACGCCCGACCCCATCACCCTCAATCGCCTTTTAGGAGAAATGGCCGCGGCAGGCTGCGAATATGCCTTTATGGAATGCAGTTCCCACGCCATTCATCAGAAACGCATCGGCGGCTTGAAGTTCGCCGGAGGCATTTTCACAAACCTCACCCGCGACCACCTCGATTACCACAAGACTTTTGAGAACTACCGCGATGCGAAAAAGGCATTCTTCGACCATCTCGGTGCTGACGCTTTCGCCATCACCAACGCCGACGACAAGAACGGCGGCGTGATGGTGCAGAACACGGCGGCCGCCGTGCGCACCTATTCCACGCGCAGCGCGGCAGACTACAAAGGACGCATTTTGGAAGAAAGCATCGAAGGCATGCTGCTCGACATCGACGGCACGGAGGTAAGCGTGCATTTCGTGGGCCGCTTCAACGTGTCCAACCTCTTGGGCGTTTACGGCGCAGCCCTGATGCTCGGCGTAGAGAAGAACGAGGTGCTCCGCCAACTCTCGCTGCTCCACCCCGTGAACGGCCGCTTCGAGGCAATCCGCTCGCCAAAGGGGTTCAGCGCGATTGTGGACTATGCCCACACGCCCGACGCCCTCGTGAATGTGCTTACGGCGATTAACGACATACGCCGGGGCGGCCGCATCATCACCGTGTGCGGCGCAGGCGGCAACCGCGACAAAGGCAAGCGTCCCATTATGGCACGCGAAGCTGCGGAGCGGAGCGACCGCGTGGTCATCACCAGCGACAACCCCCGCTTTGAAGAACCGGAGGCCATCATTGCCGACATGATGGCAGGCGTGCCCGAAGAGCTGCGCCCGAAAGTGCTCTGCATCACCGACCGCCGCGAGGCTATTCGCGCCGCAGCCATGATGGCGGAGAAGGGCGACATTATCCTCGTGGCAGGCAAAGGTCACGAGCCTTATCAGGACGTAAAAGGCGTGAAGCATCATTTCGACGACCACGAAGAGATCCGCAAGGCGTTCGGCATATAATACATTATATTAATCTACAACCGGGCGTATGCGATACGCCCCTACGATTATGCTCTACTATTTCTTTCGCTTTCTCGAACAGTATGGCGTGCCCGGCTCCGGGCTTTGGAGTTACATCTCTTTCCGCTCGCTGCTGGCGCTGATATTGGCACTCGTGATTTCCGCGTGGTTTGGCGAATATTTCATCAAATGGATGAAACGGCACAACATCAGCGAGGTGCAGCGCGATGCCAGCATCGACCCCTTCGGCGTGCAGAAAATAAACGTGCCCTCCATGGGCGGCATCATTATCATCGTGGCAATCCTCGTGCCCTGCCTGCTGCTCGGTCGCCTGCGCAATATTTATATGATATTGATGCTCGTGACGACCGTGTGGCTCGGTCTGCTCGGTTTCCTCGACGACTACATCAAGAATTATAAGAAGAACAAGGACGGACTGCCCGGCCGCTACAAAATCGTGGGGCAAGTGCTGCTCGGCCTCTTCGTGGGGCTGACGCTCTATTTCAGTCCCGATGCCACCATTCGCGAGAACATCGAGATGCGCACCGAGAGCGGCGTGACCGCCGTGGTGCATAAGAGCGAAGCGGTGAAATCAACGAAAACGACCATTCCGTTTGTCAAAAACAACAACCTGGACTACTCCGAATTGTTCTCCTTCCTCGGCGAGCATAAGACGAAAGCGGGCTGGATATTCTTCGTATTCGTCACGATCTTTGTCATCACAGCCGTGTCGAACGGCGCGAACCTCAACGACGGCATGGACGGTATGGCGGCGGGCAACTCGGCAATTATCTGCATCGCGCTCGGCATACTTGCCTACGTGTCGAGCCATATCGAGTTTGCCGGTTACCTAAATATAATGTACGTGCCCGGCTCGCAGGAATTAGTCATCTTTATCTGCGCCATGGTGGGTGCGCTCATCGGCTTCCTATGGTACAACGCCTTTCCCGCGCAAATCTTTATGGGCGACACGGGCTCGCTGACCATCGGCGGCATCATCGCCGTGCTGGCCATCATCATACACAAGGAACTGCTTATCCCCATTCTCTGCGGCATCTTCCTCGTGGAAAGCCTGAGCGTGATATTGCAGGTGGAATATTTCAAGTTTTGGAAAAAGAAAGGCGAGAAGCGCCGCATCTTCAAGCGCACGCCCATTCACGACAACTTCCGCGTGCTGCCCGCGCAGCTTGACCCCGAGTGCCGCTATATGTTCGGCAAATGGCCGCATGGCGCGTGGCACGAATCGAAAATCACCATACGCTTCTGGATTACCACAATCCTGCTGGCGGCATTGACCATTATAACATTGAAGATAAGATAAAAAACTTTCATTATGCGACTTGTAGCACTTGGAGCAGGCGAGAGCGGCGTGGGCGCAGCCATACTCGCAAAGAAAGAAGGCTATGACGTTTTTGTGTCGGACGCAGGAACGATTAGCGAAAAATACCGTACCCTCCTCACGCAGCACGATATTCCCTTTGAAGACGGCGGGCACACCGAAAGCCTCGTGCTCAACGCCGATGAAATCGTGAAAAGTCCGGGCATTCCCGAAGACGCACCTATGGTAAAGGCGGTGCGCGAAAAGGGCATTCCCATTGTTTCGGAAATAGAATTTGCCGCGCGCTATACCGATGCGAAGATGATTTGCATCACCGGCAGCAACGGCAAGACCACCACCACTTCGTGGATATTCCATATCATGAAGAAGGCCGGCACTGACGTGGGGCTTGCCGGAAACATCGGGCGCAGCCTTGCCCTGCAAGTGGCAGAAGACCCGCACGCCTGCTACGTCATAGAACTTTCGTCGTTCCAGTTGGACGATATGTTTGATTTCCGCGCTGACATCGCCGTGCTGCTCAACATTACGCCCGACCACCTCGACCGCTACAACTTTGAGTTGCAAAACTACGTGGACTCCAAAATGCGCATCACGCGCAACCAGCGGCCGAGCGACAGCTTTATTTATTGGCAAAACGACGACCACGTGCCCGAAGAACTGCATCGCCACCCGATAGGCGGCACGCCGTCGCCGTTCAGCGATGCGCCGGAGGACGGCAGCAAAGGTTTTATTCAGGACGGCGTTATGCGGCTTTCTGCCCCTGCGGAGTTTGAAATGCCTGTTGCCGACATCTCGCTCATCGGCCGCCACAACCTGCGCAACGCAATGGCGGCGGCAATGGCTTGCCTCGCAGCGGGTGTGCCTGCAAGCATCGTGCGCGAAGGTTTGGCAGACTTCCCCGGCGTGCCCCACCGCCTTGAAAAGGTGTGCACCGTGGGCGGCGCATTCTTCATCAACGACTCCAAAGCCACCAACGTAGATGCCTGCCGCGTGGCCCTCGAAGCCGTTGCCGCACCCGTTATCCTGATTCTCGGCGGCAAGGACAAGGGCAACGACTACTCCGCCATTATGGATTTGGTGAAAGAAAAATGCAAGGCCCTCGTGTTCCTCGGAGCAGACAATAGCAAGCTGCAGGCTGTGTTCAAGGACTGCGGACTGCCCATCTGCGACACCGACAGCATCAGCCGCTGCGTCTTTGCCTGCTGCGCCCTTTCCCGTCCCGGCGACACCGTGCTGCTTAGTCCCTGCTGCGCAAGTTTCGACCTCTTCAACGGCATGGCAGAGCGCGGCAACCTGTTCAAGGAATGGGCGCACCGCATGAAGCAAATAGCCGACGCCTGACCATACAATATATAACGTTTTAGTAAACACGTAAACGAGTATACAAGTTAACAAGACAAGTTTCACATGTAAAATATAATTAGCAAGACATACCTGTCTCGTCTACTCGTTTACTTGTAAACTCGTCTACTAATAATTCCCATAAGCCTTTGCACCGATATGCAGAAACTCACATCGATTTTCCAAGGCGACCGAGTCATTTGGATTATTTATTTCTTCCTCTGCCTTATTTCCCTGATAGAGGTATTCAGTGCCGGCAGCACGCTGGCTTATAAGTCGGGGACGTTTTGGGCACCGCTTTTGAAGCAGGCGGCGTTTCTCGCCGGCGGCACCGTGGTGGCGCTCGCCATTCACGCCGTGCCTTGCCGCCACTTCCGCCCCTTGCCGCTGCTGCTCTATCCAGTCTCGCTGCTCTTATTGGTCATCACGCTTTTCGGCGGCAAGACCAACGATGCCGCGCGCTGGATTGACCTCGGCATTGTGCAGTTTCAGCCTTCCGAAATCGCCAAAGGCACGCTCATCATCACCGTTGCGCTTATCCTGTCTGTGCAGCAAACCGAAAAAGGCACCGACCCGAAAGCTTTTAAGGTAATCCTTATCCTTGCCGGCCTGGTTTGCGGGTTGATTTTGCCCGAAAACTTCTCCACCGCCGCGCTGCTCTTCGGCGTTGTGGTGCTGATGATGTTTATCGGCCGCGTACCGTACAAACAGCTCGGCAAACTCTTCGGTTCGCTAGCGCTGGTAGTGGGACTGGTGGTTGCCGTCGTTGCCGTAACGCCCGACGACAGCCCGCTGTACGAACTACCCGGCATGGGGCGCATGCACACTTGGAAGAACCGCATCGTGCGCCACGGTGCGGACGAAAGGCCCGCACCCGAAGACTACGACATTGACAAAGACGGGCAAATAGCCCACGCCAACATAGCCATCGTGTCGAGCAACGGTATCGGCAAAATGCCTGGCAACTCCGTGGAGCGCGACTTCCTCAGCCAGGCCTACTCCGACTTTATCTTTGCCATCATCATCGAGGAAATGGGGCTTTGGGGCGCGTTCATTGTCATGGCGCTCTATTTAATATTGCTATTCCGAGCGAGCATCATTGCCGGGCGATGCGAGCGCAACTTTCCAGCCTTTCTTGTGATGGGGCTTGCGTTGCTCCTTGTTTCGCAAGCCTTCCTCAACATGCTCGTTGCCGTCGGCCTCTTCCCCGTCACGGGCCAGCCTTTGCCGCTCATCAGTAGAGGCGGCACGTCCACCCTTATCACCTGCGCCTATTTCGGCATGATGCTTAGCGTCAGCCGCTATTCGCGCCAGAGCGAGCAGCCCGTCGACCCCGCGCAAGTCAATACGGCAATCAGTGCGTAAAGAGAAATTTAAATAATTGCCTAAAACAAACACAACGTACGATTTATGGTACATATTGGCAACCTTATTCGTCAGACCTTAAAGGAGCGCGGCTATACGGTGGTATGGTTTGCGGCGCAGTTGGCATATACCCGCGTCAACGTTTACAAAATTTTCGAGAAAAAGTCCCTCGACACCGACTTGCTGATGCGCATCTCTGTTATTCTTGGCACAAACTTCTTCAAACCGTACTCTGACGAGTTCGAGAGTTCTCAAAGCGCCGAACAAGGCTGAATTATCCCTTTTCTTATAGGAAAGTGTTTCTAATCATATTACATGTTAATATATTGGAAACACTTTTTATTATAAGATAATTGTAAAAGTCTGCAAATTTGCGTCATCCGTTGCGTAATAGGAATAATTTATCTTCAAAAATTATATGATCATGAAAAAGTCTATTCTTTTATTGATGCTTTCTCTCTGTTTCTGCTTTGCAAATACCTCCTTTGCGCAAAAAACAGTGACCACTACAAAAACCTCCTATCAGAATGTTCAAGCGCGTATGCCGCAGGTGCTTGTTCAGCCTTTGGTAAAACCGCTAATAGCAGAAGTCAAAGTCATAGAGGAGGCAAAAACAAAACATACTTTGTATCTTACATCCCAGGAGGTAAGGGACTTGGGCGATAATCTTGAAAGCACCCATAACTATGGTATCTTTAAGTTTGCAGAAGCGGTTGGTGCAGATATGATTGTTGCAGCCACTTTTGATTTCCATACTTCTAAAAGATCAGAAGGCGAACAGGGCGACTTTACGCTTGTAATTCATGGTTTCCCTGCAAAATTCACTAAATGGTATACTGCAACACCTGCAGATTATGAATGGATGCGTATTACTGGTGCAGAAGGCGCAAACAACCCTGTTATTAAATCTGTAAAATAACTTTTAAATCAATCTATAACATTAAACTTTCATGAACATGAAAAAACTCCTACTTATGGTTGCTGCTGGTTTCTTTGCTATGACCAGCAATGCACAGATTGTATCTTCAACGAGTCGCAACATTACGCATACGACGTATGAAATTGAAGATGAAGATCAAGAGAAAAAGAATATTTTGGGCATTGACCTCAATGTTGGTAAAATGGGTTCAGAAAAGAACTCTGCTGGTGCTTTTGGTCTCGGTTTATACTTTGAGCACCGTTACAGCAAATATTTTGCATGGGATTTTCTCTCTGTTGGTTGGGATGCCCCATTTGATTCTCCTTCTAATTTTGATCGTGTTACTGTAAAAACCGGTGTGCGTGCTTTTACTCCGAAGTTCTTCAAGAACATGCGAGGATATGCCAACTTCGCATTTGGTTATGCTGCCTGCATGATGAAAGTACCTGAAATAGTTCAACATTCTTACTATGTACCCGGAACACGCTACACCTCTGGCCATTGGAATCATTATACAACGGTGGAAGAAGGAGATTTTGAAGCATATCATGGTGCAGCTATTGAATTTGGTTTTGGTCTGCACCTTACGAAACGCCTTAGTGCAGGTTATGCTTTTGATTGGGATAGCAAATCCAAAAATAAAGGACACTATTTCCGCTTTGGCTTAATGTTCTAATAAAATTAAGATTATACTATTATAGTAAAGGTGCGCCCGCTGGGCGCACCTTTATTCTTATCCCTCATCGTGAGCTAAGCTATTCTGACCATTACCAAGGAGGCTGGGCGGGCGAACGATAGAAGGACGAAGGGTGGCGTTTCCCGATGAAACCTGTATTTCTTGAACATTCTGACCATATTTCCCGATAGCTACTAAACGGTATAAGGCGAGTTTTTACCGTTTTTGCGGTAAAGGCTTACGGTAAAACGGGCTTTGGCCGTGCAGGCACCAAATAAAATTCGTAACTTTGCACCCGAATTTTCGTACAAGAGAGTGCAGAGCCGAACTTGTTCGGGCTATGCCGAGCGCGGCCGAAAATCTCAAAGCAAATTTTCGTGCAAGAGAGTGCAATTTTCGTGCAAGCGAGTGAAATAGAGCTTGCTCATAATGCCGAGCGCAGCCGAAAAATCTCTAAAATCAATCTATTGTATGACAAACTGCAACGTTTTTTGGGGAAAAAGACTATTTTATGTTTCTTTTTTACTGCTATCCCTACCCCTCTTCAATGCCTGCATCAAAGACGAAGCCGCCAATGCCGAATGCGACATTACGGGCGTTGACGAAGAATGGCTCAAAAGCCTGCCGGAAGGCACTATCCTCGGAAATCCCAACATACAGAACAATTCCGTAAGTTTCCTTTGCAATCCCAACGCCGACCGCACGGCGCTGGATCCGCGCTTCACGCTCACGCCGGGCGCACGCATCACGTATCTTGACAAAGGTGTGGAGAAAGACGGGCACGGCGCGGTGCGCAACTTCACCACCCCGCAGATTTACACGGTGATTGCGGAAGACCAGGTGTGGCGCAAGAACTACGAAGTGGCTTTCCTGCCGTTCGTGCCTTTCGAACGCTGCAGTTTTGAGGATTATAAAGGAGAGGGCAAACGCGGCTACCACAAGTGGCTGCAACCCTGCGAGTACAATGGCTACACCTTTATGAGCGATTACTGCTGGGACAGCGGCAATGCGGGCTATGCCTTGACGGGAATGGCCACCGTGCCGGAACAATTCCCCACTGTGAGCGTTGAGGGCGGCGTTAAAGGCCGCTGCGTGCTCATGACGACGCTCAGCACGGGCTCTTTCGGCAAAAATCTGAACATGCCTATTGCCGCCGGCAACTTGTTTATCGGCTCTTTCGACGTGTCGAAGGCGGCAAGCCCCACAGGCGGCGCGCGCAAGGCCACGAAGTTTGGCCTGCAAATGGCGGCTGGCGAACCGATTTGCCTTGAAGGCTATTATAAATATACCGCAGGCCCGACATTCACGGATATTCATCAGAACGTCATCGAAGGGCGCAGGGACCTCTGCGACATCTACGCCGTGCTTTACGAGGTAGACCCCGACCCCGCCACGGGCAAGATAACGCCGCTCAACGGCAACGACGTGCTATCGTCTGACCGCATCGCGGCATTGGCACGCATCGCCGAACCGGGCGAGCCGCAGCAGTGGAAGTTTTTCAGCGAGCCCTTCGTTTACCAAAACGGCAAGTCGTTCGACGAGGAACGTTTCCGCCGCAACGGTTACTCTATTGCCGTGGTGATGACCTCGAGCCGCGAGGGCGCTTACTTTGAAGGTAGCGTAGGCAGCACACTCTACGTGGACGAGATTGAAATCAAGTGGCGCGAGATTCACAGATAACAATAATCTTCTTTTTATAAAGGCGGGGTCATATTTATTCCCACCTAAACCCAAGCAACTTAGTACTATGGTCAAGTCCAACCGCATAATAATCCGCACGCTTCTGACTCTCAGCCTCGCGTTTTCCGCTTCTACAGCATTTGCCGCAGATGGCGAGAATAAGGAAAACGAGCCGAAAGAAACTGATTTCAACCTCTTGCGCGCCGCTATCAAGGGCTGGCACGTGCGTCTCGCAGCCGGCTTCAACATTGGCGGCACATCGCCCCTGCCGCTTCCTAAGGAAATACGCGGCATCGATAGTTTCAATCCCACGATGAACATCTCCGTGGAGGGCGGGGCGCACAAGCGTTTCGAACATTCCAACTGGGGCATGATGGTAGGCGTGCGCTTTGAAACGAAAGGCATGAAGACCGACGCCACGGTGAAGAACTACCACATGGAAGCCGTGAACGAAGACGGCAGCGGCAAGGTGGTGGGCGCATGGACGGGCGGCGTACGCACCAAGGTGCGCAACAACTACCTCACCTTCCCCATCCTCGCCACTTACAGCATAGGCAAGCGCTGGCAGGTGTCGGCAGGGCCGTATTTCTCCTGGATGTTCGACGGCGAGTTCTCGGGCGAAGCCCACGACGGCTATATCCGCGACATCGACCCCACGGGTACGAAAGCGGAAGTGACGCGCGCCATTTACGACTTCTCGGACGACCTGCGCCGTTTCCACTGGGGCTTGCAGGCGGGCGGCGAGTTTCGCGCCTATAAGCACCTCTCCGTGATGCTCAACCTGCAATGGGGTCTCAACGGCATCTTCCCGAGCGATTTCGAAAGCGTCACCTTCGACCTATATCCCATTTACGCCACGCTGGGCTTCAGCTACGTGTTCTAAACGACAATCATATTTTATTATTCTATAAACCCCATAAAACTTTCAGCTTATGAAGAAAATTTTACTCACACTCGTAGTCACACTGTTTTCTGTTAACAGCATTTTTGCGCAGGACATTGCCAAGAAAGCCGACGGTATTTACAACGGCAAGCTTTGGATTAGTCTCATGGAAGAGATTGACGATGAAACGGAAGCCTTAGAAGAGCAGGAAATCAAAGTATTCCCCAACGAAGACAACACCGTGACATTTGCGCTCTATAACTTCTCGTTCTTGGGAAGCGTATTGGGCGACATCGTTCTGCCCAATATCCCGGTAACGGAGAAGGACGGCAAAATCCTTTTTGGCGAAAACGAAATGCAATCTTTCCATTTCATGTTGGGAACAGAGCCTATTGAAGCGACAGCCAAACTTAATAGCAAGAGTAGCTATATTGAGGGTGGCCGCCTTTACGCTGATATAGATGTCCTTTGGACTAATATGCCTGGCAGTGATGAAGCCGCACCTATTTTCGTGCGCTTTGACGGCAACAAGACAGCCGCAACAGGCATTGCCAACATCGCTGCCGGCCAGACGGGTGGCAGCGAAAGCATCTACAACCTTAGCGGCGTGCGCATCGGCGTTGCCAAAGGCCTTTGTATCAAGAATGGCAAAAAGGTATTTGTGAAATAATTGTATTTACAAATTAAAGCAGAAACACATTATGAAAAAACTTTTACTCTCCTGCGCCATGGCATGCTTTGCGTTTGCCGCAGGCGCACAGGGCATTTACCAGTTTGCCTACCCCGGCTTTGAGGGCGACTGGCGTTCTGACGAAGAACCGGGCAACGGCTGGAACTCTTTCCCTTCGGCAGTCGGTTCTATGGCAGGTTTAGGCAAGGGTTCTTCCCCCAAGCCCCAAAAAGTAGAAGGGCACAACAGTAGCGTGGCAGTCAAAATCTTTTCAAAAAGCATCTTGGGGAAAAAAGCCAATGGAAACCTCACCACGGGAAGAATTAACATGGGCAGCATGACACCTGCCAATTCCGCCAACTACAACTACACCGACCGCAGCAGCAGCGACAACAGCCTGCGCTTCGCCGGCCGCCCCGATGCCGTGAGCTTCTACGCTAAGTTTACACCGGGTTCAGACAACGCAGATCAGAAGGCACGCGGACAGTTTATCCTGCACGACGACTGCGACTATCGCGACCCAGAAATTGACAGCCAGAGCGGCAACCGCGTGGGTAAGGCCTCTGTGCTGATAGATGCCAGCACAGAATGGACGTACTACGAAGGCGCATTCACCTACGACAAGAACAGCACGCCCGAGGTTCAATATCTGCTCGGCTCTTTCACCACCAACCCCACGCCGGGCGGCAGTAAGGGCGACGAGCTCATCATCGACGACATCCACTTTATCTATTACAGCACCCTCGGCGGCGTGCTCTACGACCCTGCCGCTATCGACTTCAAGGAAGACGTGCTCAATTACACGGTTGATGCCGAATACAGTGCCATCGACTTCTACTGCACGACCAAAGGTAAAGGCGCAACGAAAGAGTTGAGCTACGACGAAAACACCGGCGTGCTCACCGTTACCGTGAAGGGCAACGACATCTCAGTCAATCCCGATAACTATACGGTGTACACCTTCACCTTTAAGACTGGCGGCGAAACGCCCGACCCCGATCCCGATCCCAATCCCGACCCCGAACCTGAAGTGAAGCCCCTCGGCACGCCCGTGGCAACGTTGGCAGAGCTTTCCAACACAGAGACCTATGCCGTTTACAACGACACGTATACCGCATACCTCATCTACTCGGAAGCCAACTCTACCTCTAAGGTATGGACGGCCGAGATGAGCGGCGACGGCGGCGACCACAAGCTTTCCAACTCCGCTTACGCCGGCGCATTCGACGTGACGGCAGCCGCACAGAGCTGGATGGCCATTCAGTATGAAGGCAACTTCTATCTCTACAACGTAGGCGCACAGAAGTTCCTCACCACACCGGGCTACAGCGGAGAAACTGGTGCTTGCACCTTCTCTTCAAGCCCCATGGCACTCCAAACCACCGACCTCGGCAACGGCTGGTTCGCCTTCTCGGCAACGGGCAGCGAGAAAGACTGGGTTTGCGCCGCTCCGCAGTTGCCCAACCCCATTTCCATTTGGACTACGGGCGACAGCGGCTCGCGCTGGCAGTTCCGCCCCAATCCCAACGTGGAATACGACGCACAGGTAATCGCCAAGTACTTCACGCCCTCCGGCATCTCTGCTGTTAGCAACGACACCGTTGCAAACGCAATGATTTACGACCTCAGCGGCCGCGAGGTAGGCACGCTCCGCAAGGCTCTGCCCAGAGGCATCTATATTCAAAACAATAAGAAGTTCTTTGTGAAATAATCTTCTTAAAAAATAACGCAACGCGCGGCAATGGTCGAAAGTGACATTGCCGCGCGTTTTTGCATCATATATATAAATAAAGAAACCGCGTAAGAACGGCGATGTTCCTACGCGGCTTGCGTTGCGCTTCAGGATGGGCTTGAACCAACGACCCCCTGATTAACAGTCAGGTGCTCTAACCAACTGAGCTACTGAAGCAAGTGAAGATTTGTTTTCAAAAGAAAGGCAACTCGCTTGTGCCTTTTTCGTGGCGCTTCAGGATGGGCTTGAACCAACGACCCCCTGATTAACAGTCAGGTGCTCTAACCAACTGAGCTACTGAAGCAGTGTTTTTGAAGAGAAAAGAACGTTATCTTTCTCTTTTGCGGTGCAAAGGTAACGGATAATTTTGAAATAAACCATATCTTTGCAAGAAAATTGCGGCTTTTCACGTAAGAAAATGGATTTTTAGCCGTTTGCGGCGCTTTGCAAAACGCCCGCCAGGTGCGCCGAACGGCATAAATCAACAAGGCAATATCTAACCGGGCGTTTCAAAATGGCGAGTGCAGCCGACATTAGGGAAACGCTCCTACTCGTTATTCTGGCAATTCAACAAGCAATCAAGAAATGAAGCGAATCTTAGGAATCGGAAACGCGCTCGTAGATGCGCTCACGCTTATCCCGAGCGATGAAATACTTTCGGAACTGAACCTGCCCAAAGGGTCGATGCAGCTTATCGACGAGTCGCGCTTCGCAGATATATGCGAACGGCAAAAGTCTTTGGAGGTGAAAGGCACCACTGGCGGCTCGGCCTGCAACACGGTGCTTGCCGTAGCAAATCTCTGCGGCGAGGCAGGGCTGATAGGGTGTATCGGGAAAGACAAAGCCGGTGATTTCTTTGCAGAAAACTGCCAGAAGCATCATATAAACACGCACCTTTACGAGCATCCCTCTCTGCCCACAGGCATTGCCAACACGTTTATCTCGGCAGACGGCCAGCGCACTTTTGGCACGTTTCTCGGCGCAGCCTCGTCGCTCACCGCCGAGATGCTCCAGAAAGAATGGTTTGCAGGCTACGCGCTGGTGCATATCGAGGGCTATCTTGTGCAAAACCACGCGCTGTTGCGCCATGCCATACAGCTGGCAAAAGATTGCGGCCTCCTGGTCAGCCTCGACCTTGCAGGATATAATATTGTAGAGGCAGAGCACGCGTTTTTCGAGCAACTGCTGCCGCAGGTGGACATCGTGTTTGCCAACGAGGAAGAATCCTTTGCCTATACCCAAAAGCCGCCGCGCGAGGCTGCCCAAGCCCTTGCGGAAATCTGCGATGTTGCCGTGGTGAAGATAGGCCGCGAAGGCGCATTGATACAACGCGGCCAAGAGTTCATACACCAACCGCCGCTGCCTGGCGCGAAAGCCATCGACACTACCGCCGCCGGCGATTACTTCGCCGCCGGTTTCCTGCACGGGCTTGCCAATGGGCAATCATTGGCAAGTTGTTCCGAACTCGGTACGCTGCTTGCGGGGAACATCGTCCAAGTGGTAGGCACGGCGCTTCCCGAAGAAACCTGGCAGGACATTCGCCGCAAGGCTTTTTGCCAATAACCGCCGCTCCTACTCGTCTACCTGTTTACTTGTTTACTAATATCAAGATGAAAAAATTACGCGCCATCAGCGCAATATTGCTGCTTACGCTGACCTTGCCTTTCACTTCCGTCTGCATCAAGGCACAGACTAACCACAACTTCGAACTGGTGAAGAATCTCGATATCTTCACCGCGCTCTATCGCGAACTTGACCGCAACTACGTAGATACGCTCAATAGCCAGAAACTGATTGAGAACGCCCTGCTCTACATGCTCAACCAGCTCGACCCCTACACGGAGTTTTATCCCGAAAGCAATACTGAAGAGCTTAGGCAGATGACAACGGGCAAATACGCTGGCATCGGTTCTACTATAATGTATCGTCCGAAGGAGAAACGCTGCATCCTTACCACTCTCCACGAAAACATGCCTGCCGCAAAGGCTGGACTGCTGCCCGGCGACGTTATCCTGTCCGTCGACGGCGAATCGCTCATCTATGAAGGCAAGCAGAAGCAAGAGGAGTTCTCCGCTTACGTGAGCGGCAAGCTGCGCGGCGAACCGGGCACAACCATAGAGTTGAAAGTGAAGCGTCCTGTTGCGGACAAAACCCTTACTTTCAAAGTGACGCGCGAGAACATCGTAATCCCCTCCGTCTCGCTCCACACCATGGTGACCGACAGCATTGGCTATCTGCACCTGAACAGCTTCATCGAGGGAACGTCGGAGGAAGTGCGCCGCGCCTTGGTAGACCTGAAAAAGCAGGGGGCGAAAGCCTTTATCCTCAACCTTTGCGGCAATCCCGGCGGCGTAATCGAAGAGGCTGTGAAAACTACTAATCTTTTCCTGCCGCGCGGCAAGGAGGTGGTGAGGCGCAAAGGAAAGACCAAGGAAAGCAATTATATCTATAAAACTACGGACGACCCGCTCGACCCCTCCTCGCCCCTGGTAGTATTGACGGACTTCGGTTCGGCCTCCGCCTCCGAAATCACGAGCGGCGCGTTGCAAGACTACGACCGCGCCGTCATCATGGGACAGCGCACCTACGGCAAAGGCCTCGTGCAGCAGTCGCTCGATTTGCCTTATAACACGGCGGTAAAACTTACCACTGCCCGCTACTACCTGCCATCGGGGCGTTGCGTGCAGGCATACGAGTTCAAGGACGGCGAACCAGTGCATCTGCCCGACTCTTTGACCAAGGAGTTCCGCACAGCGGCAGGCCGCATCGTGCGCGACGGCGGCGGCATCACGCCTGATATTGCAGTAAAAGAAGACAGTGTGCCTGCACTCATTCCCTATCTCGTCGCTTCCGACCAACTCACCGACTATTGCGTGCGTTACCGCAACACGCACGATAAGATTGCCTCGCCCACGGAGTTTCACCTGACAGAGGAAGAATATGCCGATTTCACTGAGTTTGTGAAGCGCGAAGGCTTTACTTATGACCGCCAAAGCCTCAAAGCATTAGAGGTGCTGCGCAAAATAGTCCAGTCAGACGGTCTGGCCAACGAAGCAAAAGCAGAACTGGATGCGCTTGAAGCAAAGTTAAAAAGCAGTCTCGAAGAAGATTTCAAGCGTTACGAACCCATCATCCGCTTTGCGGTAGAAAGCAACATCGTGGAATTTTATTACTACAACAGAGGCCGCGGACTTTACAACGTTCCCAAGGACAATATGATAAAAGAAGCCATAAAATTGCTGCAAAACCCCGACCGCTTCCGCCGCGTGCTTAATGGGGAACCGGCGGCGTAAGGCAAAGGCGTGAAGGACATCTATTAGTTGACGGGTATAATATCTTAATCTTTATTCCCCTTTTTCTTATTCCTCTGCTTCGCAGCCTTGGAAGAACATTTCGCTGCGTGCCTTTTCGGGCGGGAAGGTGAAATAGGTGCAAATGGCTTGCGAGCAAAGTTCGCCCGTACTGTTGTGGAGGCTTGCCTCGATGAGCGCAATGTTGCGGCGTTGCTCCTTGATGCGGGCGCGGAGCGTGATTTGCCCGCCCTCTGTGCTCACGGGGCGTAGGTAGCGCGTCTCCATTTTCGAGGTCACGCCTGCCGTTTGCAACTTGCGCATCACCACCCAGCCGCAAATCTCGTCGAGCAGCACGCTCTGTATGCCGCCGTGCAGCGTGTTGAGCCAGCCTTGGTAGTTAGGCGTGGGCTGCCAAATGCTCACAATGTCATCGCCGTCCTCGTAAAATTCCATTTTCACGCCGCAAGGATTGCACGGGGCGCAGCCGAAGCAATTATAGCCGTCGAGATGCACGAAGGGATTTATTATCTTTTTCATTTCAGATGAGTAGACGAGTAAACAAGTTTCCTAAAATAAAATTCAGAAAGGCCAGAATACGGGTATGAGCCAGATGCTCAGTGCCATGACGATAAGGTTGAGCGGCAGGCCTATCTTGATGAAATCGCCGAAACGGTAGTTACCCACGCCTTGCACAATCAGGTTGGTCTGATAGCCGATAGGCGTGCAGAAGCTGGCGGAAGCGGCCACGCAGATGCACACAATGAAAGGCATAGGGCTCACGCCAAGATGCTGCGCCATAGATATGGAGATGGGGAATGCCAGCGCGGCGGCGGCGTTATTGGTCATCAGTTCCGTGGCGACGCTCGTGATGAAAAACACCACGCCGAGCAGCACGTAGCTGCCGTGCTCCCGGCTAAGCCCTACTGCCCACGATGCCACAGCGTCGGCCATGCCGGAGTTTTGCATCGCCTTGCTGATAGCGAAGGCCGAGGCTATGGTGATGAGAATGTCCCAAGAGATGAATTTCGTGTATTTGCGGGCGGGAAAGATGTTCATCACCGCCATAATCACCGTAACTACGCAGACAAAGAAGAACATGTCGAACTTCATGCCCGGCACCAGCCCCTGCGCCCACGGCAGCTCGCCGATGGCCGCGCCGAATATCATGAGCGCGAGCAGCACGATGGTAAACCAGCGCTTCTTGCGCCCCATTGCGGGTTCCTTCTGGCGGGTGTCGGCCACGAGCAGGAAGAAAGAGGAGTCGCCCCAGTTGCGCATAAAGCTCTCATCGGCCAGCACCACCACCGTGTCGCCTTCGCGGAAATGCTCCTTGCGCATGTCGTGCATGAGGAGGGTCTGACCGTTGCGCTTGAGTTCTAAGAGGGTGGCGCCGTACTTTTCCTTGAAATCGAAATCGAAGATGCGCTTGTTGATGGCCGGGAATCGTGCGCCGAGCACCAGTTCCACGCGGAAATATTTCGAGTTAGGGTTTTCCTGCTCCAAGTCGCCGAGTTCCTCGCGCCGCGCCGGCAGGAGGTATTTGGCGGCAATGATGATGTAGGTCGTGCCAACGACGGCTATGACCAGCCCGATTTTTCCCAACTCAAACATATTCAGCCCGCGCAGCCCGAGCGAGGGATTTGCGGCGGCTTCATCGAGCGCCATTCCGTGGACTACGAGATTGGTCGACGTGCCGATTAGCGTGCAAAGCCCGCCGAGAATGGTGGCGAACGAGAGCGGAATGAGCAGCTTCGTGGCAGGTATGCCTATGCGCTCTGCCCAACGCTTCACCATAGGGGCGAAGATGACCACCACGGGCGTATTGTTGAGGAAGGCCGAGATGAACGACACCATCGGCATCATGCTGAACAAAGCCTTGCGCTCGCCGCAGCGCTTTGACGGCAGCAGACGGTAGAGCATCTTTTCCAAAAGCCCCGAACGCCGCACGCCCTCGCTCACGAGGAAGAGCAGAGCGACGGTAATCATGCCTTTGTTGGAAAAGCCTGCCACTACCTCCGACGGGCTTAGGATACCGGCGCAAAGGAATACCACGGCGCCGGAGAACAGTATAAGCCCCGGGCGCAGCCACTCCTTGATGAGTGCCACGAGCAGCAGCACTACGACTACGGTGACGAATATGGCGGATGGACTCATGTTTTATATAATATTGACAAGTAGAAAAGTAGGGGCGTTTTGCAAAACGCCCGCCATGTAAATGGGTTGGCAGTTAAGATTTAGGCGCGACGATAAAATACGGATTGTGCAAATCTTCCTTGTTGTAGCGCAGCGGCTGCCCGCTCTCGGCTTCCGTGACGCTGCAGCCGGCGGCCTCTGCCACTGCCTGCCCCGCAGCCGTGTCCCACTCCATAGTGGGCGCGAGGCGCGGGTAAACATCGGCTTCGCCCTCTGCCACGAGGCATATTTTCAGCGAACTGCCGGCCGAGCGCAACTCCACCTCGCCGTGCTCGCTGCGCATGCGCTCCACGAATTGCTCGGTTTCCTCGCTAAGGTGCGACCGCGAGGCCACCACCACGAACGCGCCGCCGCTTATCCTCTGCGCCGCGCCGTCTTGCAAGGGCAATTTCTCGCAACTCACGCGTTCAAAATCCTCGCCGAGCGTTATGCGGAGTGCTTCGCTCGCTCCGGCGCATACGATGCCCGTGTACAATTGGCGGCGTGCCGGCACATAGATAGCGCCTGCCACGGAGTGGTCTTGCTCTACAAGCGCGATGTTGACGGTGAACTCGCCGTTGCGTTTCAGAAACTCCTTTGTGCCGTCGAGCGGGTCCACGATCCACATCGTTTCCACGTCCTTGCGCTCCGCGTAGTCGGCGTGCCGTCCCTCCTCGCTCAAGATGTGGAACGGCGTTTCGCACAGATAGCCGCAGATTACGGCATGCGCCTTGCGGTCGGCCAGCGTCAGGGGCGAATTGTCTGCCTTGCGCTCTACCTCCCAGTCGGTTTCGGGGCTTTCGTATACTTCCATGATGGCCTGTCCTGCCTTAACGGCGGCCTCGGCTGCCAGGTCGGCGTATGCTTTCAGTTGCGAGAGAGTCATATATATATATAATATTTTGTGTATCTTTTTTGGGCTAATTCATTCGTCCTCCTTCGCTTCCAGCCTTATCCCCACGTCTGTGATGCCGAGCAGGAGATCTTGCCGCATGATGTGGTTGATGCAGATGCGTGCGCTGTCGCCTTTCGCGAGTTGGCGCACGGGCAGGGCAAATTCATACTGGTTGAGCGAAACGCCCTTGCCCGAGGCATCGCCAGCGGGCGTGGCGAGGGTGCATTGCAGGGTGTCGATAATTGTTTGTCCCGACGCCCATTCCTGCTTCACCGAAAGCCAGAGTTCGCGGAAGGGGTAGGACACGGTGTTCGAGGTGCGCAGTCCGAGCTGCATAGCGTATGCGCCGCCCTGTTCCAAGGGCGGCACACGCAGAACCACTGTGTCGCCCGACTCCCACCCGTTCACCAACACGCTGCCATACTGATAGGCGGCGGCATCGCGGCGGCAGCCCGCAGCCAGGGCGGCAAGCAGGCCGGCGAATAGGGCGGCATATATTTTCATACTACGGAGGCGCATATCTTTCTACGTGCAAATGTACGACTTATTTATAAACGTATTGCTCTTGATAGGACGCTAATTGCCCTTTGCTTGCTAATTGTACTAAATTTCGCGCAATTTTGTTGACATGAAACCTTGAGGCTGTGTCGTAATTAAGGTTTACGGCGCAGCCTCTATTTTTTTAGCCACAGAGGTTTGGATATTTTTCAGGCGACCGATTTCTGATGTTTTTCCCAAAACATTCGATTCTCGAGCGGTAAAATCCGCGATATAAGCAAAAACAGGCAAAAATCGGGTGTATTTCCCCCGTCATTTGTCTCTTTCGCCATCTTTGAGCACAATTTCTTTATATTGAAGGCAATGGCGAAGAAGGCAAAGTCCATTGTGACCTTGTCTTTGCCGAAGTGGCGGAAGCGGCGGTATGCCATGTTGAACTTCATCTGTCCGAAGACGGCTTCGGGCTCTATGCATCGTCGTCCGCGGTGTTTGAGTCCGGCTTCAGATGTCAGCAGCTCCCGGGCTTTACGCTTGTACCCGTTCAGGCGGTGGTTGACCTCGATTATACGCCGGTCTCCTTTGGCCTTGTAGCACATACATCGCAGCGGACAGCCCTGGCAGTTCTGCGCGCGGTAACGTGCGTTTTCGCTGCGGTAGCCGCTTGCGGTCTTTGCGTAGGATGTGCCGATACGGGTCATATGCTGTCCCATCGGGCAGACGTAATAGTCCTCAACCGCGTTGTAGTGGAAGCTGTCGTGGTGGAATGGGTTCGGCTTATAGCGCGGGCGCTGCTCGAGATGGAAACGGTTGTACTTGACGTATGCTTCCATGCCGTTCTCATCCATGAAGCGGTAGTTTTCCTCGGAGCCATAACCTGAGTCGGCAACGGCGGTAGAGGGCAGATGGCCGTAGCGGCCAAGGAAAGAGTTGAGGAATGGTATAAGGGTGAGAGTGTCGGTGGGATTGGGGAACAGGGCGAAGTCTGTGATGTACTGGTTCTCGGCTGAGATCTGCAGATTGTATCCCGGCTTGGTCTGGCCGTTGTTCATCGCATCTTCCTTCATGCGCATGAAAGTCGCGTCGGGGTCTGTCTTGGACATGGAGTTGCGCTCTCCTATCTGTTCAAGACGGCTGTCATATTCTCCAAGTTTGTCGCGGTGTTTCTCAAGCTCATTTATCTTTTTCTCTTGCTCGCGGCGAACTTTCTTCTGCTCTTTGCCCGTCGGCTCAGGCTCGGATGCCAATGCGTCTTTCAGTTCTCCGATAAGCGAAGTCAACGCCTCGGGTGTAAATTCCACGACCTCGGTCTCAGCTGCTTTGTCCTGTGCGATTACCTCGTCTATCTGTTGCAGCAGGACGCGTATTTTCTCCTGCAGCTTCGCCCGGTTCTTTTCCACGGCCTTGCGCCATACGAATGTGTACTTGTTGGCCTTTGATTCTATCTTTGTTCCGTCGATATACTCCACATCAAGCGTGATGAAGCCACGGTCGGCCAGCAGAAGCACCACCTGCGTGAAGATGTTGTTGATCTCGTTCTTTACACGGTTACGGAAGCGGTTGATGGTCACGAAATCGGGGCGCTCCTGGGCTGCCAGCCAGATATAATGTATGTCGCGCCGAACCTGACGCTCTATCTTGCGGCATGAGTAGATATTATTCATATAGGCGTAGAGAA
>JALFUO010000098.1 GCA_022784065.1 Bacteroidales bacterium | reverse complement strand
ATCTGTGCCATCCGGCGCACCCGGCGGGCGTTTTGCAAACCGCCCCTACTCGTGAGACTTTGATGAATAGTTACTGTTTCTCCGATGCATACCCATCAATAAAAACGTTCTTTTTTTGCTTTGCCGGGACACGGAACACGTGTTCCGGCAAAGCAAAAAAAGAAGGAATGCCCTTGGGACATTCCTTCTTTGCGAGGTACCCAGCAGATTCGAACTGCTGTACGCGGTTTTGCAGACCGCTACCTAGCCACTCGGTCAGGGTACCAAAAAATCTTTTTTTCTGATTTCGGGTGCAAAGGTAAGCTTTAATTTTATTCTGGCAAAGCGTTGCGCCGCTTTTCTTACTATAAAAGCGCATTTTTCGGGTAAATCGCGCAAAACTCACAGGGAGCAGAAGAACGGCACAAGCACCGGCACGCTCATGTCGATAAGCATGCCGTGGAAGAGAGATATGGAAACCATCTGCTTGCCCGACACCCTGATGATTGTGGGCAACACCACGTCGACCGAAGCCACGCCCGCCGCGCTGATCGGGGCGAGCCGGCCGAAATGGCGGCGTATCCACGGAGCGAGCAGCAGGGCGCTCAGCTCGCGAAACACGTTGGAAAGCAGGGCGATGATGCCGAGCTCGGCTGCCAACTGCGTGCCGAGCGATGCCGTCTTGAGCTGCGTGATGATAATCGAGGAAAGGGAGTAGTAGCCCATGCCGCTGCCCACTGCGAGGCATTCCGTGACGCGCCACTTGGAGAGGCAAAAGGCGGCAAAGGCGGAAAAGAGGAGCGTGCCGCCGACGGTGGCCATAGGTATGAGGAGCATCTTGGGGCGAAAGGTGCGCAATATCTCGCCCAAGTTGTCGCTGCACCCCACGCTCACGCCAATCTGGAACATCAGGGCATAGAGCAGATAGAGCGTCCAGTCGTGTACCCGCTCCAAACCGCCTACGAGCCAGCCGAACAGGCAACCCGCCACAAACGCGCCGACCACCAGAAGACTATTCCGCATCGCCGTCCTCCTTTCTGAAAAAACGGCGTTCCAAAGCCCATGCCGCCAGCACGCTTCCTACCAGCCCGAGCCCGGCAATCAGCGCGGCCTGAAGCCCGAACGACCAGAAGTTTTTCATCAGCAGCCGGTTCTCTCCCACCGAAACGCCGAGGAAGAAGAGCATCAGGCAGATGGTGCACGTGATGCTTATGTTGATGCGCTGCAATCCCCGGAAGCGCCGCAGCAGATAGCCGCAAACGGTGCCGAGAATGGCCGTAAAGATAATACTGAACATTGCGTGTGAAGGTTTATCGGGCGCAGAAATGCCCCTTTCGGTTGAACTCGGCGCAAAATAAATAAAAATCTGCCATTTGCGCAAAGGCTTTTTCAGATTTTCCTATATGATAGGCGTGGATTATTTAGAAAAAAAGCGTAATTTTGCACCCGCAAAATATTCTTAAACAGATAAAATCCAATGATTAAATCACAAGACATCAAGAAAGGCACCTGCATCCGCATGGACGGCAAGCTGTACTTCTGCATCGACTTCCTGCACGTGAAACCCGGTAAGGGCAACACCATTATGCGCACCACGCTGAAAGACGTAGTGAGCGGACGCGTTCTCGAAAAGCGTTTCAACATCGGCGAGGCCCTCGAAGATGTACGCGTTGAACGCCGCCCGTATCAGTTCCTTTATATGGAAGGCACCGACTACATCTTTATGAACAACGAGACCTTCGACCAAATTCCCATTGCCAAGGAACTCATCACGGGCGTGGACTACATGAAGGAAGGCGACACGGTGGAAGTGGTCAGCGATGCCTCTACGGAAACCATTCTCTACGCTGAAATGCCCGTCAAGACGCAGCTCAAAATCGTTTACACCGAACCGGGCCTCAAAGGCGACACGGCTACCAACACGCTCAAGCCTGCAAAGCTCGAGACGGGCGTGGAAGTGCGCGTGCCTCTCTTCATCAACGAAGGCGAAATCATCGAAGTCGATACGCGCGACGGTTCTTACGTGAACCGCGTGAAGGCATAATCGCAGTATACCTTATTACACGATAAAAATCGTGCCGCAATGGACAAGTTCCACTGCGGCACGATTTGTTTATGCAACGAACGATTTCGGCGATAGGCAACACAGGCGACGTTACATTCCGCTTTACTTGCGCTCTCGTATGCGTTCGTTTGCCCTATCGCGGTCACCTGAAAAATAATGCCCATTTCCGTCGTTATCATAATAAATTCTAGAAGACGACGAAGACGAACCGCCGCCACCGTTTGACGAACCCAAAAGAGCGAGAGCAAAGAAACAGCCTACAATAGCACCCAATACCATAAGGATTTGCAGGATAAGCTGGAAGATAACGGCAATCAGTCCGTAAATGGCAATCACGGCACCAATGGCGTAAACGATGAGGAAGAGCGAGAAAAGGCCGCCGAGGCTCTTGCCCAACGCCTTGACGTTGCGGTAAGAAGAGTAAGCAATGCCGACAATAAGCGTAATAAGGAACGCGGCGATGCATACGCCGTTTCTGATGCTATTGAGCCCGCAAACGGCTAAGATGATGGCCACGACTATCACAACAGGGATTGTGGCACCGACGCTGATAAGCAGCGGCAGGAACGATAGGCGCTGGCCTTCCTTGACATATTCCTCTAAAAGATTCTTATAAAGCAACACGCTGCACAGCTGGCACGCCACGAGTACCACGAACGGCACCACGCGCAAGAGCGAGCCGAAGAAACCGTAGCGGTCGGGGTCGCACCACCAGAATGTGTTGCTGCCCATCACCAGCCACGCCGCCATTTCGATTGCCGAAACGAGCAGCATCGCAACCGGCAGCACATAGAGCGCGGGGCGCTTGAGCGACGGACAAAGTTTCAGCGGCAAAACGCCGATGATAATCGCAACGAGCAGCAGCAGGATAACAAACAGGTAGGGTGTGAACGTGGCGAAGAACTTAGCCGCCCACTTGTGGTTGCTCATATCGCGGTCTGCGCCGAGCACATCGGCCGTGCCCTCGGGATTATCCTCTGAAAGTATCAGAAATTTTTTTAACATGCAATAGGTATTGCCGTCTTTCACAATCACGGCATACAGGGAGTCGGACGCCATAAGCTCTTTTACCCGCACGGTGTCGCCCAAAGCCAATTTGAACGCCGTGTTACCGCGATAGGCTTTGCCGGTGTCCTTTGCTGTTTGGATAACATAGGCCTCAATGGAGTCGGGGAAATTGTTGTCTACCACGTAAAGCTGCGCCGCGCTCCGCACGGGAAACATCGCGAAGGCAAAAGCCGCGAAGAGCAGCTTGAAGAAAACGGAGAGATGTTTTTTCATAATTATCCGATTTTAATGATGAAAGAAAATGGGCGTTTGTGCAAATGTAAGGCAAAAAAGCATTATCGGCACGTTTCTTAGCATAAAAAAAGCCGCGAGGGGCATTAAGGCGAGGGCAGGCATCTTAGAAAAAGCCCTTCGGCCGTAAAACGCCTATTCGTTCATATAAATGCACCTTTGGCGGCTGCTCGGTAGAGCCCGATCAAACAAGTTTGTCGGTGTCTGCTCTCGCCTTGCACAAACGTTCTTTTCAATCGGTTCAAGAACGATGTTGATAAATTAAAGTGGGTAAACAGAATC
>JALFUO010000066.1 GCA_022784065.1 Bacteroidales bacterium | reverse complement strand
CCGGGCTTTTTTGAAACCCCCCCCTACTCCGTGAGACCTTGCACAAGCGTTCCATTACTCGCCATACCATTCGCCTTCATCGTCAGTGGCTTTTTCGTCTTTCTCCTCATTCATCTGTTCCAACTGCTCGGGCGTGTACTCGTCCTCGTAATGCTGCTCGATAGGTTCGATATCCTCAACCGGCAGTTCGGGGTCAAGTTCGGCAGGCGCAAAGGTCTGTTCGTAGAAAGCGGCATAATCGTCAAAGCTATAGAACGTGCCGAGCATCTTGAGGTTTTCCTCCGAAATAAGCACCACGCGGCCCTTGCCCATCAACTCGCGCAGCGCGGCATCTTCGTGGGCACGCAGGGCGTAGGCGTGCGCCTCGTCCAGAGAGTTGAAGCCCGTGATGCGGAACTGCGTCAGGCCCTCGTCGCGGACAAACGACATGTCGAAGCCGCGCGCCATGAAGGTAGAGAAGTTGAACCGCGCCATTTCGTAGAGCAAGCGGTTGTCGGCAATCGAGTCGGCAGGATAGGCGAGGATAAAGACAAACGCCGCGTTGCGCTCGGGCGAGAGTGCCCGCTGCTGCGCGGCATCGCCGCTGATAGAGTCGCTGAGCGCCGTGCGGCGGCTCCACAGAGAAGTGAGGTCGTAACCGCCCGTTCCCAAGGCGCGCCCGCTTTCAAGGCCGCGCACAATCATGCCCGCCATGTCGCTCACGTCGCTCTTCGGGTAGTCGCGCACGAGGTCTTTCAACTCCGTGATCAGTTGCTTCGTGTCGGCCGTGGCCAAACGGCTGAGCGCATGCACAAAGATAAACTTCGGGCGGTTCAGGCCCATTGGGAACTTCGTCGTGCTAAGGCGATAGTTGTGCCCAACGGTCGCCGTGTCGCCCTGCGTGTACGCCGTGTAGGCAGCGGTATAGAGCGAGTCTTCTATTTCCTTTCCGTAACGCGCCGTGCGCTCGTAGTCGGGCGCGGTGATGGTGCGCGTGGTCTTACCCTCGGGATATTCCGCCGCCATGCGCCGCCTCGTGGCATCGGCCATATCACGCCGTCCCGCCCGCGAGTATAGCAGGAAGAGTTGATAAAGCGCGTCCTCCATTTGCTCAAAGTCCTTGTAATTGTTTACCAGCCTTTCGAGCGTTTCGGCTGCGAGGGGGAAGTCTTCCAAATCGTCCTTCTCAATCACGCCCGCATTGTAAAGACCGTCTTTGATAATCGCATCGGAAGCTTCGACCGCTTCGGGGGTGAAGGGGATTTGCTTTAGATAATATTCTCGGCGGTGCGGGTCGTCCTCGGGTGCGAGTTCTGTCTGCGCGGTGTCGGCAGGTTCCTCCGTGATTCCCAGTTGCGCGAGACTGTCGCGCACGGCCTGCAAACTATCGTCGGCGGCATAGTCGAAGCCTTCGGCATCGTCCATAGCCAATACGGTGCGGTTGGAACGCCGCCAGTCGTCCTCGTTCTTGCGCTTGCCCCATTTCTTTTGGAAATCCTGTTTGCCCTGCATGACCGTCATGGGATTATAAAAATACCAAAGGTCGGACTGCTGCTGCGTGTTTTGCACCTGTGGCGGACGGTTGTTCTGCCGCGTGCCTGCGGCGCGGTTGTCGGCATCGTTTTCCGCCGCGCGGGCTTCTGCGGCAGAGTCGGCCTTGGCGCGGCGTTCCTCTTCCTCCTTCTTCTTCAACGCCTCAATCACACGGTCGATGGCCGCATTGCGCGAAGGTTCGTCCATACGGGCCAGGGCTTGCAGACTGTCTTGCAGGTGCACGGCGGAGGTGTAAGGCACGAGTTTGTCGAGCACCTTGGAGCGGCGCATCGCTTCCTCGTAGCCCTCGCGCTGCTTATTGAGCAAGCCGATGGCCTCAGCGTAGCAACTCTGCGCCTGGTCAAACCGCCTTTGGTCCCAATATATTTCGCCGAGGCGCAACACCAGCACACCTTTCTCTATGCCGCCGCGCGTACTCTTGGCACGCCCTTTCTCGTAAGCGGCGATGGCTTGCGCCGTGTCGGGGAACTGCATATAGATATTGCCCAGGGCGAAATAAACCTGGTCGAGATAGTCCTTGTTGTTGTCGGACCGCGCCATGCGCTTGAGGCGGGCAATCATCTTCTTTCGGCCGGCGGCATCGCCCGAAAGCACCTCTGCCTGCAAGAGGCGGGCGTTGAGCTGGGTGGCATAGGGCGGGCTGTGCTTGATGCACTTTTGCAGCGCCTTGTAAGCAAGTTTGGGCTGATTTTGATTGTAATAGAGTTGGCCGAGCAGATAATAGAGGCGTGCGCGGTCGGCGGCGGGCACGGTTTTCACAGCCTTGGCCAAATGCGGCAAAGCCTCTTCATAGCGCTTCTGACCTACGAGCATGTCCGCCTGCGTCAGTTCTGCCACTTTACGCAAACGCGGCGGCAGCGAGTCGCGCACGGATTTGGAGAAAGCATCCTCGGCATCGTAAAACCATCCCACCTGCGCATAGCAGCGTGCCAGCCAAAGGCGTGCCTCAGCCGCCACTTCAGGTTCGGCGGCATAGAGGCGCGTGATGTAAGAAAAGGTGGCGGCGGCTTCGAGGAACTCGCCTTTTTGGAATTGCGCCCGCCCCATCATCAGCCACGCATGTTTCAGGAAAGGATTGAACTCTTTGCGTTGCAAATAAGCCTTTTTCTTGGGCGAGAGGGTCTTGCCTGCGGCCTGCGTGGGGCGTTTCTTAATGGAGTGTACCTGAATGGCTTTTTTCGATTTAGTAATCGCCGTTTCAAAATTCGATTTTCCCAAACCGCGCGATGCCTCATTGCCCACACAGAATACGGGCAGCGTCTGCGTGAAATCGTCCTTGTTGCCCTCCTGCTGCGCCTTGATGCCCTCTTTGTAAGCCTCCTGCCCGTTGAAATAGGTGTTGAAATGGGCGTTGAAGGAGTGCCAAAAACGGCTCAGCGACGTGTTCTTTTTCGTAGAGCACGCCGTCAGCAGCAAAAGGACGAGGGGGATATATAAAAAAGGACTTCGTTTCACGAATATGGCTTCAGAAATCAGGACAATATTATATATATAAACTTGGAAAAAGGCGTTTTATTGCCCTTGCCATGAAATAGACGGCAATCATGGTCAGCACAATCGTTGCACCGCAGGGCAGGTCGCCCCAAAACGAAGCCGCCATGCCGGCGAGGCAGCCCACCGCACCCGTCAGCGCGCTCAGCCAAATCATCGAGCGGAACGTGCGGGCGAAAAGCGCGGCTGTGGCCTGCGGCACGGACAAAAGGGAAATCACCATGACGATGCCGGCAATGTGCAGGCAGCCAACGATCGTCAAGGCCGTGAATGCCACGAGCGTGTCCTCAATCAACTGCACGGGCAAGCCGCGCGTGCGGGCAAAGTCGGCATCGCACGCCACGAGGGCGATGCGGCGGCCGAAGAAGCCGAAAAAGAGAAGTGCCAGCACCGTGAGCGTGGCGAGCATCACCAAGTCGGTCTGCCCCACCGCCAAGATATCGCCGAAGAGATAGGCGTTGAGGTCGGTCACAAAGCCGGGCGTCAATCCGGCAAACACGATGCCGACGCTCATGCCGAGCGTCCACAGCATCGCCACGGCGGCATCTTCGCGCTCGCCGCCGAGACGGCTCAGCCGCCTTATGCCAAACCCAGAGAGCAGGCAGAATGCCGCCGCGCCGAGCAGGGGCGAAAAACCGAAGTACGCGCCCAGTCCCACGCCACCCAACGAGGCGTGCGCCATACCGCCGCCCATGATGACCATGCGCCGCGTCACGACGTAAGTGCCTATCATCGAGCAAAGCACCGCGGCCAGCACAGCCGCAATCAAGGCATTAAGGAAAAACGGATTATGGATGAGGGAATAAATCATGAAGTATGCGCTTGATAATTACAATGTTGCCGTCCTCCGCTCGCTCACAATCATCACCACCTCGTCTTTCAGCCCGTCGGGCAACTCCACGCCGCGCAGCGCAAGGGAGCGCACCCAGCCTGCCACCTCTTCGCTGCGCATCGTATAGAGCACATCGCGGAAAGACTCGGTTTCGGCTTCGCTGTATTGGTCGGCGGGGCGACCCCGGAAGGCATCTAATTCTTCGTCTTCGTAATATTCTATCTGCCCCTTGCTCACTGCCGCCAGCAGGCTTTCTTTCTCGCACACCTCATGCGCCCCGCAGCAACCCTCGGGTCGCGGCGCGGCTTCGGCAGACGCCGTTTCAGTGTCGCCCTTGCCCGAGAAACGGAGCACGAGCACAAGGACGAGGCAAATCAGGGAAAGGGCTATTAAAATGTACATAAGGGGGAGTTAGAAAATGCAGACAGATGCTGCCAAAAATCTGGGTAAGACTTGCCCACCACCTCGGGCGCGGCGATGCGCAGCCCCGGCAGGAGGAGGGCGCAAGGGGCAAAGGCCATGGCCATGCGGTGGTCGGCGTAGGTTTTGATAATGATATCTTTGGGTGCAACGGGCACGGCGTTGCCGTCGTAGAAGAGCGTATCGTCGCCGACTATTTCAATACTGCGCCCGAGTTTGAGCAGTTCCGCTTGGAGGGCGGCGAGGCGGTCGGTTTCCTTGATGCGCAGCGTGCTCAGCCCCGTGAGGCGGAAGGGACGGCGCAGCATGGCGCACGCCACGCAGACCGTTTGCGCCAGGTCGGGGCAAGTGGCCAAATCTGCCTCGTAAAAGGCGGGCGCACTGCCCGGCACAGCGGTTTTCTGCAACAGAAGCCCGTCGGCCTGCCATTCGGCACGCACGCCCAAGGGCTCGAACAAGTCTTTCACGCGGCTATCGCCTTGCAGGCTGTCCTGCTGCAAGCCTTTGAGCAAGATGCCGGCTTCGGCATCGGGCGTGAGCGCCGCCATTTCAAACCAATACGATGCCGCGCTCCAATCAGCCTCAACGGCAAAGCAGCCTGTCGGGGCGTAAGGCGTGGGGGCAACGACGATGGTGCGTTCACCCTCCCACTCCACCGCTGCTTCGAAACGGCGCATCAGGGCGCAGGTCATGTCGATATAGGGACGAGAGAGAATGGTGCCGGCAAGATGCAGGCGCAAACCTTTGGCAAAGCGCGGCGCTACCATCAGCAGGGCCGAAATGAACTGCGAACTCACATCGGCGGGCAGCGTCAATTCGCCGCCCTGCGGCACGCAGCCTTCCACCAAGAGCGGCGGGCAGCCCTGCCGCTCCAAGAAGGCCACGCTTGCGCCCAACGTTTCGAGCGCATCGGTGAGCGGACCTATGGGGCGCTGCTTCATACGCTCGCTGCCCGTGAGTAGCGTGCGCCCCGGCTGTGTGGCGTAAAAGGCTGTGGCAAAGCGCATCGCCGTGCCCGCAGCGCCCACGTCCACCGTGCGCTGTCCGCCGATTTCACGAGCAGCCAGCGCAGCCTGCATCGCCTCGGAGTCATCGCAGACCGCCGTGCCCCTTATGTCCCAGCCCGCGCCTGTGCCGGCAGCCACTGCACTCATAAGGAGTGCGCGGTTGCTGATGCTTTTGGAGCGCGGCAGGTCGATCGTGCCGCGCAGCATGGGGAGGAGATGAAGCGTTAGCGTGTTCATTTTGGGCGATATTCCCTGCAAAATTATGATTTAATTCGCACATTCCTTATAAGCAAGCATTAAAATGCAAGATTATCCCCGCGCCAACGCGCCGGAAAGCATCGAGTTTCGCGCCCGAAATTACCAAAAAGCGCCCAAAAGGCACTCTTTTACAGCATATCTTATATTAAAAGCGGCTTTTATACGGTTTTTTGAAAGGAAAAACGTAATTTTGCAGGCAGAAAAACAAACAACACAGCAAACAAGTAAACGAGTAGACAAGTAAACGAGACAAGTTTCTCTTATAAAATTGATTTTGAAAGACATTTACATAATGTCGGCTGCGCTCAGCAATTTAAGTAAACTTAATTGCGCTCGCTTGCATGACATTTCTGTCTCGTCTACTCGTTTACTTGTCTACTCGTCACTAAGAAACAACTTTTACTGCTCATGCAATATCACAACACAACGGCTGCCGGACTTTACGACCCCGCCAACGAGCACGATGCTTGCGGCGTGGGCATGGTGGTAAACGTTCACGGCGGCAAGTCGCACGAACTGGTAGACAACGCCCTGCGTATCCTCGAGAACATGAAGCATAGAGGCGCAGAGGGTGCAGACAACAAGACAGGCGACGGCGCAGGCATCATGGTTCAGATACCGCACGAGTTTATCCTCCTCCAAGGTATTCCCGTGCCCGAAAAAGGTCGGTATGGCACCGGCCTTATATTTTTGCCCAAAGACGAACTGCGCCAATCGGATTTCCTTAAAATCCTCGCCGAAGAAGCAGAGAAGGAAGGCCTGACGCTGATGCATGTGCGCGAAGTGCCGGTGCGCTCCGACGTGCTTGGCATAGAGGCGCGCGCCACGGAACCTGCTATCCGCCAGGTGTTTCTCACGGGTGCCGACGGCGACGAACTGGAACGCCGCCTCTACATCGTGCGCAAAAAGACCGAGCGCCGCACGCAGCAGCAAGGCGGTTGCTACATCGTGTCGCTTTCGTCGAAGACAATTATATATAAAGGTATGCTCTCGTCGATGCAGGTGCGCACTTACTTCACCGACCTTGTGCAGCCCTACTTCACGAGCGGCCTGGCGGTGGTGCACTCGCGCTTTTCCACCAACACGTTCCCCACGTGGAGCCTCGCGCAGCCGTTCCGCCTCATGGCGCACAACGGCGAAATCAACACCATACGCGGCAACCGCGGCTGGATGGAGGCGCGCGAGGCCGTGCTCTCCACGCCCCGCCTCGGCGACGTGAAGGAAATCCGCCCCATCATACAGCCCGGCATGAGCGACTCGGCTTCTTTGGACAATGCCTTGGAGTTTCTCGTCATGTCGGGGTTGAGTCTGCCCCACGCCATGGCGATGCTCGTGCCGGAGAGTTTCGACGATAAAAATCCGATTAGCGAAGACCTCAAAGCCTTCTACGAATACCATTCTATCCTTATGGAACCGTGGGACGGCCCTGCCGCCCTGCTTTTCAGCGACGGACGCTATGCCGGCGGCATGCTCGACCGCAACGGCCTGCGCCCCGCCCGCTACCTCATCACCGAGGGCGGGCAACTCGTGGTTGCCTCCGAGGCGGGCGTGCTGCCCTACGAGGCATCTGAAATCAAGGAGAAAGGACGGTTGCAACCGGGCAAAATCCTGCTCGTCGATACGCTCGAGGGCAAAATCCTGCGCGACGAGGAAATCAAGAAAAGCCTTGCGGATGCCAAGCCCTATCGCAGTTGGCTCTCGTCGAACCGCATCGAACTCGATGCCCTGAAAAGCGGGCGTAAGGTGGAAAATGCCGTGAGCGACCTGCGGCTGCGCCTCTCGGCCTTCGGATTTACGCGAGAAGACGTAGAGCGCACGCTCGTGCCGATGTGCACCGGCGGCGCAGAGCCTGTGGCATCGATGGGCAACGACACGCCGCCCGCCGTGCTCAGCGGCGAGCCGCAACTCCTGTTCAACTACTTCCGGCAGCAGTTCGCGCAGGTGACCAACCCCGCCATCGACCCCATACGCGAGGAACTCGTCATGTCGCTCACGGAATACATCGGCGCGGTGGGCATGAACATCCTCCTGCCCAACGAGGCGCATTGCAAAATGGTGCGCCTGCCGCACCCGGTGCTCAACAACCGCCAACTCGACATTCTCTGCAATATCCGTTACAAGGGTTTCAAGACCATCAAACTGCCCATGCTCTTCGACGCCCGCGCCGACAACCCCGAGGAAGCCATGCGCCTCGCGCTCGACGACCTTTGCCAAAAGGCGGCGCAGTCGGTGCAGGACGGCGTGAACTATATCATTCTTACCGACCGCGGCATCGACGCCTCCCACGCCGCTATCCCCTCTCTGCTTGCCGTGAGCGCCGTGCATCATCATCTGATTGCGGTGCAGAAGCGCGTGGAGACCGCGCTCATCGTGGAGAGCGGCGAAATACGCGAGGTGATGCACGCCGCCCTGCTCTTGGGCTACGGCGCGAGTGCCATCAATCCCTATATGGCGTTTGCCGTGCTTGACGACCTCGTGCGGCGCGGCGAGGTGCAAATGAATTATGAGACGGCCGAGGCCAACTACATCAAGGCCTTGCGCAAGGGCTTGTATAAGATTATGTCGAAAATGGGTATATCCACCATTCGCTCTTATCGCGGCGCAAAGATCTTCGAGGCGGTGGGACTTGGCAAGGATTTGCTCAAAACGTATTTCGGCACGAAGCAGTCGAGCATCGGCGGCATAGGCCTGAAAGAGGTGGCTGCCGATGCCCTGCGCTTCCACCGCGCCGCGTTCTCCGCGCAGCCCTCGATCGAGGCCGCCGCACTCGGCGAACTCTTGCCCCACGTAGGGCAGTTCTCCTATCGCAAGGACGGCATCGCCCACGCGTGGAACCCCGAGACCATTGCCGCCCTGCAACTCGCCACGCGCCTGGGCAGCTACAAGAAGTTTAAGGAATTTACCCGCCTCGCCGACGAGAAGCCCGCGCCGATATTCCTGCGCGACTTCTTCGAGTTCCGCAAGGCAGCCGTGCCCTTGCCCATTGAAGAGGTGGAGAGCGAAGACGACCTGGTGCGCCGCTTTGTGACGGGCGCAATGTCGTTCGGCGCAATCAGCAAGGAGGCGCACGAGGCCTTGGCACTGGCGATGAACAAGCTCGGCACGCGCAGCAACACGGGCGAGGGCGGCGAGGACAGCGACCGCTTCCACGAAACCTTCGACGGCATCTCGCTGTGCAGCAAGACGAAGCAGATTGCCTCCGGCCGCTTCGGCGTGACGGCAGAATATCTCGTCAATGCCGAGGAGATACAAATTAAGGTGGCGCAAGGCGCGAAGCCCGGTGAGGGCGGACAGCTGCCGGGCTATAAGGTGAACGACATCATCGCCCGCACCCGCCACTCCATTCCCGGCATCTCGCTCATATCGCCGCCGCCCCACCACGACATATATTCTATCGAAGACCTCGCGCAGCTCATCTTCGACCTCAAGCACCTCAACCCCCGCGCGGCGGTGAGCGTGAAACTGGTGGCAGAGAGCGGCGTGGGCACCATTGCCGCCGGCGTGGCAAAGGCGAAGGCCGACCTCATCGTTATCTCCGGCGCGGAGGGCGGCACGGGCGCGTCGCCCGCTTCGTCAATGCGCTACGCGGGCATACCGCCCGAGATTGGACTGGCAGAGACGCAGCAGACGCTCGTGCTCAACGGCTTGCGCGGCAAGGTGCGCTTGCAGACCGACGGACAGATCAAGACGGGGCGCGACATTGTGTCGATGGCATTGCTCGGCGCGGAGGAGTTCGGCTTCGGCACGGCGGTGCTCATCGTGCTGGGCTGCGTGATGATGCGCAAGTGCCACGCGAATACCTGCCCCGTGGGCGTGGCAACGCAAAATCCCGAGTTGCGCGAGCATTTCAGGGGGCACTACGAATATGTAGTGAACTATTTCCGCTTCCTCGCCCGCGAGGTGCGCGAATATCTCTCCGAAATGGGCTTCCGCCGCCTCGACGACATCATTGGCCGCACCGACCTCGTCAGCATCAAGCCCTCTGCCGAGGGCAGCAAGACGGCGTTGCTCGACTTCAGCCGCCTGCTCCACCGCGTGGGCGGCAATGCACCGCTCCACTTCATGCCGGGCAACACGGCCGGCGAGGGAGAGACGGGTATGGACGCCGCGCTCTTCGAGGCCGCCGCGCCGGCTGTGGAGACGCAGCGCGAGATTTCGCTCGAATACCCCATTTGCAACACCGACCGAGCCGTAGGCACGCGCCTCGCCGGTGCGGTGGCGCTGCGCCACGGTGCGGACGGACTGCCCGACGGCACGGTGACCGTGAACTTCAAGGGCGCGGCGGGCCAGAGTTTCGGCGCATTTCTCACGAAGGGCTTGTATTTCAGGCTCGAGGGCGAGGCGAACGACTATCTCGGCAAAGGTCTCAGCGGCGGACGCATCGCCGTGATGCCGCCCAAGCGCGCCCGCTATGCCGCTTCCGACAACACGATTGCGGGCAACACGCTGCTCTACGGCGCAACGGAGGGCGAGGTGTACATCAACGGCCGCGTGGGCGAACGCTTCGCCGTGCGCAACTCGGGCGCGGTGGCGGTAGTTGAAGGCGTGGGCGACCATTGCTGCGAATACATGACGGGCGGCCGCGTGGTGGTGCTTGGTCCTACGGGGCGCAACTTCGCTGCGGGCATGAGCGGCGGCGTGGCTTACGTGCTTGACCGCGACCGCAATTTCGACTACTTCTGTAACATGGAGATGGTGGAACTTTCGCTGCTCGAAGACTCTGCCTCGCGCAAGGAACTGCACGAACTTATCCGCCAGCATTACCTCTACACCGGCTCGCAGCTTGCCCGCACGCTGCTCGATGACTGGAACCGCTATATCGACGACTTTATCTGCGTGATGCCGTTTGAGTATAAGCGCGTCCTCGCCGAAGAGCAAATGCGCAAGCTCCAGCAGAAAATCGCCGAGGTGCAGATTGATTATTAATGGTAAGGCGTTTCCAAGATGCCCCTACTTGTGAGTCCCGATTCTTCAAATAAAAATTTATAAAAACCAATATCCCCGTGGGCAATCCAAAAGCATTTCTTTCCGTACCCCGCCGCGAAGCAGGCTATCGCCCCGTGCATGAGCGCGTGGCAGACTTTGGCGAGGTGGAGCAAACCTTGAATTCCAGCGACCGCCGCTTGCAGGCGTCGCGCTGCATGGACTGCGGCGTGCCCTTCTGCCATTGGGCGTGCCCTTTGGGCAACCGTCCGCCCGAGTTTCAAGACGCCATTTACAAAGGCCGCTGGGAAGAGGCCTACCGCATACTTTCCGCTACCAACGACTTCCCTGAATTTACCGGGCGCGTATGCCCCGCGCTGTGCGAGAAAAGTTGTGTGCTGAAACTCACTGCCGACGCGCCCGTCACGATCCGCGAAGACGAGTGCGCCGTCATAGAGACCGCCTTTCTCGAAGGCTATGTGCGCCCCGAGCAGCCCGAGCGTAACGGCAAGAAGGTTGCTGTAATAGGTTCCGGTCCTGCCGGTCTTGCCGCCGCCAACCGCTTGAATCGCAAGGGCTATGCCGTCACCGTGTTTGAGAAAGACGAATACGTGGGCGGGTTGCTGCGCTTCGGCATTCCCAACTTTAAGTTGCAAAAGGCAGTCATCGACCGCCGCGTGCGCGTGATGGAGGCGGAGGGTATAGAGTTCCGCACAGGCCACGCCGTCGCCCTCGACGCGCTGCCCGAAGGCTATGACGCTTGGTGCATCTGCACGGGCACGCCCGATGCCCGCAATCTCGACATTCCCGGGCGCGAACTGCGCGGCATTCACTACGCACTTGAACTTTTGGGGCAGCAGAACCGCGTGCTCGCAGGTCAGACATTCTCCGAAGAGCAACGCGTTACCGCCAAGGGCAAGCGCGTACTCGTGATTGGCGGCGGCGACACAGGCAGCGACTGCATTGGCACAGCCAACCGCCAAGGCGCAGTGAGTGTGACGCAGATAGAAATAATGCCCAAGCCGCCCGTAGGCAGCAATCCCGCCACGCCGTGGCCGCAATGGCCGCAGGTGTTCAAAACCACCTCAAGCCACGAAGAGGGCTGCACGCGCCGCTGGTGTTTGGCCTCCAACCGCTTCATCGGTTCGGCCGACGGCAGAGTGACGGGCGTGGAAGTGGAGGAAGTGGAATGGCTGCCCGCAGCCGACGGCGGCCGCCCCACGATGCGCCCCACGGGACGCAAGGAAATCATCGAGGCCGACCTTGTGCTGCTCGCCATGGGCTTTTTGCGCCCCGAGCAAACGCCGCTCGCCGAGGGCGTGTTCCGTGCCGGCGATGCCCGCACGGGCGCATCGCTCGTGGTGCGCTGCATTGCCGACGGCCGCCGCGTGGCAGACGAAATCGACGCGTATCTCAACAAATAAATCTTTCAAAACAAATAAAAACGCCTCGGGCGCGCAAATCCCATGGTTGGGGTTGCGCGCTCGACGCGTTTGTTATGCTCGATTATTTCGGACATATTTTTTATTATCCCCTTGATATTTTTTCCTTTCCCCTTTATAATTTTCCCTTTCTACTTGATATTTTTTTCTATCCTATAAGAGAGTTTTTGTTACAAAGTTTGTAACACGTATTACAAACTTTGTAACATGTATTAGAAACTTTGTAACAAGCGTTACAAACTTTGTAACAAACTTTTTCTTAGCAGATAGTGAAAAATATCTTGCTGAAACGAAAAAATATCACGGAGCAACGAAAAAATATCTCCGAGCAAATCGCCGCGTTCTTATAAGCCCCTAAGAACGCTCATATAAGAAAATATCAGTAACTTTGCAGGGACATCATAATAACCACTACACAATATTATATTTATATACAATGAACAACCACGACCTGCTCATCTACAATACGCTCACGCGCACCAAGCAGAAATTTGTGCCTCTGCAACCCGGGCACGTAGGCATGTACGTTTGCGGACCTACGGTGTACGGCGACGCACACCTCGGACACGCACGCCCTGCCGTGACTTTCGACCTCGTGTTCCGCTATCTGAAACATCTGGGCTATAAGGTGCGCTACGTGCGCAACATTACCGACGTGGGACACCTCGAGCACGATGCCGACGAAGGCGAAGACAAGATTGCCAAAAAGGCACGCCTCGAACAACTCGAGCCGATGGAGGTGGCGCAACACTATACCAATCGCTTCAACGACGCGATGAAGAAACTCAACGTGCTGCCGCCCAGCATCGAGCCGCACGCCACGGGACACATCATCGAACAGGAACAGCTCGTGCAGCAAATCTTCGATGCCGGCTACGCCTATGAGTCGAACGGTTCGGTATATTTCGACGTTGAGAAATACAACAAAGACCATCATTACGGCATTCTTTCCGGCCGCAACCTCGACGACGTGCGCGATGCCAGTCGCGAACTCGACGGCGTGGGCGAGAAGCGCAACCAAGCAGACTTCGCCCTGTGGAAGAAAGCGCAGCCCGAACACATCATGCGCTGGCCCTCGCCCTGGGGCGACGGCTTCCCCGGCTGGCACTGCGAATGTACGGCCATGGGGCGCAAGTACCTCGGCGACACCTTCGACATACACGGCGGCGGTCTCGACCTCATCTTCCCCCACCACGAATGTGAAATCGCACAGGCCGTGGCGGCACAGGGCAAGCAGATGGTGCGCTACTGGATGCACAACAACATGATTACCATCAACGGCAAGAAGATGGGCAAGTCGTACAACAACTTCATCACCCTCGACGAGTTCTTCACGGGCAGCCACCCGCTCCTGCAGCAGGCGTACTCGCCCATGACGATTCGCTTCTTCATTCTCCAGGCACACTATCGCAGCACCGTCGACTTCTCGAACGAGGCGCTGCAAGCCTCGGCAAAAGGCCTCGAACGCCTCATGGAGGGCATCAAGCAGCTGGAACGCATCGAGCCGCAGGCAACAGGCACCGTCGGAAAAGAGTTTGCCGAAAAACTCAGCGCAGACTGCTACGCCGCGCTCGACGACGACTTCAACTCGCCCATTGCCATCAGCCACCTCTTCGATGCCTGCCGCACCATCAACCAGTTGGCCGACAAGAAAGCAAGCATCACGCCCGAAGGTCTCGAAGCCCTCAAAGCCGCTTTCAGCACGTTCTGCTTCGACATCCTCGGCCTCGCTTCCGAAGCCAACGGCAACGCCGGCCGCGAAGAGGCATTCGGCCAGGCCATCGACCTGCTCCTCAACATTCGTGCGCAGGCCAAGGCCAACAAAGACTGGGCCACGAGCGACCGCATCCGCAACGAACTGTCCGCCCTCGGATTTGAGGTGAAAGACACCAAGGATGGCGCAACTTGGCGGCTGAATAAATAACACTGCAACGAAATATTGCCCGCGCCTCTGCTCCAATTCGCCGAAAAAGCGTAACTTTGCCGCTGCAAACCGCGCTTGTGGCGAAATTGGTAGACGCGCCAGACTTAGGATCTGGTGTCGCGAGACGTGTAGGTTCGAGTCCTATCAGGCGCACACATAACAAATGGCCAAATCTCTGTATATTAGAGATTTGGCTATTTATTTTTGTGTCTTGAAACGCAAGATATATCAGCAACTCCTTGCTTATTAATTTGGGCAGGGTGGACAAAAAGTAGGATGATATGCCCATCAATATCTTGATATTCATATCTTTGTGCCATATTATTAATGATATGGTAAAAAAATGCTTTTTT
>JALFUO010000061.1 GCA_022784065.1 Bacteroidales bacterium | reverse complement strand
TAGGCAAAAGAAAGATGGCGATGAAAAGAATGACATATCTTTGCCGAATCGGACGGACTAGCCTTGGCCTGCCCAGGCAGGCCAAGGCTGATATGTCAATAAAAACAGCACAACTTCCTGCATTGTGTCTATTGAATCAGTCTGGCATAAAAAAACTGTCTACCGTTTCAGATAATAAGAGCAAAAAGTGTCTAGTAAAATCAGGAAAAGACACCTGCCTCAGCCCTTGAAAGTTTCAACTTGCTGCCTGATATTTTTTCCTTTCTGCCTGATATTTTTTCCTTTCTGCCTGATATTTTTTCCTTTCTTTAAGAAAGTTTTTGTTACAAACTTTGTAACACGTATTACAAAGTTTGTAACATGTGTTAGAAAGTTTGTAACGGCCGTTACAAAGTTTGTAATAAACTTTTTCTGCCAGATAGTAAAAATTATCAAGGAGGAAGGAAAAATTTGCTCCGTGAGCGTAATTTTTCTAAGGTATGAAAGTTGGGGCGTTTTGCAAAACGTCCCAACCCTTACGGTGCAATCAATCAATACAACCCTTCTTGCTTGCTATCTCATAAGAAAAGCGTAAATTTGCCCTTATTACTTACCTCTCCTTATGGCAGAATGGGCTTACGGCCCGCCCCAACCATTTGCCCTTGCGCACGGCGGGCGTTTGCAAAACGCCGCAAGCAAACATTAAAGTTCAACACACAATATTATATATATATGACCCTCAGCGTTACCCGCCCGATACCGCAAATACTACGCTACCTTTTCCAGATGTGGAAAGGGCTGCGGCTGCAATTCTTCCTCAACCTCTTTATCGGCGTGGCCGGCGTGGGCATCAGGCTGCTCTTCGTGTGGGTGACGAAACTCGCCATCGACACCGCCACGGGCGTGACGCACGAGTGGTCGCTCACGTGGCTCTTCGTGCTGCTCGGCATCATCACGGCGGTGCAAATCGCCCTGTCGAGAGCGGCGCGGTGGATCGCCGCCACGCTGGGGCTCGACGGGCGGTGCAAGATGCAGCGCGTCTGCTTCGAGAAACTGCTCACCGCCGACTGGCTCGCGCTGAAACAATTCCACAGCGGGCACCTCATCAACCGCATCGAGCGCGACGTGCGCGACGTGGCGGGCTTCCTCACCGAGGGACTGCCCAACCTCTTCAACACGGTGGTGCAGTTTGCGGGGGCATTTTTCCTCCTCTTCTATATGGACAAGATGCTGGCGTGCATCGTGGTGTTTGTCGTGCCGTTCTTCCTGCTGGCAGGCAGGCTCTACGTGCGCAAGATGCGCCGCCTCACCCACGAGGTGCGCAACACGGAAAGCCGCATACAGGCCTTTATCCAGGAAACCTTGCAGCATATCCTCGTCATCAAGACCCTCGAGCGCACCGAAACGGCCGGCAAGGAACTGCTCGGCAGGCAGGCCACGCTGCGCGGCGAGGTGGTGGAAAGCACGCGCTACTCCGTAATCACCACGACGGTGATGAACATCGGTTTCTCCACGGGGTATCTGCTCACCTTCATCTGGGGCACGACGAGCCTGCGCGACGGGCTAATCACCTACGGAGCGATGCTGGCGTTCATACAATTAGTGGGACAGATACAGACCCCCGTGCGCACGCTCACGCAGTTTATCCCCATTTTCATCAGCACCTTCACCGCCGCCGAGCGGCTGATGGACATCGACGACATCAAGCAAGAGGCGCACACGCAGCCGCGCAAACTCAAAGGCGGCGTGGGCATCGCACTCAAAGACCTCACGTTCCAATACACGCCCACTTCGCGCCTGATTTTCGACAACTTCTCTTACGAGTTCCCCGCCGGCAGCATCACGGCCATTCTCGGCGAGACGGGCGCGGCAAGACCACGCTCATTCGCATGCTGCTCGCCCTCATAACGCCCACAAGCGGCCGCGCCGCGCTCTGCGCCGGCGGCAGAACCGAAGACATCAGCCCCGCCCTCCGCGCCAACTTCACCTACGTGCCGCAGGGCAACACGCTGCTCTCAGGCACGATACGCAGCAACCTGCAGCTCGGCAACCCCGACGCCACGGATGCAGAGATGCGCCGCGCCCTCTCGCTGGCTTGCGCCGACTTCGTGGAGAAACTGCCCGACGGACTGGACGCGCCCTGCGGCGAAATGGGCGACGGATTGAGCGAAGGACAGTCGCAGCGCATCGCCATAGCCCGCGCCCTGCTCAAAGAAAGCCCCATCCTGCTGCTCGACGAAGCCACCTCCTCGCTCGATGCCGACACGGAGCGGCGCGTGCTGCAGAACATCGCCTCTGAATTTGGCGGCCGCACCACCATCATCTTCGTGACCCACCGCCCCGAAGCCCTGCGCCACGCCACGCAAACGCTAAGGCTGACAAAGGCGGGGAAATGACAATGCTGCATTGACGAAATATATGGCTGGGGCGGGCTGTAAGCCCAATTGTTGCCCGTAGCCCAGGGCAACGCCCTGGGAAAACGTACGTCGCGAACAATACATTCGGCATTTTAGCGCCGTACGGCGCTAAAATGCCACGCGCCCCAAGCGCGTAACCCGCAATGCCACGGGGCGTTGCCCCTCATAAAGGGGACTGCTCTTACAGAGCGCGACACTTTAATCAATGAATCACCATTCACCCAG
>JALFUO010000101.1 GCA_022784065.1 Bacteroidales bacterium | reverse complement strand
AACGCCCGCCAGTTTTAAAGAGGTAATCATTCACCGGGCGTTTTGCAAAACGCCCCTACTTTAATATGAAACAGACAATTTTATTCCTGCATATTCTCCTGCTGCTCACGGCGTGCACGGGGAGCAGGAGCGCGTTGCGATCACCCCAAAACGCGCCCGAAGGCACGCCTAAAAACACGTCAGCAAACGTGTGCGAAACAGTGCCGGCGTTTTCCCCCGCGCAGCCTTTTGCGGCGCAGGATGCCCACGACGGCGGCCCGATTGCCATGCGCCTCGACAGCCTCTGCGCCGACTCCATATTCGGGCGCACGCAGTTGGGGCTGGCGGTATTCGACCTCACCGACGGGCGCTACCTCTACCGCCGAGGCGCAAGGCAATGCCTGCGCCCGGCATCGACGATGAAGGTAGTGACAGCCATCGCCGCCCTGCACGCGCTGGGCACGGGGTATTATTTCACCACGCAAATGCTCCGCACCGACGGCGGGGCAAAGACCGACAGCATCGTGCGCGGGAACATTGAGATAAAAGCCGGCTTCGACCCCTTGCTCGCCAAGGACGACGTGCAGGGCATGGTGGCAGCTCTCGCCGAGGAGGGCGTGCGCCGCATTGAGGGCGACATCGTGATTGACGTGAGCCTGAAAGACACGCTCGCGAAAGGGTGGGGCTGGTGCTGGGACGACGACGACCCGAGGCTCGAGCCGCTCGCACTGTGCGACGGGGAGGATTTTGCCGCGACGTTGGGCGGCCTGCTCGAAGAGAGCGGCATCGCGCTCGCCGGCACGGTGCGGAAAGGGCGGCTCGCGGCGGGCGGACGCACGGTGGCAAGCGTGCGCCGCAGCATCGACGCGGTGCTGCTGCCGATGATGAAGAAGAGCGACAACCTCGCTGCCGAGAGCATATTCTACCAGTTGGCGGCCCGCAGCGGCAAACCGTATGCGGGGCGGCGCGAGGCGGTGAGAGAGATTGAGGCACTGGTGAGGAAAGTGGGGCTCAACCCCGAGCACTATCAGTTTGCCGACGGTTCCGGCCTTTCGCTCTACAACTACGTGACGCCCGAACTACTCGTGCGCCTGCTCGCCTTTGCCTACAACGACGAGGCGCTGCGCCGCCACCTGCTCCCCGCGCTGCCGATAGCGGGCGAGGACGGCACCCTTGCCCGCCGCCTGCGCGGCACGAAGGCGCAGGGCAACGTGCGGGCCAAGACGGGCACCGTGGAGGGCGTGAGCACACTCGCGGGCTATTGCACCGCGAAGGACGGCCACACACTTTGCTTCGCTATTATGAACCAAGGCCTGCGCCGCACCGCCACGGGTAGAAACTTTCAGGACAGGGTGTGCCGGGCATTGACGGAGTAGGGGCGTTCTGCAGAACGCCCGCCCCTGCCCGCGAAGTGCTCATTAATAATATATTTTCGGGCGTTTTGCAAAACGCCCCTACTTTGGGCGGCGGCTCAAACGTTTGTTTTCTTGTGATTTTTCCAAAAAATCATATCTTTCCGCCTCACTATTCGCCAAAAAAAACTTACATTTGCAAAGTTGCTTATAAGACACTTATACTTTTTACAAAAAATCCATATCATGAAAATCAAATCTATCCTTCTTTCCCTACTGCTCGGCATGGGCGCGGGAAAGGCAGCGGCGCAGCAAATCACCGTGTCGCCCATTCCGCAAAACATCGAGTGGGGCGCAAAGGCATTCGACGGCACCGCCACCTACAAATTCACTGGCAGCGAAGAGGCTGACGCCGATGCTGTGGCTGCACTCACCGCGTTCCGCGCACCGCAAACGGGCAGCGCCGACGTGGAAATCATTATCGGCGAGCGCGGCGATGCCGCCGTGGCAGCCTACGAGAGCGAAATCCCCGCAAAAGCCGAAGGCTACTACCTCAAAGTGCAGCCGGGCAAAGTGGTGATTGCTGGCAACGACGCCAACGGCACGTTCTACGGCGTGCAGACCTTCCTGCAAGTAGCCGCACAGCCCGAAGTGATGCAGGTGACCGTGAAAGACTGGCCCGACATGCTGGAGCGCGGCGTGGTGGAAGGCTTCTACGGAAACAACTGGAGTCAGACCGACCGCATCCGCCAGTTCCAGTTCTACGGACGCAACAAGATGAATGTCTATATCTACGGCCCGAAGGACGACCCTTACCACCGCTACCGCTGGCGCGAGAATTATCCCACGGCCGAAGCCAATAAGATGAAGGAACTCGTGGCTGAGGCGCACAAGAATAAGGTGAACTTCGTGTGGGCCGTTCACCCCGGCATAGATATCAAATGGAACAAGACCGACTCGCTCAACGTGATCAAGAAACTCGAATTTATGTACGGCCTCGGCGTGCGCGCCTTTGCCGTGTTCTTCGACGACATCACGGGCGAGGGCACGAGCGGCGTGAAGCAGGCGCAGCTGCTCAACTACATAACCGATGAGTTTGTGAGAAAGCACGACGGCGTGCAGCCGCTTATCCTCTGCCCCACCGACTACAACCGAGCCTGGGCCGGCGACACGTATCTCAACGCCCTGCGCGACAATATGTATGAAGAGGTGCGCATCATGTGGACGGGCAACTCCGTGGTGGACTTCATCAACAAGAGCGACCTCGAATGGGTGAACCCGCGCATCGGCCGCAAGGCGTACATCTGGCTCAACTATCCCGTGACCGACTACTGCGGACGCCATCTCCTCATGGGCCCGACCTTCGGCGACGACCTCGACATCGCCGACATGGTGAGCGGCTACACTTCCAATCCTATGGAGTATGCCGAAGCCTCCATGCTTTCGCTTTACAGCATCGCCGACTTCACGTGGCACGAAGCCGCCTACGACTGCAACGCTTCGTGGGAACGCGCCATCAAATACCTTATGCCCACCCACGCAGAGGCTTTCCACGTGTTCTGCGAGCACAACGTTGACCTCGGCGCCAACGGCCACGGCCTGCGCCGCATGAACGAGTCGGTTGCCTTCAAGGCCGCCGCAGAAGCCTTTAAGGCTGCCATTGCCAATGGCTACAACGCCGAAGCCGTGGAAAGCATGAAGCAGCAGTTTGCCATCATCACCGACGCCGCCGACGAACTCCTCGCCAACACCGACCAGCCCGAACTTACGGCAGAAATCACGCCGTGGGTGCAGGTGATGAAAATCGTGGGACAGCGCGGCGCGCTCACCATGGCGCTCTACGACAACCTGCAAGCAGCCGAGCCTGAAAAGTTCATCGAAAACTATCTCGCCATCACCGCCCTCGAGCAGCAGCAAAAGAGCGTGATGTCGCGCGACTTCGAGGGCTCTATCATGAGAGTGAACCCCGCCGTGGCAGAACTCGTGGTGCAGCCCTTCATCAAGGAACAGCTCGCCGCGCTCATCGCCGCCTATAAGAAGACTTACGATTACCGCCTCGACGTGTTCCCCGCCGAACTCATCGAAGAGGGCGACTACTTCATCAAGTACAACAACCGCTACCTCTCCAACACCAACGCCGGCAGCGTGGGCGGCAACCCCTCCTTCCTTTCCAGCCTCGACAACGTGAACCCCACGCGTCAGTACTGGCACATCTCGCTCGACCCCACCACCAGCCGCTACAAGATTGTCAACGTGAAAGACAGCCGCTACCTCAACGAGAACGGTGCGTTCTCCGCAGGCGACAGCAATCCCTATGAAGCAGGCTGGCACACCTACAACCTCTATCGCATGAACGGCAAATACGCCATTCAGAACGCCGGTTCGGCTGGCAATAAGTTCTGGAAAGCCTCTTCGACGCGCATCAGCCAAGGCACAAGCAACGAACTCAACAACGACCAGTTTATCTTCGAACTTGTGCCCGTTGCGGGTGCCGTGGATCACCCCACTATTGAAGAAGGCAAGGAATACGCCATCATGGACGCGCAAGGCCGTTACCTCACCAACACTAACTCGGGCGGCTCGGGCGGCAACCCCACCTTCCGCACTAAATACGCCGGCGCCAACAAGACACAGGCTTGGAAGTTCAGCATCGATGCCACCACCAAGCGCTGGAAACTTGTCAACGCCAAGGACGGACGCTACGTGAACGAATATGCCAACTTCGGCACAAACGAGTACTTCAGCACTTGGAACACCTACATCATCACCGAACTGGGCGGCCTCTTCTCTATCCGCAACGCGGGCGAGGCAGGCACCAACTACTGGTACATCGACTCCTCCGTGACGCCGCCCCGCATCAACGCCAAGGCGATGGACGCAGTGGAGAGCTATCAGTTCAGCATTGTGGATTTTAATGTTGCCACCGGCATCAACCGCGCAGCCACTACGAGCGGCGCCGATGGCACACTGACGCTTCGCGTAGTCGGCGGCGAGCTGCACGTCGACACCCCTGACGCCATTTCCTCCATGACGCTCTTCTCAGCCGACGGCCGCACACTCCGCACCGAGCGCGGCACGGCAGCGATGTCCGTGGCCGGCATGCACGGCGGCGTTTACCTGCTCAGCGTGGAAACAGCCGACGGCACTGCCAAGACCTTCCGCGTGCAACTGAAATAAATATTTTCACGTACCACCAGAGACATTAGGTCTCACGAGAGATCTCTCGTGAGACCTAATATATATATGTATATACATGAATCAGCAGACAGAAACAGCCGACGCCATCTTCGTGAAAGGAGCGCGGGTGAACAATTTGAAGAACATAGACGTGCGCCTGCCGCGCGATAAGTTCGTGGTAATAACGGGTGTGTCGGGGTCGGGCAAGTCGTCGCTCGCCTTCGACACGCTCTACGCCGAGGGGCAGCGCCGCTACGTGGAGAGCCTGTCGGCTTACGCCCGGCAGTTCCTCGGCAGAATGAATAAGCCCGAGTGCGATTACATCAAAGGCTTGCCGCCCGCCATAGCCATAGAGCAAAAAGTGACGGGGCGCAATCCGCGCTCCACCGTGGGCACAACCACAGAAATCTACGACTATCTGCGTATGCTCTTCGCCCGCGTGGGACACACGTTCTCGCCAGTGAGCGGACAGGAAGTGCGGCGACATTCGCCCGGCGACGTGGTGGCAGCCGCCATGGCCCTTTCGCGCGGCACGCGCTTCACGCTCCTCGCTCCATTCGCGCTCAAAAACGGGCGAAGCCTCCGCGAGCAGCTCGACGTGTATCAGCAGCAGGGCTTGTCGCGTGTGGATGCCGCCGGCGAGATATTGCGCATGGAAGATGTGCCCGATGATGCCGATCCCGCAAGCCTATACCTGCTTATCGACCGCCTTGTGGCAGACGATAGCCGCGACTTCGCCGCGCGTTTGGCAGACTCTGTGGAAACGGCTCTTTACGAAGGCGGCGGCACGTGCCTGCTGCGCATCTATCCCACAAAACTGCTGCAGACTTTCTCTACCCGCTTCGAAGCCGACGGCATCGAATTTGAAGAACCGAGCGACCGCATGTTTTCTTTCAACTCCCCGGCCGGAGCCTGCCCGGAGTGCGAAGGTTTCGGGCAGGTGATAGGTATCGACGAGCAGCTCGTTGTGCCCGACCCCTCACTCAGCCTTTACGATGATGCCGTGGTGTGCTGGCGCGGCGAGAAGATGAGCGAATGGAAAAAGGAGTTCATTCGCCGCAATGCCGATAGCGGTTTCCCGATTTTTGAGCCATATCGCAAACTGACGCAAAAGCAGAAAGACTGGCTTTGGCACGGCTCTGCCGCCGAGAAGAACCTGCCCGAAGACGAACAGGTGAGTATCGATGCCTTCTTCCGTATGCTGCGCCAAAATCAGTACAAAATACAGTACCGCGTGATGCTGGCGCGCTATCGCGGCAAGACGCTCTGCCCCGCGTGCGGCGGCTCTCGCCTAAAGCCTGCTGCCAACTATGTGCATATTGGCGGCAAGAGCATAGGCCAGCTCACGATGATGCCCGTTGCGGCTTTGCTCGATTTTTTTGAAAAACTCGAATTGCCCGACCACGAGGCCAAGACGGCCGAACGCCTGCTCGCCGAAATCAAGAGCCGCCTGCGTTTTCTCTGCGACGTAGGGCTGGGTTACCTCACCCTCGACCGCCGTTCCAACACCCTCTCGGGCGGAGAGAGCCAGCGCATCAACCTTTCCACGTCGCTGGGCTCATCGCTCGTAGGCTCGCTCTATATCCTCGACGAACCCAGCATCGGCCTTCACCCGCGCGACACGGCGCGGCTCATCGGCGTGTTGCAGAAACTGCGCAATCTCGGCAACACGGTTGCGGTGGTGGAGCACGACGAAGAAATAATCCGAGCCGCCGACTATATCATCGACATCGGCCCCGATGCCGGAAGCCATGGCGGGCGCGTGGTGTGGCAAGGATCGGCCGCCGAAGCCCTCGCTGCACGGACATCTGCCGAGGCAGCGTCCCACACCCTCGAATGGCTGCAAGGTACCGATTGCATACAAGTACCGGCAGGACGGCGTGCGTGGAACAAATCAATCACCGTCGAAGGAGCATGCGCCAACAACCTGTGCGGCATCGATGCAACGTTTCCCCTCAATGTGCTCACAGTAGTGACGGGCGTGAGCGGCTCTGGAAAATCAACCCTCGTGCGCGACATCCTCTATCGGGCACTCAAGCGCTCGCTCGATGAGGCTTGCGACCGCCCGGGGCTTTACAGCAGGCTTTCAGGCGATTTGGAAGATATAAAAGCCGTGGAGTTTGTAGATCAAAACCCTATCGGCAAATCCTCTCGCTCCAATCCCGTTACTTACGTGAAGGGCTACGACGAGATACGCAAACTTATGGCAGCCCAGCCGCTCGCCCGGCAAATGGACCTCACGCCGGCGCATTTTTCTTTCAACACCGACGGCGGACGCTGCGAAACGTGTAAGGGAGAGGGGCAGGTGAAAGTGGAGATGCAATTCATGGCCGACCTCGTGCTCTCTTGCGAAGAATGTGGCGGAAAGCGTTTCAAGAGAGATATCCTTGAGGTGAAATTCGAGGATAAGAATATTTACGATATCCTTGAGATGACCGTAAACCAGGCAATAGATTTCTTCGCCTCGCACGGACAGGCAAAGATTGCCGACCGCTTGCGCCCGCTGCAAGACGTCGGACTCGGATACATCAAGCTCGGACAGCCCGGCTCCACGCTTTCGGGCGGCGAAAGCCAGCGCGTGAAACTCGCCTACCACTTGGGGCAAGAGCATAGCCGGCCTACATTATTTATATTCGATGAGCCTACCACCGGACTGCACCACCACGATATCAGCCGCCTCATCGACGTGTTCGGCGCACTCATCGAACGCGGACATACCATCGTGGTCATTGAGCACAATCTCGACATCATCAAGAGTGCCGACTACGTCATCGACCTCGGCCCGGAGGGCGGACACGGAGGCGGAAACATCGTGGCGTGCGGCTCGCCCGAGGAAGTGGCGGCATCGGGAAAGGGATATACATCGAAATTTCTCCGCGCTGCACTCTGAAAATATGCTTTTCTTACTATAAAAAGCGTATATGCGAGGTTTTTTGCGTAAGTTTGCCTTTCAAAAACATCACATAATATGAACATCGGCGACATGGTGCCCCAGCTCACGGGCACAGACGAAAACGGAAACGAAATCAAATTGAGCGATTTCAAAGGTAAGAAACTTGTACTCTATTTCTATCCGAAAGACAGTACGCCCGGCTGCACCGCAGAGGCCTGCAGCCTACGCGACAATTACGAGGCAATGCTCGCCCGAGGATATGAGGTTATAGGAGTGAGCGTGGATTCCGAACGCTCCCACCGCAATTTCATTGCCAAGCAAAGCCTGCCCTTCCACCTTATTGCAGACACCGAAAAGACGTGGGTGGAGGCCTTCGGCGTTTGGGGAGAAAAGAAAATGTGCGGCCGCACCTACATGGGCACATTCCGCACAACTTTCATCATCGACGAAGAAGGGCGTATAGAGCGCATATTCGCCCCGAAAGAAATAGATACGAAAAACCACGCCGCTCAGATTTTAGGATAGATTATCAACAAACACATTTTTATAAAATATATGGACGAAAACACCAATCCCGCAGCAGCCGAGAAGCTAAAAGCCCTGCAAGCAGCCATGGCCAAGATTGAGAAAGATTTCGGCAAAGGCTCAGTAATGAAAATGGGCGACATCGGCATCGAAAACGTCGACATCATCCCCACCGGCAGTCTCTCCCTCAACGCCGCGCTTGGCGTGGGCGGCTATCCGCGCGGACGCATCATTGAAATATACGGCCCCGAATCTTCGGGTAAGACCACCCTTGCCATCCATGCCATCGCTGAGGCGCAGAAGGCAGGCGGTGTGGCGGCCTTCATCGACGCTGAGCACGCTTTCGACCGTTTCTATGCCGAAAAGCTCGGAGTGAATATCAACGAACTTATCATCTCGCAGCCCGACAACGGCGAGCAGGCACTCGAAATAGCCGACCAGCTTATCCGTTCCTCGGCCATTGATATCCTGATCGTCGACTCCGTGGCAGCCCTCACTCCTAAGGCCGAAATCGAAGGCGACATGGGTGACAACCGCGTGGGCCTGCAAGCCCGCTTGATGAGCCAGGCGTTACGTAAGCTCACGGCTACCATCAGCAAGACCAACACGTGCTGCATCTTCATCAACCAGTTGCGCGAGAAGATCGGCGTGATGTTTGGCAACCCTGAAACAACCACCGGCGGCAACGCCCTGAAATTCTATTCTAGCGTGCGCCTCGACATTCGCCGCGTCACCACGCTCAAAGACGGCGACACGCCCATCGGCAACCAGGTGCGCGTCAAAGTGGTGAAAAACAAGGTGGCGCCTCCTTTCCGCAAGGCGGAGTTTGAAATCACCTTCGGCGAAGGCATTTCAAAGGCTGGCGAAATCGTAGACCTCGGCGTGCAATACGGCATCATCAAGAAGAGCGGCTCGTGGTTCAGCTACGGCGACAGCCGCCTCGGACAGGGACGCGATGCCGTGAAGAAAATCATCAAGGACAACCCCGAGCTCAGCGAGGAAATCGAAAACCAAATAGCCGAAGCATTGCAAAAAGAAAACGCTTGTTGAAACATCTGTTGAAAACATATGTTTAATCCGCATCGCGCAGCAAGCGAATGTTGCGCATCAACCCCTCATATTTTGCCCGCTTCACGGCGCTGCCCTTAAAGAGCGTGCGATACTGCTCCACGGTGAGCGCCGCCCAGTCGGCAGGCTTCATATCGGCGATGGCCCTTCGCGGGAGGAAATCCCCGCAAGTTGCGGCCATCGCTTTCTTGTTCCACGGACAAGCCTCGGCGCAGCGGTCGCAACCGTAGAAGCAGCCGCCCATTGCGGCCCCGAGGCCTTTGGGCAGTTCGCCGCGATGCTCAATGGTGAGATACGACAGGCAGCGGCGCGCATCGAGCCTGCCGTCGCCGAGCAATGCCCCGCCGGGACAGGCCTCGATGCAGGCGCGGCACGTGCCGCAGCGGTTCGGCGCGGGGCGGTCGTAAACGTCTGCCTCATCGAGCAGCACGAGTTCGCCCAGCACAAAGTAGCTGCCCGCACCGGGAATGATGATTTGGCTGTTGCGCCCGCGCCAGCCGATGCCCGCCTGTTCCGCCCAATATTTTTCGTCGATAGGCGCGGTGTCGGCAAACGCGCGTCCGTCGCGCCCTTCTTCCAGCGAGAGGAGCGCGAGCATCTGCCGCAGGCGGTCTTTCACCGCCTCGTGATAGTCGCGCCCGTAGGCATAGCGTGCCAAATGCCACTCCGCGCCCACAGCTTCCTCGCCGGGGTTGTAGCACAGCGCTGCGCTCACTATTGTCCGCGCCCCTTCTACCAAAAGCCTTGGGTCGAGCCGCTTCTCCACGTGGCGGGCAAGATAGTCCATCTCGCCGTGGCAGCCCTCTGCCAGCCATGCCCGCAACTCTGCGGCACGCTGCCCGCTCACCGCCGTGGCACGCGCAATGCCGCAGCGGTCGAAGCCCACGGCGGCGGCGGCGGATTTTATCTTTTCGGAGGAAAGCATGTCAAAAGAATAAACAGAAAAAGCCCCGCCGCAGCGAGGCTTTTTTATTATTGCTAAAAAGTCTTTTTCTTATTTCTTCGTGCTGAGCACCACGCAGCGGTTTCTCTCGGGCATAGAATAAGGCTGCACCGTGTCGCCCTTGTAGGAAGTGTGAATGCGGGCTTCGTTGATGCCATATTTCTCATTGAGCACCTTTGCCACGGTTTCGGCGCGCTTCTTGGAAATCTCCATATTAAGTTCGGGGTTGCCCGTCGTTGCGTCTGCATAACCCGTGATGTAGATATACGCGCCAGGGTTCTCGTTCATCCATTGAGCCAAATCTTTCAGCTTAGCGTCTTCCTCGGCAGTCACTTCGTTCATGGCAGTGCTGAAGAACACGGTTTCCTGATACGTCTTGGCAGGTGCGGCAGTCTTCGTTTCAGCCGGCTTCTTGGCAACGGGCTTCTGTGCAGGTTTCTGTACGGGCTTCGGCTCTGCCTTCGGTGCCGGAGGCGTGGGGCGTACTACATCTTCATTATAATTTCTTTTATATCTAGGTGTAGTGCTCTTCCCTGCGCCGCTCTTCTGTCCGAGGTTGAACACCACGCCGGCAAGCGCCGTAAGCTGCCAGTCGCCGAGGTTGTTGGCATAGTTGTTGGCATGATGACCATTGTAGTGTCCGGCCAGTTCCACGTTCACACCGAGCCATTTCAAGATGTCATACTGGAAGCGGAAGCCCGTGTTGGCCGAGAAGCCTACGTTGTGACGCGTGCCGTCCCAGCGCATTTGCTTGGCCCAGCCGTTGGGATATTCGTCCGTCACCTCGTATGCCACGTCCTTCGCCCAGTTCATATTGATACCCGCACCAACAAACCACACGGTGCTGAAATTCTTCACCTTGCGGTTTTCCTTGATGAGGTTGGTGAGGTCGAGCAAGAAGTCCACGCTAACCTTCGTATTGGTGTACTTGAAGGTTTGGCGCATGTCGTCGTTGTCGTATTTGTTCTTCCAGAAATAGGCCTTGCCGCGCAGTCCCACCTTGCTGTTGTACCAGCTGCCCACTTCGAGCGCGCCGATGGGCGACACCTCGTTAGTGCCGTTGAAGAGCGTCATTTCGGCACCGCCTTGCAGGCCGAGGAAGATGTGCGGATAGTTCTTGCCGTCGGTGCTTGTCTGTTGCGCCGATGCCGACGTTGCCGAGGCGAGCAGCAGGGCTGCCAGGGCGAACAAAGTCTTGAATTTAGTCTTCATTTTTATTTGGATTTGATTTACTTATCGCTATTTACTGAGCGGCAAAGTTAGAAAATTATTTTGTTTTGGCAAAAAATCAGCTTTATTTACTTTCAAAAGCACACCCTTTTTGCCCCAATCCGTGCCAAACGCGCCCCAAAACGCCGCCCGTTGCTACCAAATAGTCAAGTCAGGGCAGTAGGGGCGTATTAATTAGACAGGCTGCACTCGGCAAAATTTCCAACGATTAATTTTTACGACAACTTTAACAACAAAAGACAACTCCAAATCTGACAATTTTGCGCTTAATATGACAACAACATAGACAACGGGGCGTATTTTATACGCCCGCCTCGCATGCTGAAAGACAACTGAAAGTTGTCAGAAGTTGTCCCAGTTGTCGTCACATTAAAACGGTTGCACAGCCAAAAATCTCGAAATAAGTTGTCAAAAGTTGTCTAAGTTGTCGTAAAAAAACGAACTAAACTCGCTTGCGCTCGCCTTGCACTATCTTTTAATAAGATAGGCTGCGGCTCGGGCGAAAAAAGGAAAAACTTGCGTTCTTCCTTTTTTCTCCTCTCGCCTTGCACTATCTTTGCACACGAAATAATTAAATTCCATATAAGATAATAATGAAAAAAGACATCGAAATCGCACACGCCACGCCCCTCAGGCCCATAGGAGAGGTGGCAGCCGCTATGGGCATCAGCCCCGACGACATCGAGCACTACGGCAAGCACATCGCCAAGCTCCCCCTCTCGCTCGTAGAACGGGCAGGCGGCAAGGCAGGCAAGCTTATCCTCGTCACCGCCATCACCGCCACCAAGGCAGGCATCGGCAAGACCACCGTGTCTATCGGCCTCGCCCTCGGCCTCAACAAGATTGGCCGTAAAGCCGTCGTGGCCCTGCGCGAGCCCTCGCTCGGCCCCTGCTTCGGCATGAAAGGCGGCGCGGCAGGCGGCGGCTACGCTCAGGTGCTGCCTATGGAACGCATCAACCTCCACTTCACGGGCGACTTCCACGCCATTACCTCCGCCCACAACATGATTGCCGCCCTCCTCGACAACTATCTCTACCAGCACCGTGCCGAAGGCTTCGGGCTGAAAGAAGTGCTGTGGCGGCGCGTGCTCGACGTCAACGACCGCTCCCTGCGCTCCATCGTCACGGGGCTCGGACCTTCCACGAACGGGCTGCCCGCGCAGGCTGGCTTCGACATCACCCCCGCCTCCGAACTCATGGCCATCCTCTGCCTCGCAGCCGATGAGGACGACCTGCGCCGGCGCATCGAGAACATACTCCTCGGCTACACCTACGAGGGAAAGCCTTTCACCGTGAAAGACCTCGGCGTGGCTGGCTCCATCATGGTACTCCTTAAAGATGCCATTCAGCCCAATCTCGTGCAGACCACTGAAAACACGCCCGCCATCGTGCACGGCGGCCCCTTCGCCAACATCGCCCACGGTTGCAACTCTCTCCTCGCCACGCGCATGGCAATGGCCCACTCCGAATATACCATCACGGAGGCTGGATTCGGTGCCGACCTCGGCGCAGAGAAGTTCTACAATATCCTCTGCCGCAAGAGCGGACTGCGTCCCGACCTCACCGTCATCGTGGCCACGGCGCAAGGACTGAAAATGCACGGCGGCGTGCCCCTCGACCGAATCAAAGAGCCCAACGAAGAGGGGTTGCGCGCAGGTCTTGCCAACCTCGACCGCCACGTGCGCAACCTGCAAGGTTTCGGGCAGACGGTGCTCGTGGTGTTCAACCACTTTGCCGGCGACACCGACGAAGAAATGGCCCTGCTGCGCGCCCATTGCGAACAGACGCTCGGCGTGCCCTTCGTCATCAACTATGCTTATAGCGACGGCGGCGCGGGTGCGGCGGAAATGGCGCGGCTCGTGGCGGACACCATCGAGCGCCGCCCCTCCGGCCCCCTGCAGTTCACTTACGCCGACGCTGACCCCTTGAAGGCCAAGATAGAAAAAGTTGCCCGCAGCATTTACGGCGCATCGGGCGTCACCTTCGCCCCCGCCGCCCTCAAGCGGCTCAAATTGGCAGAAGAGGGCGGTATGTCGCAGTTCCCCGTCTGCATCGCCAAGACGCAGTTCTCCTTCTCGGCCGATGCCAAGCGTTACGGTGCGGCCTCGGGCTTCGACTTCCAGATTCGCGACGTAGTGATCAACGCGGGCGCAGAGATGATCGTGGCCATTGCGGGCGACATACTGCGCATGCCCGGCTTGCCCAAAGACCCGCAGGCCAATCACATCGATTATATCGGCGGCGAAATCATAGGGCTGAGCTAAGCCAAGCCAACGCCCCCGGCCGAATGTTCGGGAACAATAGCGCAAGGGGCGCGCCGCGCGGTGCGCCCCTTGCGCTATTGTTATACAACAAACTCGCTAACGAGTCCTTTTGCCCCCTTTGTTGAAAAGCCGGAAAATACAAATATTCTTAATGCCGCGCCACGCCCTGCGCAGAGAGTTACAGGAGCATTTGCAATCGTTAAGGCGGCGCGGCGCGAAAGTTTAGGGATAATTAAGAAAAGGAAAATTTGCCCCGAGAAAAAATCCACGGAAATCAAGGAAATTTTCACTTAAAAGCACATCGTGACAATTATCAAGGAGCAAATTTTTCCGCCCTTGCTTATAATTTTCACGGTCATATAAGACAATTTTTCCGCTCATATAAGATAGTTTGCCCCAAAAACGCGAAAAGAGGAAAAGCCCGCGCTCTTCCTCTTTTCGCTGATGCAAAGATATGCTTTTGTGCCGTTCTGCCAAAACGCGCCAAGTTGTGCCACGGGCTGGCAAGCGAAGGCGGCGCGGTTGCGCCCTGCGCCCATTTTGCAAAATCATCCCATAAATGGTAAGGGTATCCGAAATCTGTTACCCCAAAGACGAAATCGAGGGAAACGCTCCGCGCGGGTGCGTTTCCCTCGATATTAATAGATTGCCGGGGGGCAAGGCTATTCCAGGCCTCTTATTTGCAGCCCGCGCAGCGGGGCTTGATTTGCTGGAAGAAGTCGTTGCCCTTGTTGTCCACGAGAATGAAGGCGGGGAAGTCTTCCACCTCGATTTTCCAAATGGCTTCCATTCCCAGTTCGGGATATTCCACGCATTCGATAGACTTAATGTTGTTTTGGGCAAGGATTGCCGCCGGGCCGCCGATGGAGCCGAGATAGAAGCCGCCGTGCTTCCGGCAGGCATCGGTGACCTGCTGCGAGCGGTTGCCCTTGGCGAGCATCACCATTGAGCCGCCGTGGCTTTGGAAGAGGTCTACGTAGGGGTCCATGCGGCCTGCCGTGGTGGGGCCCATAGAGCCGCACGCCATACCGGCGGGCGTCTTGGCAGGGCCTGCATAGTAGATGGGGTGATTCTTGATGTAGTCGGGCAGCGCTTCGCCTCGGTCGAGGCGTTCCTTGAGCTTGGCGTGGGCGATGTCGCGGCCCACGATGATGGTGCCGTTGAGCGAGAGGCGCGTGGCCACGGGATATTTTGCCAATTCGGCGAGCACTTCGGCCATGGGGCGGTTGAGGTCGATTTTCACGGCGTTGCCTTCGCCTGCGGCGCGGAGCTCTGCGGGGATAAGGCTGCCGGGATTGTCGTCCATGCGCTCTATCCAAAGTCCGTCCTTGTTGATCTTGCACTTGATGTTGCGGTCGGCGGAGCAGCTCACGCCGAGCCCCACGGGGCAGCTTGCGCCGTGGCGCGGCAGGCGGATTACGCGGATGTCGTGGGCGAAGTATTTGCCGCCGAACTGTGCGCCGAGCCCTATGCGGTGGGCTTCGTCGAGGAGTTGCTTTTCGAGCGCTACGTCGCGGAAGGCGCGTCCCGTCTCGTCGCCCGTGGTGGGGAGGTTGTCATAGTAGTGCGTAGAGGCGAGCTTCACGGTGAGCAGGTTCTTCTCGGCCGACGTGCCGCCGATGACGAAGGCAATGTGGTAAGGCGGGCAGGCGGCTGTGCCGAGCGTCTTCATCTTGCCCACGAGGAAGGGCACGAGCGTGGCGGGGTTGAGGATAGCCTTAGTTTCTTGGTAGAGATAGGTTTTGTTGGCCGAGCCGCCGCCTTTGGTGACGCAGAGGAAATGGTATTCCATGCCTTCGGTTGACTCGATGTCGATTTGCGCGGGGAGGTTGCACTTAGTGTTCACCTCGTCGTACATGGTGAGCGGCGCGTTCTGCGAGTAGCGCAGGTTTTCGGTGGTGTAGGTGTCGTAAACGCCGCGCGAGATGGCTTCTTCGTCGCAGAAGCCCGTCCACACCTGCTGTCCTTTCTCGCCGTGCACGATGGCGGTGCCCGTGTCCTGGCAGAGGGGGAGCTGTCCCTTGGCGGCCACCTCGGCGTTGCGCAGGAAGGTGAGCGCCACGTACTTGTCGTTGTCGGACGCCTCGGGGTCGGTGAGGATTTTAGCCACCTGCTCGTTGTGGGCGCGGCGCAGGAGGAACGACACGTCGCGGAAGGCCTGGCGTATCATCTTGGAAATGCCTTCGGCCTCGACTTTGAGGATGGGGTGTCCCTCGAACTCGCCGAGGCTCACGTGGTCTTTTGAAAACAGATAGTACTCCGTGTCGTCCTTTCCGGGCTGGAACATCGGAGCATACTTAAACTCGGGTGCTTGTGCCATAATGTGTAGAATATATTTATGGATATATTTATGGGGAAAATAATCTTAATGGCAAAAATAGGGATTTTATGCGAAAGAGGGGCGCGGCTCATATAAGAAAACGCGCGTTTTGCTGATAAAATGCACAAAAAAGCGTACTTTTGCCAAAGAATAGGGGCGCGTGGCGCAAATAGTTATGTCAAAGCAACATTTAGAACAGGCGCAAGCCGCAACACAGACGCAGCAGCAATCGTCGCTACAGGTGGCGGTGGCTAAGCTCGTGGAACTGCCCGTTACGGAACTGGCGGAGCGCGTGCGCGCCGAGATGCTCGACAATGCGGCTTTGGAAGAAAACGACGGCGACGATGCTTACCGCGAACAGGAAGATGCCGCCGGCAGCGCACCCGACGGCGACGATGATTATGAAGCCGACGGCGCGGGCCCCGCTGCCGATGCCACGGGCGACTTGCTGGCCGACTATCTCACGGCCGACGACGTGCCCGACTATCTGCAGGCGCGGGCAGAAGCCGACGACGGACGGCGCGGGCTGGAAGCGGCGGACGGCCTCTCGTTTTTCGAGGCGCTGAGGCAGCAGGCTGGCGAGCATCACCTGTCGGAGCGGCAGGGAGAGCTGGTGGAATACCTCATCGGTTCGCTCGACGACGACGGCTTTCTGCGCAAGCCGCTGGAAACGATTGCCGACGAGCTGAGTTTCTCGCGCGGCATAGACGCGGCGGTGTACGAACTGGAAGAGGCGCTCCGCGTGTTGCAGCAATTCGAGCCGCGAGGCATCGGCGCGCGCGACCTGAAAGAATGCCTGCGCCTGCAACTCACCGACCCTGAAAGGCAAACGCCCTACACGCGGCTGGCACTGGCCGTGGTGGACAGATATTTCAAAGATTTTGCCGACCACCATTGGGACTTGGTGAAGCAGCGGCTGAATATCGACGACGACACCTTCGAGCACGTGCGCCGTACGCTGCAACATCTCAACCCGCGCCCGGCAGCGGCCTATGAGGCAGGGGCGGCGGAGACCGCGCCCACCGTGGTGCCCGACTTCTACGTGACGCTCGACAGCGACGGCACGCCCCGCGTGACGCTCAACGGCGGCGATGTGCCCGAACTCCACGTGAGCCGCGCCTTCCGGGAGAGCATAGAGCAGTATGCCGACGCCAAGGGCACGCTCACGCGCAGCCAAAAGGACGCTTACGTGTATGCGCGGAAGAAGGTGGAGGCCGCCAAGAGTTTCCTCAATCTGCTGGATCGCCGCCGCGCGACGCTGCTCACCGTGATGCAGGCCATTGCGGAGATGCAGCAGGACTTTTTCAAAGCCGACGACGACGAGACGCTCCTGCGCCCCATGACGCTGCGCGAGGTGGCGGAACGGGCGGGCGTGGACATATCGACGGCCTCGCGCGTGACGAGCAGCAAATACGTGCAGACGGTGTACGGCACTTATCCCCTCAAATTCTTCTTCTCCCAACTCTTCACCGGCACCGACGGCGAGGAACTCTCCGCCCGGCAAATCAAAGCGCGGCTGCGCGAGCTGATTGCAGCGGAGGACAAGAAGCACCCGCTTGCCGACGAAGCCCTCGCCGCCCTGCTGAAGCAGGAGGGCTTCCCCGTGGCGCGGCGCACCGTGGCGAAGTATCGCGACGCGGCGGGACTGCCGCCCGCAAGGCTGCGCAAGGAATGACTAACTTTACTCGTCTACTTGTTTACTAAAAAACTCGTCTACTAATATATATAATATTGTGTCCCCGAATATCCCGTCAGAGCCCCGCGCCACGCGCAAGGACTACGTGATTGTGCTCACGGCGCAGGTGGTTTCGCTCATCTTCTCGCCCTTTTATCTGCCCGTAATGGCGTTCGTGCCGTTGCTGGCGTTCAGTTACCTGAACATGCTGCCCATCGCCACGAAACTCGTGCTGCTGGCAATGGTCTACGTGTTCACCATTCTCATTCCGCGCTTCGCGATTTACCTCTACCGAAAGTTCAACGGCTGGACGCGCCATCAGCTCGGCAAGCGTGAGCGGCGCTTCGTGCCCTATCTGCTCTCCATAGCCAGCTACGCCGCCCTGCTCTACACGATGAACGCCATTCATATGCCGCGCTTCTCGCAGAGCATCATCGTGGGCGCACTGGCCATACAGGTGGTGTGCGGACTGCTCAACAGCCGCCTGAAGGTAAGCACCCACGCGGCGGCATCGGGCGGCGTGGTGGGCGCATTGATGGGCTTCTCCTTCATTATTCCCTTCGACCCCACCGCATGGCTCTGCCTCACCATCCTGCTCTGCGGCATGGTGTGCACCGCGCGGCTCATCTTGCGCCAGCACACCCTCGGCGAGGTGGGACTGGGCACGGCCGTGGGCTTCGCGTGCGGACTGGCAAGCGTGGTAGCATTTTGATTATCGGAGGGTTATACGCTATTTTTTCAAAGAAAAACCGCTGAAAAGTTTGCATTATATTATAAGAAAATACGTATCTTAGCGGCAGCATTAAAGTATGCGCGGCACATAGTCCGCAGATTTATGCCTTAAATCTCAACCTCCAAAATAACATGTACCCTAAACTAATCGCTTTCTTATTGACGCTCGCAGTATGGCTGCCGGGCCCTTTGTCGGCGCAAAACTATCAGACCGCGCCCGACGTTATCACTGCTTGCCGCGGTTATTATGAACAAAACGGCGCATCGGTTGCCAACTCCGAGCTCAACACAAGCAAACTCACGTCTTGGCCCTCGGGCTACACGTGCGTGCAGTATATCCACTTTCCCGCAGGCTATGCCAAAGCCACGCTGTCGGCTTGCTCGGGCAGCCTGATTTATTCAGGCACGCTCGCGCTGACCATCGCCTCGGCCACCACGGGCGCAAATATTTACAGCGGCAACATCTCGCTTAGCAAAGGCTCGTCCGAAGGCGACGCCACGGCATTTACCGGCGTTAACTTCCCCGAGGCCGGCTGGTATAAGTTCACGCTCTCCAACACAGGCAGCCGCTTCGGCTCAATGAGCAACTGGAAATTCTACAAAGAAAACGGGGCTGCCACGGCCTATCTCGCCAGCAACCTTTCCTCGCCGTCGACACATATATGGCACTCGGCCGCTTCTGCGCCGTCGGGCAATTGCGATTGGCTCTACCAAGAAGTGATGATACCCTCGGGGCACGACTTCGTGGGCACTTACGCCATGTGCATCGGGCAGGCAAATATGTATATGGGCATTCAGGTCAACGCCGGCCGCCGCGACGTGATCTTCTCCGTGTGGGACAATGGCGACACCGACGCCGACCCCAACCTGCCCGATTATAAGAAATCCAACACCTTCGACTCGGGAGATGGCGTCACCATCGGGCGCTTCGGCAACGAAGGTACGGGCACCAAAGCCTTCAAGCAAGGCACGCTCTGGACGCCGGGACAGTTCGTGCAGTTTATCTGCAACGCCACGCCCTATTCCCAAAAAGTGGTGAACGAGAACGGCGCGACGGTGACCTACAACAGCATGCTGATTTCGGCTTGGTACAGGCTGGAAGGCGAAAGCGAATGGCAATATCTCGCCACCCACCGTATGGCAGGGTCTACCAAGAACTTCTCTCCCTCGGCCTTCTATTCTTTCCTCGAAAACTATATCTCTGCCAATGGCCAAACGCTGCGCAAGGCCTACTTCCGCAACTGCTACGCCCACTCGGCAAGCAACAATATGTGGTATCACCTCAACCGAGGCTCCTACACCCACACCGACGGCGGCACCTCTGTCGGCGCACGCAACGACTACGGACACGGCGTGGCTAACGAGTATCCGGGCTGTTTCTACATGACCTCCGGCGGCTACGGCGCTACGGTGCAGGGCAGCACGAGCATGTCGGTCAACTCTGACGACAGCGTGGTGAACAATATCAACCTCGACAACCTCAAAGCCCGCGTGCAGCAGGCCATCAACAAGGCACTGGGCATAGAATACAGTATGGAGCTCGGCGGCGCAGAGCTGATCGACCCCGCCGCGTGGACGGTGACTGCTTGGAGCGACCAGGAAACGACGGGCGAAGGCTCCAACGGACGAGCCGCCCAGGTGCTCGACGGCGACGAAGACTCTTATTGGCACTCGCAATGGGATGCCTCGACCGTCAATTTCCCGCACTATGTCGTCATCAAAGCCCCCGAGGACTACGAACTTAAGGCTCTGGAATTTTACACGAAACGCTATTCTTACGGCACTAACAACGTGAGCTACAACCCCCGCGCCGTCACCGTCGAGACCTCTGCCGACGGCTATGCGTGGACCACGGCTTGCAGCAATGTATCTATGGCCAACGTGCTCCGCCCGCAAGCCATTCTGCCCGCCACGGCAACGGGACGCTATTTCCGCCTCACTTTCAACGAAGGCTACGGCGACCATCTCTTCATCAATGAGATTCACCTCTACGGACAGCCCGCCACTGGCAGCGGTGGCGGAGGCGGCGAAACGGGCGGCGGTTCAACCGAAACGGGCGAGCTGAAGAAGATTTCATCGCTCTCGGAACTGGAAAACGGTACGCCCTACGTGCTGCACAACCCCTACGGCCTCGGCCGACTGATTTACAAACCCTCGCAAAGTGCCGCAAGCATCTGGCTGGGCGAAGCAACGAAGGTGGCCAACGCTGGCGAAACGATGTATACCTCCGACTACGCTGCCACCGTCGACGTGACTCAGCCCAACAGCAACTGGTTTATCTTCAACGTAGGCGGACAATATTTTCTCTGCAACGCAGGCGCGCAAAAGTACGCCGTGACGGGACGCCCCTGCTCGCTCACCGACACGCCTACGCCGATTAACATCGCGCCCATCACCAATGGCTTCACATTCAATACCACCACAGCCAGCGACAATTACCTCTGCGCGAGCCCGCAATTGTCTACGCCTGTGAATATATGGCTGAACAGCGATGCAGGAAGCACCTGGCAAATCTACGAAAACCCCACGGTGGAAGCCAATGCCGCCGCGCTCATCGCAGAACTCACGGGTACTACAGGCATCAAGGCCGCGTCGCAAACGCGCGACAAGCAGCCTGACATCTACGACCTGCAAGGACGCCGCCTCAACGCCCTGCCGCGCCGCGGCATCTATATCGTAAACGGCCGCAAGGTCATCAAATAACAAAGCCAAAAAGATTGGGGGCGTATTCTTCCCGGATACGCCCCTTACTTATATATATATTATGTATAGCGAAATATTCAACCGCACGCAGCTGCTCCTCGGCACCGATGCGCTGCAACGCCTTAAAGAGACGCGTGTGCTGCTCTTCGGCGTGGGCGGCGTGGGCAGCTGGTGCGCCGAAAGCCTAGTGCGCACCGGCGTTGGGCACATCACGATGGTCGACCCCGACCGCGTGAGCGAGAGCAACATCAACCGCCAACTGCCCGCCACCACACAAACCGTAGGGCAATATAAAATCGACGTGCTCTGCGAACGCCTGCGCAGCATCAGCCCCGAGGCAGAAATCATAGGGCTGAAAACGGTCTACACGCCCGAAACGGCGGCGCAGTTCCAACTGGAAAGTTTTGACTACGTGATAGATGCCATCGACGCGCTTGCCGACAAAGCCGCCCTTATCCTTCACGCCACCTCTCTGCCCGTGCGCTTCTTCTCCTCAATGGGCGCAGCCTTGAAAATGGACCCGACACGCATCCGCGTCGCCGAGTTTTGGAAAGTGGCAGGCTGCCCGCTGGGCGCGGCCTTGCGCCGCCGCTTCAAGCGCACTGGGCAACTGCCGCGCCGCAAGTTCAAGTGCGTCTTCAGCGACGAGCTCCTGCCCAATGCCGGCACGCCGCCCGAAGCCTCTTCGCTGGGCGCGCTGGATGCCCGCAAGGCGCAAATCAACGGTTCGCTGATGCACATCACCGCCATATTCGGCCTGACGCTCGCCGGCCTCGTGATACAGGACGTTTGCAAGAACGCGCCCACAAAGAATTAAGTGCGCCGCCCCTTTCCCCCGCCTTTTTTGCCCGCCGAGAAGCAATCAAACCGCCTTTTCCACGGCAGATAATTGCTTTTTTTATATTTTTGCATCAAATAACCCCCTTTTCTTTTCCATGAGCGAAGATGCAAACCTTACGCCGCAAGACGGCGCAAATGAAAATCCGCAAGAACAAGCACATTCTTCTTACCAACCGTCCGACGTGAAAGACAGCGACGGGAACCTGCAACTGACCGGCATGTATCAGCACTGGTTTCTCGATTATGCCTCTTACGTTATCCTCGAGCGTGCCGTGCCGCACCTCGGCGACGGTCTCAAACCCGTGCAGCGCCGCATACTCCACTCTATGAAGCGGCTCGACGACGGGCGCTACAATAAGGTGGCCAATATCGTGGGTCACACGATGCAGTTCCACCCGCACGGCGACGCCTCTATCGGCGATGCCCTCGTGCAGCTCGGGCAGAAGGAACTGCTCATCGACTGCCAGGGCAACTGGGGCAATATCCTTACGGGCGACGATGCCGCCGCGCCGCGTTATATTGAGGCGCGGCTCTCCAAGTTTGCCCTCGACGTGCTGTTCAACCCCAAAACCACGGAGTGGAAACTCTCCTACGACGGGCGCAACAAGGAGCCGGTGTCGCTCCCTGTGAAGTTCCCGCTACTCCTGGCGCAGGGCGCGGAAGGCATTGCCGTGGGACTTTCGGCGAAAATTCTGCCGCACAACTTTGGCGAACTCTGCGATGCCGCCATCAGTTACCTGCACGGCGAGCCGTTCAGCCTCTACCCCGACTTCCTCACGGGCGGCAGCATCGACGTGTCGCGCTACAACGACGGTATGCGCGGCGGCAACGTGAAAGTTCGCGCCAAGATTGAGAAAATCGACAACAAGACGCTCGCTATCCGCGAAATTCCCTTCGGCAAGACCACCACGAGCCTGATCGACAGCATTCTCAAAGCCAACGACAAGGGGAAAATCAAAATCCGCAAGGTGGACGACAACACGGCCGCCGGCGTGGAAATATTGGTGCACCTCACGCCCGGCACGTCGAGCGACAAGGCAATCGACGCGCTTTACGCCTTTACCGACTGCGAGGTCTCTATCTCGCCAAACTGCTGCGTCATCGACGAGAAGCGCCCCAAGTTCCTCACCGTGAGCGACGTGCTGCGCCGCAGCGTGGAGAACACCAAGGACCTGCTGCGCAAGGAACTGCTTATCCGCCGCGGCGAATTGCTGGAAAGCCTGCACTTCGCCTCTTTGGAAAAGATATTCATCGAGGAGCGCATCTATAAGGACCGAGCCTTTGAGAACGCGAAAGATATGGACGCCGCCTGCGCGCATATCGACGAGCGCCTCACGCCGTTCTACCCGCAGTTTATCCGCGAGGTGACGAAGGACGACATTCTCCGCCTTATGGAAATCCGCATGGCGCGTATTCTGAAATTCAACAAGGACAAGGCCGACGAACTCATCGCTCGCATGAAGGACGAGGTGGCACGTATCGACCGCGACCTTGCCGATATGGTGAGCGTCACTGCCAACTGGTACCAGTTGATTAAAGATAAATACGCGCACCAGTTCCCGCGCAAAACGGAAATCCGCTCTTTCGACAACATCGAAGCCACGAAGGTCATCGAGGCCAACGAGAAACTCTACATCAACCGCACAGACGGCTTTATGGGCACGGGGCTGAAAAAGGACGAGTTCGTGGCCAACTGCTCGCCCATCGACGACGTGATTATTTTCTACTCCGACGGCACCTATAAAATCACGCGTGTGCAGGACAAGGTGTTTATCGGCAGCACGGCGCGCTCTACGGCTGAAAAGAACAAGAAGCTGAGCATCATACACATCGACGTGTTCAAGCGCAACGACAAGCGCACCATCTATAATGCCGTTTATCGCGACGGCAAGACGGGCAGCACGTTCCTCAAACGCTTCAACGTCACCTCTATCACCCACGACCGCGAATACGACCTCACGCTCGGCACGCCCGGCTCCGAGGTGCTCTACCTCACGGCCAACGGCAACGGCGAGGCGGAGATTATCAAGGTGACGCTGCGCCCCAACCCGAAGCTCAAGCGCGTTTCGTTTGAGAAAGATTTCGGCGAAATTCTCGTCAAGGGCCGTCAGAGCCGGGGCAACCTGCTCACCAAACTGCCCGTCCACCACATCTCGCTCAAAGCCCTCGGCGGTTCCACGCTCGGCGGGCGCAAGGTGTGGTTCGATCACGACGTGCAACGCCTCAACTACGACGAGCGCGGGCAATATCTCGGCGAGTTCCATTCGGACGACCAAGTGCTCGTGGTTTTGGAAAACGGCAATTTCTACACCACCTCCTTCGACGTGAACAACCACTACGAGCCTACGGGCATTCTCCGCGTGGAGAAGTTCGATGCCAGCAAGGTGTGGAGCGCGGTGCTCTTCGATGCCGACCAGCAAGGTTTTGCCTACGTGAAGCGCTTCTGCTTAGAGCGCACGGCGCAGACGCGTCCGATGAACTTCTTGGGCGACAATCCGGCTTCGCGCCTCGTGCTGCTCACCGACCAGGCCTATCCGCGCATCAGCCTCGTCTACGGCGGCGCAGATGCCTTCCGCGACCCTATGGTTGTGGACGTGGAGGAATACATCGCCGTCAAAGGCTTCAAGGCCAAGGGCAAGCGCCTCACCACCTGCGCCGTGGAGCGCGTGGAGGAGTTAGAGCCTACCCGCTTCCCCGAACCTGAACCCGAGGAGCTGGACGAGGACACCGAGGGCGAAGCGCTTGCCGAAGGCGACAGGCAACCCTCTCTCTTCGACGAGGCGTAACCGGGAGAAAAATAAAACAATAAAAGCGGGAAGCAGCAGGCGCGCATGAAGTCGCCCACGTTGCTTCCCGTATTTTTGCATATTTGCATTGCTTGTGGCAAAGGCGTTATAATAGGCACGCTCTTATAGGAAATGAAATACTTTTAGTAATTTTGTAGGCGGATAATCATTTTCAGACACACATTAATAATATATACGATGAAACCATTAGTCAGCATTATCATGGGCTCTACGTCAGACCTGCCCGTGATGGAAAAGGCGGCACGCTTTTTCGACGAACTTGAAATCCCCTTCGAACTCCATGCCCTCTCGGCACACCGCACGCCCGCCGAGGTGGAAGACTTTGCACGCAACGCCGCGCCGCGCGGCATACGTGTCATCATTGCCGGCGCAGGCATGGCTGCCGCGCTGCCGGGTGTGATTGCCGCTTCGAGCACCGTGCCCGTGATCGGCGTACCTGTCAAGGGCATGCTCGACGGACTCGACGCGCTGCTCTCTATCGTGCAGATGCCTCCCGGCATTCCCGTGGCAACGGTGGGTGTGAACGGCGCGCTCAATGCCGCTATTCTCGCCGCGCAGATGCTGGCGGTGGCCGATGCCTCGTTGGCCGAAAAACTGGCAGCCTATAAGGAAGGACTGAAAGACAAAATCGTGCGCGCCAATGCCGAACTGGCAGGCGTTAACTATAAGTTCAAGACTAATTGATTGATTTAGTAAACAAGTAAACGAGTAGAAGAGTAAACGAGTAGACGAGTAAACTTGTTTTTCAAAAACATAAAACGATGGCATCAGACCCTATCAACGCCGCCCTGCCGCCCGAACTTTACGACTGGCACGACGGACAGCCCAACCTGTTCAACTACGCGCCGCGCAAGTCGCACGAGGTGCGCATCGGCAACTGCCCGCTCGGCGGCGACCACCCGCTGCGCATTCAGAGCATGACCACCACGCCCACCGCCGACGCGGCGGCTTCTGCCGCGCAATGCCGCACCATCATCGAGGCGGGCGCCGACTACGTGCGCCTCACGGCACAAGGCACGCGCGAGGCGGAGGCGCTGCGCGAGATTAAGGAAACGCTGCGCCGCGAAGGATTCGACACGCCGCTTGTGGCGGACATACATTTCAATCCCAACGTGGCAGACGTGGCCGCGGAGATTGTGGAGAAAGTGCGCATCAATCCCGGCAACTACGTCGACCCCGCCCGGAAGTTCAAGCATATCGAATACACCGACGAGGCCTACGCCGAAGAATTGCGCCGCCTCGAAGAGCGGTTCGTCAAACTCCTCTGCATCTGCCGCGCCCACGGCACGGCGCTGCGCATCGGCGTGAACCACGGCTCGCTGTCCGACCGTATCATGAGCCGCTACGGCGACACGCCCGAGGGCATCGTGGAGAGCTGCATGGAGTTTCTGCGCGTTTGCGTGCGCGAGGGCTTTAAGGACGCGGTGGTGTCGATAAAAGCCTCTAACACCGTGGTCATGGTGCGCTCCGTGCGCCTTCTGTGCAAGGCCATGGCCGACGAGGGCATGGACTTCCCGCTGCATCTGGGCGTTACGGAAGCCGGCGAAGGCGAGGACGGGCGCATCAAGAGCGCGGCGGGTATCGGCGCACTGCTGGCCGACGGCATCGGCGACACGCTGCGCGTGAGCCTTTCGGAAAATCCCGAGTGCGAAATCCCCGTGGCGTATCATCTGGCAAAATATGTGACGCAGCGCGGCGGCCATCCTTTCATTCCTGGCAAGGCTGCCCCCGACTTCGACTATCTCAGGCCCTCCCGCCGCCCTACCCGTGCCGTGGGTAACATCGGGGGCACAAACGCGCCAGTGGTCATCGGAGCGCAGACACGCGGCGAACGCACCGTGGGGCATACGGCTCCCGATTATATCTATTGCGGCACGGCTCTGCCGCCGCTCGAAAAGCGCGTGCCGGGCGCGGGCTACATCGTGGACGCGGCTGCATGGCAGGGCGAGGCAAACACCTATCCTGCCTTCCCCGCAAATCTTCTGATGCTCGTGGGCGCGTGCCCCGCTGCCGTGAAGTTTGTGTTTTTGAGTTATCTGCAACTCACGGAAGAAGTGCTTGCTTGCCTGCGCCAGCATCCCGAGATGGTGGTGATTGCCCAGTCGGCCCATGCCAACCGTCTCGGCGAGCAGCGGGCTTTGGTGCATGAACTGTGGCGCGAGGAACTTGCAAATCCCGTGGTATTCTTCGAGCATTACGCACTGGGCGCGGCTGATGCCGATGCCTTCCGCCTGCAAGCCGCCGCCGATACGGGCGCGTTGCTCTTCGACGGACTGTGCGACGGCCTCTTCCTCTTTGCCCGAACGCCGCAGGGCAGCGAACCGCTGAGCGAGGCTGTGTGCGACGACACAGCTTTCGGCATTTTGCAGGCCGTGCGTGCACGCACCACGAAGACGGAATATATCAGTTGCCCGGGCTGCGGGCGCACGCTCTACGACCTGCAAGGCACGCTGCGCCGCGTGAAAGACGCCACGGCGCACCTCACGGGACTGAAAATAGCCGTTATGGGCTGCATCGTCAACGGACCGGGCGAGATGGCCGATGCCGATTACGGCTACGTCGGCGCGGCGCGCGGGCGCATCAGCCTCTATCGCGGCAAGGAGTGCGTGGAGATGAATATACCAGAGGCGGAAGCCGTGGACAAACTCCTCGCGCTCATTGAGAACGACAGAAATATAAGTAAACAAGACATGTTACTCAAGTGAAATATAATTAGCAAAACTTTTATGCCTCGTTTACTCGTTTACTTGTAAATTCGTCAAGGTCTCACGAGTAGGGGCGTTTTGCAAAACGCCCGCCGAGTGCGCCGCATGGTTCAACTAATGCCGGCAACCAAATTCCGGGCGTT
>JALFUO010000086.1 GCA_022784065.1 Bacteroidales bacterium | reverse complement strand
GTGTTTTAGGGGGGGCTTTTTCAAAAACGCCCCTACTACAGATAGCGCACGCTGCGGTGCAGGTTCTTTCCTTTCTTGCCGAGGTCGAGGTCGAGGCGGTAGCCGAGGGTTATCTCATGCTGGCCCGCGCCGAACGTCATGCCCGAGGTGTTGGCCTCGTAAGAATAACTCAAATCCACGCCGTGGAACATGCCGCCGACGAGGAAGGTAACGGAATGGAGCGGGCTGTAACCCACGCCGCCGTAAATCCTGTTGCGCTCCTTGGCGAAACGTAGCAGAGCGGTGATGTCGCTGCGGAAATTCACGCCGTCGTAGCGCAATAACACAGAGGGTGCTATGTTAAAGAACGGATTTTTGGTGCGAATATTGTATCCCGCCGTAAAATTATACACCGATTTTACTTTATACTCGTTTGTCTCGCCCATATAGATGGTCGGTGCGGTAACGTGCTGCATCGCCGCTCCGGCGTACCAGTGCTTGTGTGTGTAGAAAAGCCCGACGGAGGCGTCGAACTTGGAACCCGAAAGGTCTGTGTTGGGAAATGCCGGGTCGTTGGAATCGTTGAGTTCCACCTTAGAGCCAGTTATCGACTCGTTGAGCATGTCCACCTCCGCGCCGATGCCCAAGTGCCCGCCCCAAAGCTTGAAGTGGAAGGCGTATTGCAGGCTGAAGCGCTTGTGCGAGAAGAGGCCGAACTCATCGTTCTGGAAGAGCACGCCCACGCCGTGGCGCGTCTTTTTTATGGCAAACGCCATGTCTGCGCCGGCGTACATCGTGCTGCCCGCGTCCTCGTAGCCCATGGCGTGCGTTTGGAGGGCGGCGGTGATGTTGAGCTGCGGCGTGCGCCCTGCGGCGGCGGGGTTGAACTGCGTCTCCATCTGCCAGTAATGCACGAACGAGGGGTCTTGCTGTGCCCGCAGCACGGCAAGGCCGCCCGCCGCCCACAGCAGGAGCGTCAGAAGCGAAAGGCGAAAAAGGCGATGGAGCCGATACATATTATATATGTGTGAGTTAACTAATATAGTTTTCTGCAAAGGTATATATTTTTGCTTGTTTGGCGTGTTTCTTGGCAGATAAGTTACTTTTGCGAGGGGCGCAAAAGACCGGTACTTGCTGCGAGGCCTTTCTCTATAACGTAAAAAACGGACGAAAATTTTATTTTCCGGCAAATAAGGGCGCGCGGGTGGCGTTTTCAGTAAATAACAAAAAGGAAATAGATGAGTTTCAAGCAGGAAAAGCGTATTTTTGCAAAAAATATCTGAAATGAAACACGCATTATATATTGTTGTCATCTTTCTCTTTGGCTGGATCAGCGCGCAAGGGCAAGGCGGCGATGCCGAACGGTTGTTTGCATATTTCAAAACGCTATCCGGCTTCGACAACCAGTACCCCCGGGAAAAGGTTTACCTGCATACCGACAACGATGCCTATATGGAGGGCGAGACGCTGTGGTTCAAAGCCTACGTGGTGCGTGCTTCCACGCTGCGCCCCGAACCGGTGAGCAAGGTGCTCTACGTGGAATTGCTGGACGATTGCGGGCGCATAGCTCAACGCCGTCTTCTACGCCTCGACAGTCTCGGCAGGGCAGAGGGCGACATTGCGCTCGAACTGCCCGTGCGCGCCGGTTACTACGAACTGCGTGCCTATACGCGCGAAATGGTGAACTGGGGCGAGGAGGCCTGTTTTTCGCGCGTTATTCCCGTATTGGGGGAAAACGATAGCGCGGCGCGGCAGGTGGACATTCCGCCCGTGGCCGACGGCACCGACCCCGAGCGGCGCACCCTGCGCCCGCAGCTGAGGCCGCAAAAGAGCGGCAAACGCATCGTTTCGTTCTTCCCCGAGGGCGGCAACCGCATTGCCGGTGCGGCGCAGCGCGTGGCGTTTAAGATAACCGACGGGCGCGGCCGCGCCGCAAGCGATACGCTGCTGCTCATTGATGCTAACGGGCAAGCCGTGGCGGCTGCCGCGCCGCTCCACGACGGCATGGGCCTCCTTTCCCTCCCCGCCGACGCGGAGGGTTGGAAAGTGCGCGTGGATAAGGACGAATATGATTTGCCCGCTCCCGAACCCGAAGGGCGCTACGTGCTTGAGGCGCAGCCCGACGGCGAGGGCGTGAACCTGCTTATCACGCGCACGCCGCAATCAGCCATTACGGCAGAGGAACGGCTGCTCGGATTGGCGGTGATGTGCCGGGAAAGGGTTTGCTATTTCGACACGCTGAGCATCGGGCGCGGCGAAGCGGTGGAAATGTATCTGCCGAATGCCTCGCTCCACGGCGGCGTGAACCGCATCGAGCTCTTTGACCTCGCAGGCAAGAGCCTCTGCCGCCGGCTGGTGTGGCGGCAGGCAGAGGAGCGGCAACTGGCGCTCACCGTGCGGCAGAATGAAGAGCAATATGAAGCGTTTGCCCCCGTGGCTTTGGAACTGGAACTGAAAGACGCGCAAGGTCGTCCCGTGCCGCAGGCCGACTTCTCTCTGTCGGTGCGCGATGCCGAAAGCGAACTGCCGCAAGGCGCGGCGGCATCGCTCGCGGAGGATATGCTGCTTTCGTCTGAATTAAAAGGCTATGTGCACCGGCCGCGCTACTATTTCGAGCAGCCCGGCGACCCCGTGCGCCGCGCCGCGCTCGACCTCCTGCTCATGGTGCAAGGGTGGAGTGCTACGGACTTCGAGCAGATGTGCGGCAGTAAGGATTTTATCCCAGAGCAACCTATTGAGGAACGCCTCACGCTCAACGGCCGCGTGCTGCGCGACAACAACAAGCAGCAGCCATACGCTAATATGGAGCTTGATATAAAAATGTATTCCATGCAGGGCGCAGCTTTGGAGGGCACCGCCGTGACCGACAGCGAGGGACGCTTCGCCTTTACCTCCAACGCCGACTATACGGGCGACTGGACCGCCGTGTTCACCGTGCGCAATGAAGATGGGAAGAAGAAATGGGCGCGCCTCGCCATAGACCGCTGGTTCATGCCGCCCGCAAGGGCAATTGCACCGACGGAAACTGACATCGCCTTGCCTTTGCTGGCAAACGAGGCGAAACATATCGGCGGCAGAAAGATTGAAACGTTCGAATGGGAAGATACCATTCCGCGCCATTTAGTTCAAAACTTAGGCGAGGCCGTCGTGACGCACAAGGGACAATATCGCGGCTTTACGGGCGGCCGCTACACTTATCGCGGCGGCGAGAAGGCCGGCATGCGCAATGCCACGGTGTTCTATGACATCGCCTCCGAAGTGGAACGCTACAAGGATGCCGGGCACTGGCCGAACTATTTCATGGAGTTTTTTGCCTATGTGGACGGTAACGTTACGCCCGACCGTGACTTTGATGCTTCGCTCTCGGCTCCGGCAGCGAGCAGGGAAATAGGAATTGCAGCAGAAAAGGCTGCTGGTGCGGAGGCTGCAAGCGCATCGCTGAATTCAGATAATAATTCCGTGGCCGCTATCGGCGATAATCGCCTGCGCTTTCGGGGCCGTGTGGCAAAAGTGGTGTTCAACAATCACGATAATTCCTTTACAAATCCTGTTCTTGAGGACCTTTTGGCAGAGGAGGTGAAGTCGGTGGCAATAATAACCAAGGAGGCTCGAATTGCAAACATGGGGTTGAGCGGCGGCGAGGATTATGATTATCTTATCAACATCTACCTCGACCCGCAGTTTGCTCGCTTCAAGGCGCGCAAAGGCGTGGAGACGCGCCGCGTGCAGGGCTATACGCAGCCCCGCAAGTTTTTCAGCCCGAGCTATAACGGACTGGAACTGCCCACCGATGCCGACCGCCGCCGCACGCTCTTTTGGTGCCCGTCGGTAAAGACCGATGCTGCCGGCCGCGCCTCCGCCGTATTCTTCAACAACGCCCGCAGCGGCACGCGCCTGCACATCACAGCCCGCGGTATCGCCGGAACGGGGCAGTTAGTAGACTTCGAGCGATGAAAATAAATTGCTTTCCGCTTGCTTGCAAAGCATTTTCATAGCACATATTGCGAATTATGCGTAACTTTGCAATGAATTTATAAAAGACCTTTTAGTAAACAAGTAAACGAGTATACGAGTAAACAAGACAGAATACTCATATAATATATATATCGCAAGACATTCATGTCTCGTCTACTCGTCTACTAAAAAACTCATCTAAATATTTTATCCCAACTATATATATGTACACAAATTTCCAAACTCATCTTCAGGAAGAGTTGCAAGCCATCAAGGACGCCGGGCTTTACAAGAGCGAACGGCTCATCGAAGGACCGCAGCAGGCTGCCATTAACGTAGCCAACAGCGAAGTACTCAATTTCTGCGCCAACAACTACCTTGGCCTTTCCAACCACCCCCGCCTCGTGCAGGCCGCCAAGGACATGATGGACCGCCGCGGCTACGGCATGTCGAGCGTACGCTTCATCTGCGGCACGCAGGACACGCACAAGGAACTTGAGGCTGCCATTGCCGACTACTTCCACACCGAGGACACCATTCTCTATGCCGCTTGCTTCGATGCCAACGGCGGCGTGTTCGAACCGCTCTTCACCGCCGAGGACGCCATCATCTCCGATGCGCTCAACCATGCGAGCATCATCGACGGCGTGCGCCTCTGCAAGGCTAAACGTTACCGCTATGCCAACGCCGACATGGCCGACCTCGAACGCTGCTTGCAGGAAGCGCAGGAACAGCGTTTCCGCATCATCGTCACCGATGGTGTGTTCTCTATGGACGGCAACGTGGCGCCCGTCGACAAGATCTGCGACCTCGCCGAGAAGTACAACGCCCTCGTTATGGTGGACGAAAGCCACTCCGCAGGCGTTGTGGGCGCAACGGGCCACGGCGTTAGCGAGTTCTTCAACACCTACGGCCGCGTAGACATCTACACTGGCACGCTCGGCAAGGCATTCGGCGGCGCAATGGGCGGCTTCACCACGGGCCGCAAGGAGATTATCGACATGCTCCGCCAGCGCAGCCGTCCCTATCTCTTCTCCAACTCCGTAGCGCCCGCTATTGTAGGCGCAGCCCTCGAAACCTTTAAGATTTTGAAGGAAAGCAACGCCCTGCACGACAAGTTGGTGGAAAACGTTGAATACTTCCGCGACAAGATGATGGCTGCCGGCTTCGACATCAAGCCCACGCAGAGCGCTATTTGCGCCGTGATGCTTTACGACGCCAAGCTCTCGCAGGTTTACGCCCAGAAACTTCAGGAAGAAGGTATCTACGTGACGGGCTTCTACTATCCCGTAGTGCCGAAAGACCAAGCCCGTATCCGCGTGCAGATTTCTGCCGGCCACGAGCGCGAGCATCTCGACAAGTGCATCGCCGCCTTCATCAAGGTGGGTAAAGAACTTGGCGTGTTGAAATAATTTTCGCGCAATAATCATTATTACAGCAAACGCCCGGAGGCATTCCTTCGGGCGTTTGCTGTTTCTAAGCGATACCTGTCAGATACTGACGGCTCCTTCTAAGGAATTGCTGATGATTACGGCCAGCACAACGGCGGTGATGATGGCGTAGAGCCAGTCGCGCTCGCGCAGAAAGTCAAACAGCGAAAGCAGCACGCGGAGCACGGGCGTGAGGAGCAAGATGAGCACGCCGGTCTGTATCCAGCCAATAGCGGTGAAGTGGAAGAGTCCGGCGAAGATGCCGTCCCATGTGGTGTACTCGGCCGGGGCGTTGCCGTAAGAGAAGTCAGAATAGTCGGGCAAAGGCTCTGAGCCGTGCTGGAAGAGATAGAGCACGCCGCCGATGAAGGCAACGAGGCACGCCGCGCTTACGCCGATGCGCAAGGTATTGCCGATGAGGCCGCGCATATCGTGGGGAGAAGGATTTTGAGGCATAACTGTATATCTGATTATTGAGATAGAGTATTTAGAAAGTATGGTCTCTATGGTTTTTATGATTTTCAGGAGCGTGATTTAGAACTTTCCCGTTGCGCCTTGGTAAATCATATTGGCTGCAACCATAAGGATAACGATGCAGAAGATGCGGCGCAGGAGCCTTACGTCGAGGCGCTTGAGCAGTTTTGCGCCGGTGAGTGCGCCGAAGAGCACGCCTATCATCACGGGGCACGCCATGCCGGGCACGATGTTGCCGCGCTGCACGTAAATCACGGCAGAGGCGCAGGCCGTGACGCCCATCATGAAGTTGCTGGTCGTGGTGCTAACCTTGAACGGCACTTTCATAATGCCGTCCATGGCGATTACTTTCAGCACGCCCGAGCCGATGCCGAGAATGCCCGAGAGGACGCCGGCCACGTACATCACGCTGAAGCCGCCGCCCACGTGGCGTAGCTGATAACTTTTCATCGTGCCGTCCTTTTGCGGCCACGAGCCGAAGAGTTTCAGGCGGCGTGCCATTTCAGAGCCAACCACGCCGTCGTGGTCCGACTTGCGGCGCTGCTGCATAATGGCCGTGAGCACGAGCACGCCGCCGTAGATGATGGCAATGGTGTTTGAGTTGAGGTAAATGGCTACTGCCGCGCCGCATACGGCGCCGATTGTCGTGGCGATTTCGAGGAACATGCCGAGGCGTATGTTCGTCACGCCTTCTTTTACGTAGGCACTGCCCGAACCGCTCGACGTGGCTATGGAAGCCACGAGCGCAGCCCCCACGGCATAGTGGAAGTCCACGCCGAAGCAGAGCGTGAGCACGGGGATTACTACTACGCCGCCGCCAAGGCCGGTGAGCGAGCCGAGCAGCCCGGCGCAGTAAGATGCCGCAAGCAGGATTAAGGTAAACGCAAGAATAGTCATCTGTTTAGTTGTTGATGGATTTGTATCTGTCTGAAAGCTGATTAGCACAATTTTCCGCCGCAAAGTTACAAAAAAGGAGGCAGCCCCTATGGGCTGCCTCCTAATATAATTAGGTGTCGTGCGGATTTTTTACTTCACGAAAATCTTCTTGCCGCCGATGATGTAGAGGCCCTTGTTCAAGCCGCGGGTTGCGCCGCCGGCATTGACGTTGGAGCGTACCTTCACACCCGTGAGCGTGTAAACGTCTACTTGTGCAGGCATCGTGCTGTCGAGGCTGATGCTGTTGATAGAGTTAATCGTGCCGTCGATCGGGAGATTGATCGTGCCGGTCTCTTCGGTGGCCACTTCCGTTGCGAGGTATGCGCTGTTGGCAGCGATTACCTGGCCGGCATTGGTCGTAACGATCGTGCCGTTGAAGATGTAGCCGCAGTCCTTGACAACCTTGGTTGCCTCGAATACGCCTACGAGGCCGTTCACCGTCTTGGCTTCGAGCGTAGTAACTACTTCGCTGTAATCAGAAGCGGGCAGCGTGAAGCTTTCGGTCGTAATGGCCTGGCTCTCATCGTTCACGCCAGGCACATAGTAGAAGGGTTCGCCTGCGGGAATGCTCGTAGCTTCCTGGAGTTGCAGAGCATGATCCTTCACGCCGAGTGCCTTGTAGAGCGTACCGCTGGCAGCCTCTCGGATTTCAAACGGGAGGGTCATGAAGCCGGGAGTAGCGCTCACGTTGTAAGTATACGTGCCGTCGATCCATTCTGCTTCTTCAAATACGAATGCAGAGTTGTCGGCGCCATTAGCAACGCCCCAAGTTACCACGTTGTGGCTCTGAGGTTCGGCGTTCATGAATACGCCTTCGTTCATCACTACGTTGAATGCGCCGGCAATCTTAGCGGAGCGGAGGGTAACAACGCAAGTGTCGCCTTCGGCAGAGGTCGTCACGGCCTGGCCGTTGCCAAGCACGCGGTTGAGGTATTCGCCCGTGCCGACGTTGAGGAACTTGTAGCCTTCATCGGTCTTGATGGCTTTCCAAACGTAGTTCAGGCGGTTGCCCAGATCCTCGGGAATGAGCCACTTCACTTGACGCGAACCGTTGCCCTGTGCATACATGTAGGAGTCGATAGCAGTCTTTTCTTCGCCTGTTTCTTCATTAGTAACGGAAGTCGTGGCACTCTTAATCAAGAGATATGCGCCGTCTTCGGGCTGGATAAGGGCTGCGTTGAACTTGGCGAGGGCTGCATTGAGGGCGTCCTTGATAGCATTGATTTCGTCGATAGTCATCACTTCCTTAACCTGACCTTGGAGCGCGGCAATCGTGCTGGCAAGTTCGTCCTTGCTACCGGGCTTGAAGTAACCGAGGTCATTCTGAGAGTCGTCGGCGGCGTCGAGTTGAGCCTGTGCCTCTTCGAGGAGGTTGAGCACAATCTGCGGGTCGGGATAGTGGGCGAGGAATTCTTCGTAAGCGGCTTGAAGGGCATCGATGGTTTCCTGCGTTGCGGCCTCGTCGATGAGTTCGTCTTTAGCCGTGGCAAGCAGGTCGGTCAGTCGCGTCACGATTGCTTCGGGCACGGCCGTGATGAGCGATTTCTCAGCATTGTAAGATGCTTTGTACAGGCCTACTTCGGAGCAGTTCCACCAATAGTTTTCGCCGCTGGGCAGGTTCACCGTGCCGCGACGAATCACGTCGAGGCGGATGTAGCGGTAAGCCTCGCCGAGGTTGAGGTTGGCAATGGCGATGTCGTTGGAATATGTGGTAGCAGCGTCTACAACGTAGTCGATGTCGTAAGTAATGGCTGCCTGGTCGATGTAAGTCCAAGCCTCGTCGTTGCCGGTAGCAGCGCCCTCGGCAGGCTTCACGGCGTCGTTGTTAGAAGCATATACTTCTACGAGCGTCGGGCGGTCATTGGCGTTAACCGAGTTGTTGTTGATACGCGATGCAATCTTGATTTGCAGGTCTTGCACGGCTTCGCCGAGGTCGGCAGCGAGATAGAAATAGGTATCTGCCGGTGCGGCAGCCTTACCCTCAGAGCTCCATGCCGTGTGGAAGAAGTTGCCGTTGTCGATAATGCCGTCGAGGAGGTTATCGATCGGGCCTTCATTAGGTTCTGCGCCGTTGGTCCAGAGCTGCGAAACGTCGGTGAGCAGGCCGTGGTTGCTGAAGTTGCCGTCGGCCGTGGCATCGCTTTCGTAGGTAAAGCCCTTCTTGTAAGCGGCCTTCACGTCGGAAACGAGGGAAGCGAGATCTTCGTTGCGCTTGAACTGGTCGATCGTGCCGAGAATGGCATCAACCTCTTCCTGCGAAACGTTGAAGAAGCGCCAGCCAGAGTACGGGCTCTTGGTGTCCCACACTACGAGTGCGTCGTGGTCGCCGGGGCAGTGCAGGGCGGTACATTCGGGAGATCCGTCGCCGGGATAACCGATAACGGGGTTTTCAATCAGAGAGGTGCTCTCGATAATGAAGGCATCCTTGTTTTGCGGATAAACGAGGTAGGTTTCTTCGGCTTTTTCAGTGGTGGGAACGTGCGTGCCTCTTTCGTGAACCACGCCGAGGTAGCGCTTCGTTTCGAGGTTCTGCACATAATAGCCGGATCCGTCTTCCTTGGCAATGAGTTTCCAGATGTACTTAGCATCCTTTGCCGTAGGCGATTCAGGCATTTCCCAAGACTGTCCGTAGGTCCAGTGTGCCTTCACGCCGTCGTCGTAAACGGCATTAGACTCGGAGCGCATAGAACGGAAGTAGTACCAGCCTTCCTGAATGGGCACTGCGCCTGCCTTGGCGGCAGCAATGGCGGCTTCGCAGCGTGCTACGGCTGCTTCGGCTTGTTCCTGCGTCAAGTCGTCGGTGTTCAGGAGTGCCTGTGCTGCTGCGTAGGAATTCATCAGTTCGTTGTAGAGTTCCTGGCTGATTTGTCCAGGTTCGGAACCGGGATTGTAAAGTTCGCCTTCGCTATCGGCGAAGAGTTCGTTGATGGCTTCCGTGAGGTAGTCATACGCGTCCATTTGCTGAACCTCGTAGATTGCCCAGGCGTTTTGGCCGTAGCCATTGCCGAATGCGGGAGCCTTGCCCTCTGCGTTAGTAACGAGCTGAACGATGCCAGTGCGCAGTGTGGGGTCGGCCACGCCGGCTTTTGTGAACACGAGTGCGCCCAGTCCTTCGCTTGTAGTGGCACAGGTCCAGTCTTGGGCCTCGGTTTCGATAGCGCCGGCTTCATAGACATCGCCCGTCTTGATGGTGAACACGAACGCCTTGGCCTGCGAAGCCTCGAAGTGCATGTTGTAGTCCGACTGCGTGGAGGGGTCGAGAAGATACTCGCCCGTCGTCACGAGTTTCATGCGATAGGTCGGCGTCGTGCCGTCCAAGTCTGTACCTGCCACCTCGAAGGTAACGAGGTTGGCATCGGAAATGGAGACCGTTTTGGCAGAAATGCCATGGAAGAAGTCGCCGTTGGTGCTGTTGGCATTGTTGAGGACATAAGGCGTGCCTGCAACAATCTGGTCGGCAGTAAGTTCGCCGCCGCTTTGGAAACCAATAGCAGTGTAACGCTTCTCGGCATTACCGCTAAGCCCGATTGCGAAGAAAAGCAATAGAGCCAAAAGATTGTAAATCTTTTTCATGGTGTTTTTGGTATTAGTTTGACAAAAAAATGTTTTTCACGTCGCCAAATTTAAGCCTTTTCTTTTTTGCAAGCAAATTATCATATATAAAAATATGGATTTCCGCATTTTTTTTGTCCCCTTGCCTGTAGGTCTCATTTGCCTCGCCCGAAGGTTCAAGCCGCTCTGTATCTATATTTCTTTCCTCCTTGACCTTTTTTTCTGTCCCCTTGAAAGTTTTCACTATCTCCTTGAAAGTTTTTACTATCCCCTTGAAAGTTTTCGCTATCTGCGCAGATAATTTTTATTACAAACTTTGTAATATGCGTTACAAACTTTCTAACATGTGTTACAAACTTTGTAATGCGCGTTACAAAGTTTGTAATAAAACTTTCCTATGGGAAAGGAAAAACTTTGAGGCAGATAGTAAAAACTTTGAGGCAGATACTGAAAATTTGCTCCGAGCCATACAATATTAATATATACGCGCGCGAGAGAAGCCTTGCACAAAGCGGCGGCAGGCGTGCGAAAGATAACGGATAAATCCTTTATTTTAGGAAAAATGTCGGGGCAGGCGTTTTTTTTGCTTTATCTCTTATTAAATATAGTTTTAATTGTTTACATTTGCAAGCGATAGTCTTTGTGTACTAACCCAACAAACTCTATTCATGGGACTTTTAGTCGACATCTTCACCAACTCCCTGCTTAGCATATTTTTAGGCTTTTTGTTCGCATTGGGAGGGGTAATTCTCTTATTCTTGGCTATTCAGGGCTGGTATAAGAACCGCACGTTTACGCCGCTCAGTTATGTGGCAGGCGCTGTGGTCTTCTGTTTTTTCCTTTATCAATCCATTCTTATTTGCGGGGCTTTTGCGTGCAAGAGTTTCGGCGATGAAATCGAGGCGCGCATCAATGAGATTGTCGCCTTGAGGGCCTCTTTTATGCCCGATTACGAGTTCTCGCAGGAGCAGACCGATGAGATTTTTAAAGAGGCCACTGCCGTGTTTCCGGTCATTGCGGAATACGTGGACTGGGCAGATTTTGAAGGGCATACGCCGCTCGACATCGCCGCTTCTATGCATGAAACGCTGGACAAGTTCCTAAACATTTATATCCTGAAACGTTTGGGCTGGTGCCTGCTGTTCCTTGTGCTCGGCGCGCTGGCGGTCATCAAGACCATGGACGTGCAACGCGCCATTGCCTCTCGGCGGCGCACGGGCAGCAGTGCGCGGACGCGCAGCAGCGATGATTTTTAGTAGGGGCGTTTTGCACAGCAGGACATAAATCAAAGAGATAACTATTTATCCGGGCGTTTTTCAAATCGCCCCAACCACAGAATAATCATTAATCTTATTTCAAAATAAAGCTATGGAAAACCATCTTCTCATCGGTCTCGGCGGTACGGGCGGCAAAGTGCTGCGCGAGTTCCGCAAAAAAGTTTATGAGGAATTCCGTTCCAACGAACCCACCAACGGCACTTGCATCAACTATCTCTATGTAGCTTCCAGCGAAGACGACCTCAATTCGCGCGAGGGCTGGAAGGTGATGGGCAAGTCCGTGCATCTGAAAGAGGCGCAAAAAGTGTCGATCCACGGGCTCGGCATGAACATGTTCCAGAACCTTTCGCTCTATCCCGGCATCAAGTGCTTCCTCAATTCAGGCGATATCGACCTGATGACGAGCAAGCTCGGCCCGCTCGTTACCGCAGGCATCGGCGGTCAGCGCCGCCGCCTCGGCCGCACGCTCTTTGCCAACAACCTCGCCAGCCGCGACGGCAGCGACTTCATGTCGCGTCTCAAGCAGACAGTGCAAGGCATGCAAAACGAGACGAATGAGCAGAAAGTCACCTTCCACATCTGCGCCGGCCTTGCAGGCGGCACGGGCTCCGGCTCCGTGGTGGACGCCATCGCGCAAATCCGTCAGGAATACCGTCCGCAGCCGGGCGGCACGCAATATAAGATATATCTCTACCTCTACGTGCCCGAAATCAACGTGGCAAATGCCAGCCACGACTCAGGCTTCTACCAGGCCAACGGCTATGCCGCCCTTTCAGAGCTTAACGCCATGAGCGTGGGCGCCTACCACCCCTACGACGTGACGGGCACGATGGACAACTTCACGGGCCAGGTGCGCCGCCTCTGCGAAGGCATCGAGCCGTTCGACACCGCCTACCTTTACAGCAACGTGAACGAGGCAGGCAAGACGCTCAACCTCGCCAAGGCACTGCCCGCCTCGGTGGCCGACTTCATTTTCCAAAAGACGGTGCTCTCGGCCGGCACGGGCAAGATGGCACGCCTCGACGGTTGCGAAAACGACGGTGCAGGCCCTGAATACGACAGCACGGGTGCAGCCGCCACGCGCAGCCGCAAGTTCATGACCTTCGGCATACGTCACATCGAATACCCGGAGGCAGAAATCGAAGAGTGCGTGACCTACAACTACGCACGCTCCGCTGCACGCCAGCTCACCTTCAATTTCTGGCAGGACGGCATCGGCTACGGCGAACGCTCCATCGAGGAAATCGGCACGGGCTACAAGGACGAAATCAAGAACACCAACAACCGCGGCAAGCTGATGCTCTCCAACGAATACCTCACGCTGGGCAAGGCCATCATCGAATCGCCCGCCTCGAAGCGTTGGCAGGGCATCGACATCACCTGGGAGCAGCGCACGCAGGCCTTCGCCGACGAGGTGATGAACGGCGAGGACAAGAAGAGCTGGTTTGCCGCCTTCACCGACCTTGTGAAGGACTACTATGAGAACCAGTACCGCACGCATGGTGTGAAGAAGTTCTTTGAAATCCAGATGGGCGAGCGCCTCGGCTATGCCAAGCACATACGCCGCCACATCGAGAAGCAGCTTTTCGAGCAGTGGCACAGCGGCGAAAAGAGCCTGCTCGAAATCGAAAAGTACACCCGCATCCTCATCGACGACTGCGCCAGCCGCCTCTCCTCGTTCAAGGAGCAGACCGAAGTGCAGGAGAACGAGATGAAGGAGCAGACCGCCAAGATTAAGACCATCAACGATGAATGGGACCACATCGGCTGGCTGCGCGACACGATAACGGGCGCCTCGAAGAAAGTGATGGGACAGTACAAGACCGCGCTTTGCAACTACTACACCGCCGCCACGCGCGTCACGGCCTATGCCTTTGCGCACGCTCTGATGCAGGAAGTCATCAACGAACTCTCGCGTATGCTTGAAGGTATCCTTGCCTATAAGGAATTGCTGGGCCAAATCCTCAAGGAAGTGGCATTGCAGGCCGACAGCAAGTGCAACGAGCAGACTGGCGCCGACCAGCAGCAGAACGACCGCAAGTACGACCCCGAGCGTGTGCACGACTTCGTGAAGCAGTGCATCGCCAATCAGGACAGCCAGGTGGGTAACGCCCGCGCTATCCGCGACCGCCTCGTGCAGAACCTCGGCGAAGAGGGCGAAAAGTCGTTTGTGAACATGCTGCAAATGACCGACCTCAGCGCAACGACCGACGTGATCTATGAAGTCTGCAGCAAGAACGCCAACGACGCCATGGAGAACGCCGCCAAGAACGACCCGCTCAGCAAGATGGTGGGCGTGAACATTCTCGAAAAGCTCAAGCAGGAGTACAACTCTGAAGAACGCCTCGAGCAGCTCTGCCGCTCCTGGGTGCAGTCGGCGCAGAGCTACCTGCAGTTCAACTCCGAGGAGCAGAGCAAGCAGCTCGCCAACGCCGGCGGCAACGTGATGAAGATGATACAGTTGCGCCTGCCGCTCTTCACCGAAGACCAGACCGGCTTCCGCGACAAGCTCATCAAGATGATGAAGCTCGTAGCACCGGGCTTCAACCCCACGGAGGACGTTTCGGTGTGCGACAAGAAGAACGAAATAGTCATCGTTTCGGCCGCCTCGGGCTTCCCCTTGCGCTACGTGGCCAACGTGGGAGTGCTCAAGCAGCGCTACGACCGCATGATTGCAGACCCCACGGAAGGACAGCTCAACCGCATGGTGCTCCACACCGAGACCTTCGAGAAGCCGCTGCCCACGCTCTTTGAGAAGAGCATCATCGAGCGCATGGAAGAACTCAAGCGCACGCTCATGATAGCCATGGGCTTGAAACTTTTCGCTGAGAAGTCCGACCCCGTGACGGGCGAACGCTTCCTCGCAATCAACTTCCCAAGCGACTTCGGCGATGACTGGCAGCGCGTAGGTAAGGACTACCTCGACATGGCGCGCAACCTCGCAGAGCAGCCCGCCTTTGCCGAACAGGTGGAACGCATCGTCAACAAGACCTTTGCGCAGCAAGTGCGCTCCAACGACCAAAAAGCACAGCTGCGCCGCAGCATCGGCATGGACGTGGTGCGCGGGCATATCCTCAACCTGCCCGTGTGTGAAGGCAACGAGTTCAGCACGGAATATCAGAAGTACAAGAAGTTAGCAGAAGACATCTTCACCCACGAACTCAAAGAATTATAAATCAGTAGTAAACAAGTAAACGAGTAAACAAGACAAGTTATTTATGTAAAATATAGTTTGCAAGACAAATCTGTCTCGTCTACTCGTTTACTTGTAAACTCGTTTACTAAAAAACAAAACATTACAACTATGGCAAAGATAAAAGGCGTATGCCACAACTACGAAGGTTGCGACATGGCCAGCGAAAAAGTAGTTCAGGAAGTTGAGAAATCCAACTTCGTGTGTCAGGAATGCGGCAAGCCGCTCTATCCAGTGAAACAACAGACGCAGCCTTGGTGGAAAAAGCACCAGCGTGAACTGACGCTCGGCGCAGGCGTGCTCATCATCGGCGGCGGCATCACCGGTGGTATCCTCGCTTTCGGCGGCGACAAGGAAGAACCAGCGACAGAGCCCGCAAAAGTGCAGACGGAGCAGGTAGATTCCACAAAGGTAGACTCCGTAGTGGCCCCGCCCCAAGCACCAGAGCCTAAGACAGGAAAGTCTAAGGAAAAAGAACCGAAGGTAGATGGACCTAAGGCCACCGCCGGCGGCAACAGCGCCGCTTCTTCTACGAGCAAGAACCTCGGCTATGGCAACTACGAGGGCGCGATGAAGAACGGACAGCCCCACGGCACGGGCACCATTTATTACACCACCCGCCATCAGGTTGTGCCCTCTAAGGACATCTATGCCGAAAGCGGCGACTACGTGACCGGCTCGTTCCGCGACGGCAAACTCATGTCGGGACAACTGCACCGGAAAGATGGCAACCAAGAATTTGTACAGCGTTAAAACGCTGCTCTGCACCCTTTGCGCCCTGTTCCTGCTTTCGCCGCAGGCAGGGGCAAAGAGCGCGATAACGGAAAAGGACATGCCCGCCGATAGCTTTGCGCCCGCAAGTCTCGGCAGCGTGGCCTTTGCCACCGAACGCCTGCGCTCCATGGCGGCGCAGTGTCGCCTCAACGGCGCACGCCTCGCGGCTATACCCGCAAGCGGTAAGGACTCCATGACGTTCGTCTATCGCGGACGCCGCCTTGCGGTGAAGAAAAACGCGCTGGGCGACATCTCCCACATCGGCTATTGGTGCTTCCCGCAAGCGTTGAGAGACTTCAACCCCTCGCCCGTCTACGACTTCCTCGAACGCTACGCCCTCGAACTCGACCTCGCGGGGCAGACGCGCGACATCAAAATCTATCGTGACCAGATGACGGCAAAGGGCGACTGGAACGCGCTCACCGCCGCCGGCGATATCAACGACTTTTCGCTGCGCAAGGAAGGACTGAAAAAGTATTACTTCAACTTTAAGCGCGGCGGGCGCAGCCTGCAACTTGCCTTTGCCTGCGACTGCCAACTCCTTATGGGCTGCGATGCCATTGAGCTGGAACGCAACTTCGTGCGCGACATAAAGCGCACCGCGCCCAACCTCAAACTGCTCGACCTGCCGCAACCCGAAAGCGCGACCGACTCTACAAAACAGCAAGCCAACTATCGCGTGCTGGGCGGCAAGGAATATCTCAGCCCCTCTATCCACAACAGCATCTACCTGCGCCTTGAAAAGACAGGCGGCAAAAAGACTTACGCGCTGATTGCCGATACAATGAAACTTGTGCAATCGGTGGGCAACATGCTCCTTACGGGCATCAGCAAGAACCACGTGAACGTGGCGCTAAAAGTAGACAAATACGGCTACGCCTGCGACTCGCTGCTTTTGCCGCTCGCCTCGCTGGTCACCTTCCTCCAGCAGGAAGGCTGTGAGCTTTATTTTGGCGTGAAAGAGCGCAAGGGCGACGACGTGCTCTGCTCCGTGTTTGCCCTGCAACGCGACTACGGCTACAACCATGTCATCTCCTTCCGCGTGCCCAAGAGCACGCTGGTGCAGGGCGGCACTGTCGAGGCACGCGCCTTCTGCTACGTGCCGCTACACAATGTGACCGAAAAATTTCTTAAAGGTGGGTTCTATTAATTCGCTTTGGCAGATTTTGGATTTATTTTCGAGGATGAATGGTAAGTTGGCTTTCGCCTTCCTCCTTCGCGCCTCGGCCATATTCAAGGCAAGCTTGATATTGCTCTCGGCTTGTCGTCGGTTGAAGAGGGAGCGTAGCGGGCTACGTGACCGATGAGACTTACGATTTGGCGAGCCTTCCTCCTCCTCGCTCGGAATAGCTCGAGCAAGCTCGGCTCTCCGCTCGCTCGTTCGTCGGTTAGACCGAAAAGAAAACATGACAAAACGTCAACCCAATATTATTGTAATTTTTTACGGTGGGAATTTATAGAACCCACCTTAAATTAAACGCTATGTGGCTCGCCTTTGCCTTTCTTTCTGCCGCCCTGCTCGGCTGCTACGACGTGTGTAAGAAACATGCCCTGCGCGGCAATGCCGTAATTCCCGTGCTTTGCATCAACACTTGCATCTGCTGCGCCCTATTCCTGCCCGGTATCGTCGGCTCCGGGGTGGGTGCGGTAGGCGAGGGCAGCGCGTACTATATTCCCGGCGGCACGCCGGCGGCGCATGCGTTCGTGGTGCTCAAAAGCTGCATCGTGCTTTCCTCGTGGCTGTGCGGCTACTTCGCCATAAAGCAGTTGCCGCTCACAATCGTGGGGCCGATTAACGCCACGCGCCCCGTGCTGACGTTGCTCGGCGCGATGCTCATCTACGGAGAGCGGCTAAACGCCTGGCAGTGGGCAGGCGTGGTGCTGGCCGTCGCGTCGTTCTACCTGCTTTCGCGCAGCGGCAAGCGCGAAGGCATCAGTTTTGCCCGCAACCGCCACATCTTGCTCCTCGTGGCCGCCGCCCTCTTGGGTGCAATGAGCGGCCTGTACGACAAATACCTGCTTGCGCCCGAAGCGTCGGGCGGCGCGGGGCTCGACCGCATGTTTGTGCAGGGGTGGTACAACCTTTATCAGGCCATTATGATGACCGCCGTACTGCTCGTACTATGGCTGCCCGCCCGCCGGTGCGGGGAGGCGCAACCTTTCGCATGGAAGTGGAGCATTGTGCTAATTTCCCTTTTCCTCACTGCCGCCGACCTTGCCTATTTCTATGCTTTGAGCAATCCCGATGCCCTGATTTCCGTTGTGTCGATGGTGCGGCGCGGCAGCGTGCTCGTGTCGTTTTGCGTGGGCGCATGGCTTTTCCGCGAAAAGAACCTGCGCGCCAAGGCCTTCGACCTCCTGCTCGTGCTGCTGAGCATGGTGTGCCTGTTTATCGGCGGGCGATAAAGCCGATTTTATTTTTATAAGATAGACTGCGGCTCGGCATAGTCCAAGTTAACTTGGACTATGCCGAGCCTTGCACAAACGTTCCTGAGAATATCCTATCGGTTGAGGAAAAGTTATTCTTCCCTAAAATTAATGCTCACCGCTTCGCGGCATTGCTCCATAAGCCATTTGGGCGTAGACGTTGCGCCGCAGATGCCCACGCTGGCGGCAGAGTGCAGCCAACTGAAATCTATTGCGGCGGGCCCGTCTATGAGATACGAGCGGGGATTGACCTCGCGGCATGCCTCATAGAGCACGCGGCCGTTGCTGCTTTTCAGACCGCTGACAAAAAGCACCACGTCGTGGCGGGCGGCAAAGGCGCGTATGTTGGGCAGGCGGTTCGCCACTTGGCGGCAAATAGTATCGAAATAGCGGAACGTGGCGGGCGCAACGATGTGCGCCGTGATGTAGTCCACTATTTCGCGGAAACCTTCAAGCGGTTTGGTGGTTTGGGAAAAAAGGCAGATGTCGCGGCGGAAGTCTACGAGCGCGTCTAATTGCGAGAGCTGTTCCACCACGACGGCCGCGCCCTCCGTCTGCCCCACAAGCCCGAGCACCTCGGCGTGGCCGCGCTTGCCGTAAATCACGATCTGCGGGCGTTGCTCTTCTTCATACACCTTGCGAATGCGGCGTTGCAGTTGCAGTACCACGGGGCAGGTGGCATCAATGAGCGCGATGCCCCGCTCGGCAGCGGCTGCATACGTGGCAGGCGGCTCGCCATGCGCCCGAAGCAGCACGCGCGAACCTTCGGGCAGGCGGGCAAAGCGGTCGTGGTCGATAGTGGCAAGCCCGAGGGCATGGAGGCGCTCGCACTCGCTGCCGTTGTGCACGATGTCGCCGAGGCAATAGAGCGAGCCGCTGCGGCGTAGTTCGTCCTCTGCCTTGCTGATGGCAGTCGTTACGCCGAAGCAAAAGCCGGAGGCTTCATCAATTTCTATGGTGGGAAGGTTGGGCATGATGATATATATATATAAATATGTATCCTATTCTTACGGTTCAAAATTCACGGGGACGGTGACGCGCACCGGCGTGGGCAGTCCCTGCTCGTCGCGCCCCGGTTGCCAGCCCGGCATACGCCTGAGTGCCATAAGCACGGCTCCGGCAAGGTCGGGGTGCGCGCTTTTTTCGATTTCATAATCTACGGTCTTGCCGCTTGGCTGCACGATGAACGAGGCTACCACCTCGCCGCCAATGTGCGCTTTAAGGCAGCGGCGCGGATAGGGAATGTTCTCGTCGAGCCATTTCATAAACGCTTTCGGCCCGCCGGGGAATTGCGGCATCTGCGTTACTACCTCCGTGGGCACAAACGCCTTGCCCACGACTGGGGCAAGCGTGTCTTGCTGCAACGGGCTGGCGGTTTCCTCTGGCAAAACTATTTGGTCGAGATCTTCTTCGGTCAAAGCAGGGACATCGTAGCCGAAAGATTTCAGTTCCGTAGCCTCTTCCGTAATCTCGGGCACGGCGGCGCTTTCTCCTTTCAGTTGATGCGCTGCGACGGGACGGCGACCGGTGGAAACGAATTTGAGTTCGTAGGCATCTTTCACCTTCGTCCGCTTCATATTGGCAAGTGCCTCTTCGGCCGCTTTAAGTCCCGCCTCTATGGCATTGCGCTTTATCAGCATATATCCCACCTGAAACGCCACCCATAGCGCAAGCACAAGCACAACAGCCAACAGCGCGCGACGGTAACGCTTACCGGCACGGCTGCGTATGGCGTATGCACCGTAATCCTTGTTTCTGCCTTCAAAAACAAGATTACACCATTCTTTAGAAAATAAATCGGGGGCGCGCACGTTTATATAAAGATAACTCTAATTCTTTCAGATTTAGTAGACGAGTAAACAAGTAGACGAGTAGACGAGACAAAAATGCCTTGATATATTATATATATGAGTAACCTGTCTTGTTTACTTGTATACTCGTAAACTTGTTTACTAATATACGAGCTAAACATCGCCGAAGAGCCGAAAACGGGCTTTTCATATGGCAAAATTACTGCCAAAAACTAAATTTATAGTATCTTTGACCACTATTTTCCGTTTAAGCAATGAAAAAAAGCCTAACCGCTGCCTTATGTCTCCTGCTTTTCGCCTACGTTTCGGGGCGGGCGCAGGAATATTCCTCCTCATTCAACGCCGTGAGGTTGCCGGTGTCGGTGCACGTGGCCGCGCTTGGCGGCGTGAACAACACGCTTGTGGAGGATACGCCGACGGCAGGGTGGGCTAACCCCGCGCTCTACGCCAACGTGTCGGGCAAGTCGGCCGGACTGGACTTTATGACCTACGCCGGCGGCTCGTCGTGGATGGGCGCACAGTATGTACACGCCTTCGGCGAACGCCACACGGCTGCGCTTGCCATGCAATATATGAACTACGGAAAGATGGACGAAACGGACGCGGAGGGGCGCGTGCTCGGCGAGTTCGCGCCGAAAGACATCGTCATCAACTGCGGCTACAGTTATCTCTTTTCCGACCGTTGGACGGGCGGCGCGGCGTTGAAGATGATTTATTCCAAACTGGCGGACTACTCCTCCGTAGCGCTTGCCGTCGACCTCGGTCTAAACTATTTCGACGAAGAACAAGACCTCTCTGCCTCGCTCTCGGTGCAGAACATCGGCACGCAGGTTAAGGCTTACGACGACGGTATGAAAACCCACCTGCCTTTCACCCTCACGCTCGGTTTTTCAAAAGGCTTCGACCACCTGCCCGTACGCATTCATGCGGCATTTACCGACGTGACGCGCTGGAAGTCGGACTATTACGCCCTGCCCGATGCCGACTCCAAGAAAGTGAAATTCGGCTCGAAACTGCTCAACCATTTCGCCGTGGGGCTGGACATCTTGCCGACTAACTATCTTTACATCGCCGCCGGCTATAACTTCCGCCGTGCCTACGAACTGAAAGCCTCCGGCTCTTCCAAACTGGCAGGCCTCTCTTTCGGCGCAGGCATTGACCTTAAAGGATTTAAGTTCGGACTGTCGTACGCGCGCTATCATTTGGCGGCATCTTCCATTATGGGCAGCCTCGCCTATTCGTTTAAATAACAAAGCATCTCGTTTACTTGTTTACTTTCGGGCGTTTTGCAAAACGCCCCTACTCGTTTACTAAAAAAAACATTATGGAAAAAATCATCGTGGCCATTGACGGGCATTCTTCCTGCGGCAAAAGCACTATGGCCAAAAAACTTGCCCGCGAGGCAGGCTATATATATGTTGATACCGGCGCGATGTACCGCGCCGTGACGCTTTTCGCCATGCAGAACGGTTGCTTTGCAGCAGATGGAAGCCTCGACGCTGCGCGCTTGGAAAGCCTGATGCCGGGCGTCTCCGTTTCTTTCCGCCTCGACGAACAGACGGGCAAGCCACTCGCGTGCCTTGGCGGCGAGGTTGTGGAACAGCAAATCCGAGGCATGGAGGTGAGTGGCCGCGTCAGCCCTGTGGCGGCCCTTCCCTTTGTGCGTGAGGCTATGACACGCCAGCAGCAACTCATGGGAAAGGAAAAAGGCATCGTGATGGACGGCCGCGACATCGGCACAGCCGTTTTCCCGGATGCCGAGCTCAAGATATTTGTCACCGCCTCCGACGAGGTGCGTGCCCGCCGCCGATACGACGAACTACGGGCAAAGGGCGAAGATGTGGAGTTTGAGCGGATTTTGGAAAATGTGCGCGAGCGCGATTACATTGACTCCCACCGCGCCGTCGCACCGCTGCGCCAAGCCCCCGATGCACTCGTGCTCGACAATAGCCACATGACGATTGAGGAACAAGACGAGTGGTTGTGGCAGGCATTTCAAAAGGCAGTCAATTCTATACAATAATATATATATCCCCATGACGCTCACAGAAACAATAGAAAACTATTTGTCGCATATCCCTTATCCCACTCAGCCCGAAGGGCTTTACGAACCCATTGGCTACGTGCTCTCTATGGGCGGCAAGCGGTTGCGCCCCACGCTGCTGCTACTTTCTTACTCGCTCTTCAAGGACGATATCGACACCGCGCTGCCCCTGGCCATAGGACTTGAAACCTACCACAACCATACGCTCCTTCACGACGACCTTATGGACAACGCTGACGTGCGGCGCGGCAAGCCCACGGTGCATAAGAAGTGGGACGCCAACACTGCCGTGCTCTCGGGAGATGCCATGCTGATTATGGCTTTCCGCCATTTCATCGAAGCCCGTTGTGAGGGCAAAGAGCAAATTCTCGAACTCTTCGCAAACACGGCGCTCGAAATTTGCGAGGGACAGCAATATGATGTCAATTTCGAAAGGCGCACAGACGTGACGGAAAGTGAGTATATGGAGATGATTAGGCTCAAGACCTCCGTACTGCTGGCCTGCGCCGCAAAGGCTGGGGCATTGGCCGCCGGGGCTTCGCCCGAAGATGCCGGCACACTTTACCGCTTTGCCGAAAAGATGGGCTTGGCTTTCCAGGTGCAGGACGACTGGCTCGACGTGTACGGCGACCCGAAGGTGTTCGGCAAGAAAATCGGCGGCGACATACTTTGCGGCAAAAAAACTTATCTGCTCATCAATGCCCTCAACCGCGCCGATGCCGCCGAGAAGCAGCGGTTGCTCGCGCTCCTTGCCGACGGCGATATGCCCGCTGCGGAAAAGATTGCCGCCGTTACGCAAATCTACGACGCGCTCGGCATCAGCCCCCTCACGCTCCAAACCATAGACAATCTTTATAAAGAGGCCCTCGCCGCCCTCGATGCCCTTTCTTTGCCGGCAGAGCGGGTAGCACCCTTGCGGCAATACGCCGGTTCTCTGCTCGGACGCAAATCATAATAACCTTTTGACTCTAATAAAATTTTGCCACTCCCTTTCATCGACACCCACACTCATATCTATACCGACGACTTCGATGCCGACCGCTCAGAAGTCGTCGGCCGTGCCATTGAGGCCGGTGCGCAGAAGCTTTTCTTGCCGAATATCGACGCCGCTTCCGTAGAGCCGATGCTACGCCTGTGCCGCCAATACCCCGGCCTATGCTATCCTATGATAGGCCTCCATCCCACGGAACTGCCGCCCGATCCGCAGCCCGTGCTCGATGAGATGGAGCAAATGCTCGAAAGCCGCGCGGCAAAGTTTATCGCTGTCGGCGAAGTGGGTATCGACCTCTATTGGGACGCCTCCCGGCGCGAGGAGCAAACCGCCGCCTTCGTGCGCCAGGCGGAATGGGCGTTGCGTTACGGTTTGCCGTTGATGGTGCATAGCCGCGCCGCCCATCGCGACATCGTGGAAGCCTTGCGCCCCTATGCATCGCGGCTCACGGGCGTGTTCCACTGTTTCGGCGGAACGGCGGAAGAGGCCTCCGAACTGCTCGAAACATTCCTTGGCTTCGCCTTGGGCATCGGCGGCGTGGTTACTTTCAAGAAGTCTGCCCTGCCTGCCGCGCTCCGTGCCGCCGTGCCGCTCTCGCGCATCGTGGCAGAGACCGACGCACCCTACCTTGCTCCCACGCCCCATCGCGGCAAGCGCAACGAGCCGGCATATCTGCCGCTCGTGGTGCAAAAACTTTCTGAAATCTACGAACTGACGCCCGACGCTGTGGCGGAGCAACTCCTGCACACCACAAAATCCATTTTCCCCCGCGCCTTTTCTGAATAAACAACATATAAAGAGAGGTCTCTGCAATGAATACAGAGGCCTCTCTTTTTTTTGTGAATATATATGGGCATATGCCTTATTTCTTCAGCGCATTGTTGAGGCGGTCAATACCTTTGTTCACGGCATCGTTTACCTTCGCCTTAGCAGCATCTTCGGCTTCTGCGACCTTCTGCTCGGCGGCAGCCTTTGCCTCGTCCTTAGCTTCGGCGGCAGCAGCTTCTACTCGGTCTTTTGCCTCTTCCACGGCATCTTCTGCCTGTTCCTTTGCATCATCGACCGCCTGTTCACCCTTTGCGGCAACCCCTTCTAAGAGGTCGCCTGCATTGGGCGCGGCAGCCTTTATCTTCTCGATGTTGGCCTGCACATAGGCATTGAGGCGGTCGGCATAGGCACGGGCGGCCGCGCTGTCGCCCTTGGCCATCAGTTCCTGCACGGCATCTTGCCCGCGCTTCACGAGTTCTTCCACTTCCTTTCCGTCGGGCTGTTCGCCGGCAAGTGCTTGGTCGAGTTCGGCAGTAAGGGCTTGTGCGCAAGAATCGGCGTTTTCGCCGGAGGCTTTTTCGTTTTTGTTGCCGCCGCAAGCGGCGAGGAGCAACGCGGAGGCTGCAATGATAAAGATTTTCTTCATGGCAATAGATGTAAAATTAATGGATTATCTTTTTCGTTTCTTCTTGTCCTTTCCTTTCGGCGCGGGAGCGGGCGCAGGCTTCGGCGCATTGCCGTCGCCTACGAGCACAAAGTCGAGCTGCCGCTTCTCCATATTGGCGCGGTCCACGCGGATACGCACTTTGTCGCCAAGGCCGTAACGCTTATGGTAACGGCGGCCCACGAGGCAGAAGTTGCGCTCGTCGAACTCGTAATAGTCGTCGAGCAACTGGCGCAGCGGCACCATACCCTCGCATTTATTTTCGTCCACCTCCACGTAAAGCCCGAACTCCGTGACGCCGCTCACCGTGCCGTCGAACTCCTGCCCGAGGCGGTCGGCCATAAATTCTACTTGCTTGTACTTGATGCTGGCGCGCTCGGCAGTCGCTGCCAGCTGTTCCATAGCGCTGGAATGTTCGCAAAGGTCTTCGTACTTATCGGCATTGGCAGAGCGTCCGCCCTCGGCATAGCGCGTGAGTAGGCGGTGTACCATCGTGTCGGGGTAGCGGCGGATGGGCGAGGTGAAATGCGTGTAATATTGGAACATAAGGCCGTAGTGCCCGATGTTGTGCACGCTGTAGCGGGCTTTCATCATGGCACGCAGCGCCACCATCTCCACCACGTTTTCTTCCTTGCGCCCCTTCACGTCGGAGAGCAGGCGGTTGAGGCTCTTGCTCACTTCCGTCTTGCTGCCGTCGGTGCGCACTTTCAGTCCGAAGCGCGCCACGAAGGCAGAGAGTTTCTCGAGTTTTTCAGGGTCGGGCACGTCGTGTATGCGGTAGGGCAGCGTCTTGGGCTTCTTGCCTTTCGGCACGATGCCTATCATTTCAGCCACGCTGCGGTTGGCGAGGAGCATAAACTCCTCAACGAGCTTGTTGGCATCTTTCGCCACCTTCACGTAAGTGCTCACGGGGTGGCCTTTCTCGTCAATCTCGAAGCGCACCTCTGCGCGGTCGAAACCGATGGCGCCGTTCTTGAAACGCTTTTGGCGCAAGAGTTTGGCAAGGCGGTTGAGCGTGACAAGTTCTTCGGCATACTCGCCTTCGAGCGGCGCTCCCTCGGGCAGGGGTTCGGGGTGCTCGCCAGGCAGGGCGAGGTCTTCTTCGGAGGCGGCGCGGTTGCGCTCAAGGATTTCCTGCACCTCTTCGTAGGTGAAGCGGCGGTCGGACTTGATGACCGTGTGTGCCAAATGCCACGAGAGCACCTCGCCGCGCGCGTTCATCTTAAAGATGGTGGAATAGGCCAGCTTTTCTTCATTTGGGCGCAGCGAGCAGATGAAGTTGCAGAGCCGCTCGGGCAGCATCGGTATGGTGCGGTCCACGAGGTAGACGCTCGTGGCGCGTTTCTGCGCCTCGCGGTCAATGATGTCGCCTTCCTGCACGTAGTGGGACACGTCGGCAATGTGCACGCCCACTTCCCACGTGCCGTCGGAGAGGGTGCGCAGCGAGAGGGCATCGTCGAAGTCCTTAGCGTCGTGGGGATCGATGGTAAAGGTGGTGACGCTGCGGAAGTCCTCGCGGCGGGCTATCTCCTCAGGCGTGATGTCGGCATTGAGGCGTTCGGCGGCGCGCTCCACGCTCTGCGGATACTTGTAAGGCAGGCCGTATTCGGCGAGAATGGCGTGCATCTCCGTCTGATTGTCGCCCGGGCGGCCGAGTACGTCAATCACCTTGCCTACCGGGCTTTTAGAGCCTTTGGGCCAGTCGGTGATTTTCACCACGGCCTTGTCGCCGTTCTTCGCCGCACCGAGATTTTCTTTGGGGATGAAGATATCGGTGGCGAGGGCGCGGCTCTCGGACACGAGGAAGCCGTAACCGCGCTCCACCTGCACGGTGCCGACAAACTGGTCGTGGGCACGCTTGATGATTTCCGTCACCTCCGCCTCGCGGGTATGTCCCTGGCGGCGCGCCAGCATCGTGACACGCACGCGGTCGCCGTCGAGTGCACCGAGCGAATTGCGCTCGCACACGAGAATGCTCTTCCCGCCGTCGTCGGGCACGAAGGAGTTGCGCCCGTTGCGCTTGCGCCGGAACGTGCCCTCCATCACGTTGGAGCGGGTGGCAGAGGTGTAGCGTCCCTTGCCGTCGGTGGTGAGATAGTCGTCGAGCACGAGTTCCTGCAAGGCGTCCATCGCGAGCATCTTGGCGGGGTGGTTCTTTGCTTTGAGTATCGGGAAGAGGTCTTTCACCTCATAAGTCGTTCCTGGATTGCTTTCAAACAGTTCGAGCAACTGTTTCAAGGCCGTTTTCTTAGTAAGGCGAGTAGCCTTCTCTTTGTTCTTTTTTGCCATAAAATGGATATAAAACGATTTTCTTATATGCAAAGTAACGACATTTTGGGGAAAGGTGCTTGCAATTAAGATATAATAACGGCATAAAACGGAATTTTCTTACTAATTTCGCCGCTGTCATGATGCTAAGACTATATATATATATAATATTGTGTGCCATGTGCCTGCCGCTCCCGCTGATCGCGCAGAGCGCAAAGGGGGAGCAGGGCGACCTGCCGCCCGAAACGCCCATTGAGCTGCGCGTGGGCAAGGCGGCATACAAGGGCGACAGCATTCCGCATGTCATCTTCCCAACCCTTCCCAAATATCCGCCGAAAGCGGCCATGACCGACCGGCAGCGTACGCGCTACAACCGCACGGTCTACAACGTGAAGAAACTCCTGCCGCTTGCCAAACTGGCCAAGTACACGATTATCGAAACCTACGACTTCCTCGAAACGCTGCCCGACAAGAAGGCGCGGGCCGAGCACATCAAACTGGTGGAGAAAGGCATCAAGCGGCAATATGCGCCCGTGGTGAAGAAACTTACGCGCTCGCAGGGCAAAATCCTCATTAAACTCATCGACCGCGAGTGCAACCAGACGGGCTACAACATCGCCAAGGCCTTTGTCGGCGCGTTCAAGGCCAACCTCTACCAAGGCATCGCCATACTCTTCGGCCAAAGCCTCAATAAGACCTACGACCCCGAGGGCGAGGACAAGGAATTGGAACGCATCGTGAGGCAGGTGGAAAGCGGGGTGCTGTGAGATTATAAAATTAATGGACGAGTTTGCCCGAAACCTGTTGGTTGATTTAGTCAAATGATATTAGATAAAAACCATAAAAACCGCTTGCTTCGTTTGAAGCCCGAGGGCAAGCCGCAGGTCTTAACGCCGAGCCTGCGTGCCTAATCGGCACGCGCTCGCCCTTAATCCCTACGGCTGCGGTCGGTTCCCGCCCGCTTCAAACGCCGCAAGGAAAAAACCATTAAAAACCCGTGAGACCTTGAAGCCGTCGAAATAGGAACGCTCGCTTTTTTCATTGCAACGGGTTTTTACCGGTTTTTCCCTTGTTCTGTGTGGGGCGGGAGGGGACCGACCGCCGCCTTAGCGGAGAGAACACGAGACGAAAGTCGACAGACTTTCAGGCTCGGGGACTATCCGATAAGGCAAGCCGCAGGCCCACACAGAACAAGATGTTTTTCAAGGTTTTTATCTCTAACAGTTATCTCCAGAAGTAACTTGTTGTCTATAATCCCTTTGATTAATATGTAAATACAAACCATAACCACTATGGGAAAAACAGTAACAATCTTTTGCAAGAACACCGGCCGCACGCACCGCGTGCCTCTCGGCTTCAACCTCGAAGAGGTCTACGAACTGCTGGAAATCGAGATGCCGCACGGTGTGACCAGCGCAAAGGTGAACAACAAGGTGGAGGGGCTCCACTTCACGCTCTTCAACGACAAGGACATTGAGTTTCTCGACGTCACCTCGCCCTCCGGCATGCGCACCTATACGCGCTCGCTTTTCTTCGTGCTCTACAAGGCTGTGCACGACCTTTACCCCAAGGGCCGCCTGCGCATCGACACGCCCGTGAGCAACGGCTACTACTGCCGCCTCGATGGCGAGTTCGATGTGGACGTTATCCGCCGCCGCATGCAGGAAATCGTAGATGCCGACCTGCCGTTCCACCGCATCACCTGCCACACCTCCGAAGCCATCGCCCTCTTCCGCGAGCACGGGCTTGAAAACAAGGCGAAACTGCTCGAAGGCCTCGGTTCGCTCTATACCAACTACTACACGCTCGACGACGTGGCAGACTATTTCTACGGCTCATTGCTCATTCGCACGGGGCAAATCCGGCTGTTTGATGTCGTGCCCTATGGCGACGGGCTGCTGCTCCGCCTGCCCGACCCCGAAAACCCCGAGCAGCTGCGCCCTATGGTGGAACAGAGCAAGATGTTCGACGTGTTCCGCGAGCAGCACCGCTGGCAGGAAATCCTCGGCGTGAGCACCATAGGCGAACTCAACAAGGCCAACGACCGCGGCCTCACCAATCAGCTCATCAACGTGACGGAGGCTTTGCAGGAAAAGAAAATCAGCCAGCTCGCCGACCGCATCGCAGCCAACCCTAAGCTGAAAGTCATTCTCATAGCCGGTCCTTCTTCGAGCGGCAAGACCACGTTCTCCAAACGCCTCTCCGTGCAGCTCATGGCCTGCGGCGTAAAGCCTATCCCAGTCTCGCTCGACGACTACTTCGTGGACCGCGAGAAGACGCCGCGCAACGCCGCCGGCGAATACGACTACGAGCATATCGAGGCGATGAACATACCGCTCTTCAACCAGCAGATGAACGCCCTGCTGCAAGGCGAAGAGGTGGAACTGCCGCGCTATAATTTCCAGACGGGGCTGAGCGAGAAGAGCGGCAACCGCCTGCGCCTCGCCCCCGACATGCTGCTCATTCTCGAAGGCATACACGCCCTCAACCCCATGCTTACGAAGGATATTCCCGAGGAGAACAAATTCAAAATCTACGCCTCAGCGCTTACCACCATTCTCCTCGACGACCACAACTATATCCCCACCACCGACAACCGCCTGCTGCGCCGCATCGTGCGCGACTACAAATACCGAGGCTATTCGGCGCAGGACACCATCAGCCGTTGGCCGGCCGTGCGGGCGGGTGAAGAGCGCTGGATTTTCCCTTTCCAGGAACAGGCCGACGTGATGATCAACACCGCGCTGCTCTTCGAGTTCGCCGCCCTGCGCTCGCAGGCCCTGCCGCTCTTGGAGCAGGTGCCGGAGAATGCGCCCGAGTATTCCGAGGCCTACCGCCTGCGCAAGTTCCTCTCTTATCTCAAACCGATTTCCACGAAAGGCCTGCCGCCCACCTCGCTCCTGCGCGAGTTCCTCGGCGGAAGCACGTTTAAGTATTGATGATGTAGAGAGGTACTCGTTGGTTGAAAGGGTCGCGAATGAGTTGTTAGTCCGCGAATTGCACGAATTTTCGTGTAATTCGCGGACTAAATAATCGTGGACACCAATCATTCATATTCATGTAACATTTGTGCCTTCCAGGCACTTGACGCATAATTTCACGCTCGCCTTGCACAATCGTTCATATTGCCTTGCCCGGAAATGCATCGGCCATTTACCGGCCAAGTTTAACGGCTTTCCTACCAACATCTTATTCTACGCCCGTGCAGGAATCCCCCTCGCAAAAGTCCCTTTCCGCAAGATATTTTTCATTATCAGCAAGATATTTTTTTCGCTCATATAAGAGAGTTTTTATTACAAACTTTGTAACGCTTGTTCGAAACTTTGTAACGCGCGTTACAAAGTTTGTAATATATATTAGCAAGTTTGTAATAAACTTTTCCTGCGCAGATGGTGAAAAATATCACGGGCTTAGGGAAAATTTTCTTGCGGATAGCAAAAAATATCTGCCTTGAAAAGCAGGCGAGGAGGCAGGGCAGAGGCATTCCAAGGCACTCTGGCAATGAATAGTCCTGAAGGGTTTGCGCTTCAAACCTTTCAGTCATAAATCCCTGAAATATAATTAAATAAGAGCAAGGCTGAAAGGCTGAATGGTTTTTTGGGGATAAAATATGCGTATAGGACGCGCCTTTTCAAGCAACCAATCATGGTAAAACCAAAAGTGCGGCTTTGCAAAAACGAAATGCGATTTTCCAACATCTCTTATAAGGAAAGCGGCACTTTATGGGAATAATTCTTAACTTTGCAAAGCGACATGCAATCTATCATATATGAAAAAGGATAAAGGCTTATACAATATTATATATATGTGCGCACGTACGCGAAGCTGGCTGGCCCTCGCGGCGGCAATGTTTGCCCTTTGCGGCAGTGCGCAGACAGTGTTTTCGACGTTCAAGCACGGCAACGAGTACACGGCAGAGATGTCGGGGCAGATGTCGGGCGACGGCAAAATAGCCCCGTTTTGGTTCACGGCAAACAAGCACGGGCTTTCCACCCTTCGCAGCAACTCCGGCTACCTGCGCGGCATGCTGATGCGCGAGGCGGCGCAAGACACGGCGAGAAACTGGCGGGCGGGCTACGGGCTCGATGTCGCCTTCTTGCTGAACCATCGCAGCGGCGCGCACCGCACGGATGCCGTAATACAGCAGCTTTATGGCGAGGTGGAATGGAAGATGCTGCGCCTCACAGTCGGCGCGCGCGACTTTGAGCAGGAACTTAAAAACGAAGCCCTTTCCTCCGGCGGCCTCACGCATAGCGCCAACGCCCGCGCCGTGCCGCAGGTGCGCCTCGAAATGCCTAAGTTCTGGGCCATACCCGGCACGAAAGGCTGGCTCTCGCTCAAAGGGCACGTGGCTTACGGCATGTTCACCGACAATGCTTGGCAGAACGAGTTCCACGCCCCGGGCATGACTTATTCTAACAACGCGCTCTTCCACAGCAAGGCCGGTTTCCTGAAAATCGGCAATACGGACAAATTCCCCCTCACCTTTACCGGCGGACTCGAGATGTACGCCCAGTTCGGCGGCGAGGCGTGGAACGTGGGGCGCCGACCCGACGACAGCAGCGACTTCACGGGCGAATATGTAAAGATGGGGCACGGTCCGAAAGCTTTCTTCAACGCCTTTATTCCCGGCGGCAGCGACCCGCGCGACGGCGACTATGCCAACGTGGAGGGCAACCAGCTCGGCAGCTGGCATTTGCGTTTCGACTACAAAGGCAAAGGGTGGGGCGCGGCCGTTTATGCCGAGCACTTCTTTGAAGACCATTCGCAGATGTTCCTCGAATACGGGTGGAAGGATATGCTCTACGGCGTGGAGCTTCAGTTGCCCAAGAACCCCGTAGTCGGCACCGTGCTCTATGAGCATCTGCGCACCACCGACCAAACCGGCCCGGTGTATCATGACGCTACGGACCAGATACCCGACCAAATCAGTGCGATCGACAACTATTACAACCATGCCATCTACGGCGGCTGGCAGCATTGGGGACAGGGCATCGGGTCGCCCCTCCTGCTCGGCCCTGCCTACAACGAGTACGACGGGCGCAGTTTTGCGCACAACAATATAGGCTTTTGGCACAACCGAATCGTGTCGCACCATTTCGGCCTTTCGGGCTCGCCGATGCAGGGGCTTGACTACCGTGTGCTTTACACTTACACCACCTCGCTCGGCAATTACACCATACCCCTTGCCTCGCCGCGCCACGCCCATTACTACATGGTCGAAGCCACCTATCGCCTCAAGCCCCTGCCTGCTCTCTCTATCACCGCCGCAGTCGGCGGCAACGCGGGCAGCCTGCTCGGCGACAACTTCGGCGCGATGCTCACCGTGGCATACCGCGGCGCGTTTTGCAAATAAATAATTAGCAAATATGATACAGATTAAATATCCGGAGATAATGAAAATGGCGCGAATGCCCTTCCTGCTTCTGTTTGTTTTCGCAGCCTTTGCCTCTTGCGCCAAGATGGACGACAACGGCGACCTCGGCGGGCAATGGCAACTCACGGAATGGCGCGACAAGGCTACGGGAGAAATAAAGGCGACCAACGAAACGGGCATTTATTATTCTTTCCAGCTCGACCTTATGCAGTTTCGCCGTATCGACAGAGGCTATTACTATCTCGCGCGCTTCTACAATCGCGGCGACTCGCTCCTGCTCGGCGATATTTATAGCTGGGGCAAGGAACTCGCAGAGACAGAAGAGGGTGTTGGGAACGGCACTACGGAGAAGAAGGCAGAGCCTGCCGAACTCACCGAAGATTTCGGCGTAAGCCCCGACGGCAAGTTTGCCATCGAAACGCTCAACAGTTCCACGCTCGTTCTAAGCAATGGGCAGGCCCGTCTTAAATTCAGAAAGTATTAAGCATAAACCTAATATCTTAACTTATAAACCCAAATAATTATGGTAATCACTGACGCTAATTTCCAGGAAGTACTCGGCGGCGCACAGCCCCTCGTGCTTGACTTTTCAGCCACATGGTGCGGTCCTTGCAAGAAGATTGCGCCCATCATTGAAGAACTTGCAGAAGAATACGCCGGCCGCGTAGTAGTCGGCACTTGCGACGTTGACGAGTGCGACGAACTCACTGCAAAATTCGGCATTCGCAACGTGCCCACCGTGCTGTTCATCAAGAACGGCGAAGTCGTTGACCGCCACGTGGGCGCAGCACCCAAGAACGTATTCGTTGATAAAATCAACGCCCTGCTGTAATCAAATCTAATTTTTGCGCACCAAACCAGACGCTGCCTGCAAAGCGTTCGGCTTGGTGCTTTTCATATTAATGCACATTTGGCGGCGGCTCGGCATAATCCAAGTAAACTTGGCTTCTGCTCTCGCCTTGCACAAATTTTTATTTTTTCTAAAAAGAGAAATTATGTCATCCTTAGAAGAAGAACTCTTGGCAGACGCCGCCGAAGACGCGCGCGCCGTGGCATACATACAGGAGCATTTGCCCGAAGAACTCAAAGAGAAGTTTCCCGAAGATGTGATTTACTACTTCCTCGACCTCGCAGTGGAATATTATGCCGAGAGCGGCGTGCTCGATGCCGAGCCCGATAAGAACGGTTTTATCGACATCAACATCGATGCCGTGTGCGAATACCTCGCTGCCAAGGCCAAGAAAGAGGGCATCGGCGACTTCACGACGGCAGAACTTACCCCGTTCGTCGAGGCGCAGCTCGATTTCGACGAAGAGAATTTTTGATTGATATGAACACCCTTAAATCTAATCTTGATATGATGAAGAAAAACAAACGCATGATGGGGTTGTTCGCCCTGTTGATCGCCGCCCTCCTGCTCACGCCGGCAGCAAAGGCGCAGACCGTTAATCCCAAACCTTTCACCGTGCCCGAAATCACAGAATGGCAAGGCGCGGAAGGCACGCTCGAACTCTCCGGGCGCGTTATCGTAAATGGCAAGTCTGCCGCGCTCAACAGCCTCGCAGAACTTTTTGCCCAGCAATTCCGCCAAGTGACGGGCAAGCCGATGGCTGTGTCAAAGGGCAGGCCAAAAGCAGGCGACATCACCCTCACGCTTAAGCCCCTCGGCAATCTCGGCAAAGAGGGCTACCGCATGACCGTAGGCCAAGGCGTCAGTCTCCACGCCCAGACGATACAGGGCTTGCAGTGGGCTACGCGCACCGTGCTGCAAATCTGCGACAAAAACGGCGTAGCCAGCCTCCCCAAGGGCGTGGCAACCGACGTGCCGCAGTATCCCCTGCGTGGCTTCATGATTGACTGCGGCCGCAAGTACATTCCCATGGCTTACTTGCGCAACCTCGTGAGCATCATGGCCTATTACAAGATGAACACGCTGCAAATTCACCTCAACGACAACGGCTTCAAGCAGTTCTTTGGTGACGATTGGAGCAAGACGCAGGCCGCTTTCCGCTTACAGTGCGACACTTATCCCGGCCTCACGGCAAAGGACGGCTCTTACACGAAGCAGGAATTTATCGACCTGCAAAAGTGGGCAGAGCAGCAGGGCGTGGAAATCATTCCCGAAATAGATAGCCCGGCGCACTCGCTCGCCTTCACCCACTACAAGCCTGAACTGGCCAGCAAGGAGTATGGCGCAGACCACCTCGACCTTTTCAATCCCGAGACCTATAAGTTTATGGACGCGCTCTTCGACGAATATCTCAGCGGCAAGGAGCCCGTGTTCCGCGGCAAGCGCGTGCATATCGGCACGGACGAATATTCCAACGCCAAGAAAGAAGTCGTTGAGAAGTTCCGCGAATATACCGACCACTATATTAAATATGTGGAGAAATATGGCAAGCAGGCCGTCCTCTGGGGTGCGCTCACGCACGCCAACGGCAACACGCCTGTTAAGTCCGAAAACGTCATCATGGACTGCTGGTACAACGGCTTTGCACAGCCGCGCGACATGAAGGAGCAGGGATATAAACTCGTGAGCATCAGCGACGGCTTCTCTTACATCGTGCCCGCCGCCGGTTACTATTACGACTATCTCAACTGCCAGTGGCTCTACGATGCTTGGACGCCGGCCACTATCGGCGGCGAGAAGTTTGAAGAAAACGACCCCGCTATCCTCGGCGGCATGTTTGCCGTTTGGAACGACCACGCCGGCAACGGTATCTCCGTGAAAGACATTCACCACCGCGTGTATCCTGCCTTGCAGACCATTGCCGCCAAGACGTGGACGGGAAAACTCACCACGCTGCCTTATGCCGACTTCGACAAAAACCGCTGGCAGCTGCACGAGGCTCCCGGCGTGAACGAACTGGCACGCTACGGCACGCAGCCTGCCACCGTGCTTGAGCAAGCAGAAGTACTGCCCGGCAGCGAAACCGGCTTTGAGGAAATAGGCTACGACTATTCCGTCACCTTTACGGTTGAGGGCCAAAAAGAGGAAAAAGGCACGGTGCTCTTCTCCTCCGACAACGCCACTTTCTATCTTGCCGACCCCGAGCAGGGCAAACTCGGCTTTATGCGCGACGGTTATCTCAATACCTTCAACTACCGCATTCCCGAAGGGCGCACCGTTACGCTGACCATACAGGGCAACAACCGCATGACGCGCCTGCTCGAAAACGGGCAGCAGAAGGAAGAACTCGGACCTAAGACGCTCTACGTGGTGCGCGAGAGCAACCGTGCGCACTATCAGCGCGGCGAGGCTGCCCTCTTCGAACCTAAGGTTTACGACCCCGCCGATAAGATTTACTATCAGCGCACGCTGGTCTTCCCCTTGCGCCGTGCAGGCAACTTCAAGAGCAAGGTGACCAACCTCAAAGTGGAAAACCACTTGTAGCCGTTTGCAAATCTCTGAAATAAACGCCGCCCGCAGGAATGATTGTCCTGCGGGCGGCGTTGCGTTATATGGGAGAGGTTCGACACGCTGTAAGCCCTGTTGTTGTTGTGAGCGCCGCATAGCATCAATCAATGCACGCCTCATTTCCGAGGCGTTTTTCATAAAGTAGGCTTCACTCGGCACTGCCCGAACGCACTTGGCTCAGCGCTCGTTTGCACGGCATTTACATAAGCCCCCCTCCTTGCCAGCGCACAAAAAAACTCCGCACGCAGAGCGTTCTGCGTGCGGAGTTGCGTTTAGGGGGTTGTTGGGGTTATACTTTATTTGATAACCTTTTTGCCGTTGAGGATAAATACGCCCTGTGCGGGTGCTGCGTTGAGGCGGCGGCCGCTGAGGTCATACATCACGTCCTTCGTCTTGCTTTCGGTGTTGAGGTTGTCGATGCCCGTGTCAATGCCGCCCGTGATGGTGAGCAGGGCGTCGACAATCTGTCCGCCGTTGGCGATGATACCGTTAGCACCGGTAGCCGTGCCGTCTGCTGCGAGCTGACCGCCCGGGTCTACGCTGTTCCAGTCGATTTTGAAGCGAATGCGGTACGTGCCGTTCGTGCTGGGAGCGGTGAACGAGGGAGGATTAACCACAGCGCGGGCATTGCCCGTAAGACGGGTGCCTGCCGAGTTATAGCCGCTGCTGTCGTCGTTGAAATTGCCCGAGTAGAACGAGAAAGCATAAACTTCCGTGTCGGTCTGCGTGGTGCTGCCTTCGGTGAAAGAGAAGTGCTTGTCGTTGTCGATATCGATGAACACGTAGCCGTGCATCCAAGAACCTTCCCAGTCAAACGTTGTTGTCAGCGTGCTGCCTGCGGTGCAGGTGAATTGCGCATTCTCGTCTTCCGTGAGGTCGATGTAAGGCTTGCGGCTGGAAAGGGTGACGCTTTGCGCCGTCTGTCCGCTTTCGGTCAGAGTGATGCTGTTGATGTAGCGGTCGGTGCGGGTGGCAGAAGCGTCCTTGTCGAAGTTGACGGGATAGTCCTCGGCAACCTTAATCGTGTAAGAGAGGTTGAACGCGGGGTTGTAGGTTGCGCCGTTGCTTACGCCCTTGTCCTCGGCTGAGGTATCAACGTTGCTGTCGAAGATGAACTTCTCGGGCACTGCGATGCGGTACGTGCCGTTGGTGGCGATTTCGTCTGCGAGCGTAACGATTACCTTCGTGCCGTCGGTCTCGCTCTTGGCGAAGGCGGCGGTGGTAACGGTCGTGTTGGAAGCGTCTTTCACTTCGAGGGCCGTTTCGCTTACGAGGCCCACTTCATCGGCGAAAGTCAGCGTAATGGTGCTGAGGCTTTCGAGGCGGCTGCCGTTTTCAGGGTCGGAAGCCGTGAAGGTGAACGTGTTGGACGGAGCTTCTACTTCGGAGAGCGAGCCGTCGAAGACGAACAGGCTGCTGCCGGGGAGCGTCACGGTAAGCTGCGTGTCGTAGCTGATGGCCTGGCCTTCTGCAAAGCCTTGAAGCGCATCCTGTACGCTGAACGACTTAACGAAGTACATCGCGCCGTTCACGTTGGCAGGAATGTTGAGCGCGTCGCGGAGCGTGAAGGTGTAGGTCTGCGAAGAGTTGCCGCCGTTGCGCAGGGCGAGGGTAGCCTTCGTGCCGTTCCAAGAAGCCCAGCCGTAAACGTTGGCTTTTGAACCGTCCCAGGGATTGCCGCCCACCCAGTGAGCGTCGGGCAATACGTCGGCATTCTTCTTCTGCCACCTGATGCACTCGGCGAGGTCGCCCCAGAGTGCGCCGCCGTTGATGCTGTTCATGCGTTCATAGTCGTTGTAGAGTTCCACCATGCCAGAGCCGCATACGAAAGCGCAGCGCAGTTCGCGGCGTGCGGGCTCGTAATCCATGTTCTTGCTCACCTGTCCGTGGGTAGAGAGAATGAAGCCGTGGGTCATCAGCGTGTTGATGGGGCAGATGGGAGAGTTCGTTACGTAGTTCTGGTAAACGAGGCGGTCGCGGTAGGTAATCCAGTTTTCGCGGTCGATGCTGTTGTTGCCAATCGTGCCGTAGTCGCCTTCCTGACGCCACGTAGCGTCGGTGTAGTGGTACCAGAAGGGGCTTGCCCATGTGCCGACAGTGGTGTTGAAGAAGATGTCGCGCTTGAGTTCTTCACGTACGTAGCGTTCGAGGCGGATAATGCCTTCGGCGTTCTCATTGCCCGTGTCGCCTGTATCGGGACCAACGGCAGAGAACTGTGCGGAGATACCGTCGAACTTGAAGAAGTTGAAGTCGCCCTGGTTCTTCGTGAGATTTTCGGCGGCTGCCTTAAACGTTGCGTAGTAGTTGGGGTTAGAAAGCACCATAGACTGCCCCTTGTCGGTCCAATACTTGCGGCGGTAGTTACCGCTGGTGCCGTAACCGCCCACCGGGCCGAGCCATGCGCCAACGCCTGCGCCCATCTCGGCTGCCTTAGCGGCCATGTCGCGCATTTCGTTGGGGAAGCCTGCGTGGAAGGTCCACGTGCCGTAGTTGTCCCAGCCGTCGTCGATGACGAAACTCTTAGGACCTACGCCGTAAACATCGTAGAAGTCGCTCTTCCAGTGGTTGAGCACGTCGAGCACCTGATTGGCGTTCATGTTGTTGGTAGGATTGGCAGCGTTGTTGCGGTCGATGTTCAGTTCATACCAAGAGATGTAGCAGGGATAAGCACGCCAGGGCACTGCGCGTTCGCGTTCGGAGTAGGCGAGGAACGAGCGGCGCTTCTGCGTCTTGTGGATATTGCTGTTGTCCTGCGAGCCGTCCTGGGCAATCAGGCCCACAACGCCGCTAATCTTCCAGGTTTCGCCGGCGGCGAGCGTCGTGTTGCGGCTCCAAAGGCCTTGGATGCCCACTACGTCAGTGGTGATGGTTGCGCCTCCCTTCGGCGTGTAAATCTTCACGGTCATCGTAGAGCTGGCATCTACCTCTTCGCTTGCTTTCTCAACGAATACGCGGAGCTTGAAAGTGCCGGCGTAGGGAGCAGAGAAGGTGAAGGTGTTGTTGCTGTGCTCATTGCCAGAATAACCAGAGTGGTAATCGCTGGCGGCCACGTCGTTGGAAGCGTCGAGGAGGTCTGCGCCGCCGAAATTGAGGCGGTGGTTGCCGCTGGTGTAAGCCACGGTGATTTCTACCTTCTGATTAGCTTCGAGCGTCACGCCGTCCTTGACATAAGCGAGCACGTTGGGATAGTTTGCGCCCGTGGCCTCGATAACGCGGTTGGGCAGGCTGGCGCTTGCCACCGTGCTCCAAGAAGAAGCCGTGAGCGAAATGGGATCGAGCGTCGTGGTGAGCGTGTAGTTGTCTTCCGTGCCTGCGGCCTCGCCCACGGTGTTATAAGCCACGGGGCTTTCAAGGCCGGCGAAGATCTTGTTGCTCATCAGCACCGCGCCGCGTGTGTTGCCCACAGTGGCGGGCGTAGAGCCTGCGGCATTCGTGTCCACATTGTAGAGCAGGGGAATGACGTTGTACATATCCACGTCGTTCTCGCCCGTGAGCTCCATTTCGGTGCGGAGGTAATGGCTGCCGTCGCGAAGCACGGCTTTCCACACGATGTTCACCGTTGCGCCCTTATAAGTATATGTGTAGTTGGCAACGAGTGCGTGGCCGTTGTAGTGCTCTGCACCGCCCACGGCCGTGCTTTCGCCCGTGAGGGTTTGCATTTCTACGCTGTTGAGCGTCATGGCAGAAGCGGGTACGTTGTCGCCCGAACCGAAGGCCACGGTAAAGATTTCCGTGCCGGGGAGGAGGTTCATAGCGTTGGAGCCGGCGAAGTAGAGCGAGTTGTTAGCCTTTACGAACGAGGCAGCCAGCACGTTGTTGTAGAGCGTGTAGGTGTCGGCGGTCGTTGCCACTTTGGCTTCGCCCACGGCTTCCTGCTGCGCGGGATAGAGCACGGCGTTGGTGTAGGCCGTGGTGGCGGGCTGCTCGGGAATGGTGGCGTAGGCCACGGTGATGGTCTTCGTCACGTCGTTCACGGAGATAATGACAAACTTGCCCTCTTGTGCCGTTGCGCTCACCGCGCTCTTTTGCAGGCGGCCTTCGCTGGTCACGGTCTGGCCGTTGGTGTAAGCCGTGCCGTTAACGGTAACGGTTGTGCCGGCGGGAGCCACGATGGTGTAGGTGTGGGTCTGGATAATGGCTTCGGCAAACTGCCAGCGACTGCCGGCGTCGTTTGAACCGTTATCCTGCCAAAGGCCAAGCGTAACGGTGCCGTCTAAGGGGTTGTTTGAGCCTATGCCCGTGTACCAGTTGAGGTACTTGGTGGCAACACTGGTAGTGTTGTACGGAGCGATGTCGTAGTTGTCGCCCGAATAGTTGCGACACTGGAAGTAAGTACCGGTGGTCTTGCTGTCGGACAGCGAGATAAAGCCGGTTTTGTTGCTGTAGCTTGAAGCTTTGGTGTAGCTCAGCCACTTCTTGGAAGTGTAGCAGTAAATGTAGTAGGCATCAGAGACGCCTGCGGAATAGAAGGCAAACAGCGCTTTGTTCTCGTCTGTCTGCGTGGGGGCGGTGTAGCCATTGGCGTAATAGCCGTTGCCGCTCACCATTGTGTAGAGGTGTTCCGGCTTACCGTTTGACGGGTCGGTCGTGGACGCCTCAATCTTGTCGGCCCACGCCTGTCCTGCAAAGCACAGGAGCAGGGCCATCAAAGAGAAATACTTTTTCATAAGCATTACACAGAGGTTTTAGGTTGATAATATAGAGTTAATAAAAAGTTGTTTTGTCAATGGAGTAGGGGGCAGAGATTGGTGTGTCGATAGTGACAACCCTTGGATAAAAACCAATTAAAAACCGCTTGTGTGGCGTGAAGCCTATCGGCACGCCTTTGCACATAATGCCCGAGCCTGTGAGCAGATGCTCACGTCTCGTCCTTTATGTGCAAAGTCTGCGGTCGGTTCCCGCCCGCTTCACGCCTCACAAGGGAAAAACCATTAAAAACAGCAATGGAGTGTTTTTTGCTTTTCGCTTGTCAAGGTCTCACGGGTTTTTCATGGTTTTTTCTTGCTGTGGGTGAAGCGACCGTTTTCTAACGGTCGTAGCCGGAGGGATTAAGGACGAGGCGTGAACCGATAGGGTCACAGACTCGGCTTTAAGACCGGCGGCGAACCCGAAAGGGCTTCACCAACAGCAAACTGTTTTTACCGGTTTTTATCTTAAACCCTTTCGTCCCTCGCTTTTACACCTTCAAGAACACGCCGCAGCGATACATCGCCTGCAGCAGGGCAAATACGATGGCGAAATTGCCGAACGTGAGCCACGCCTCAAAGAAGTTGCCCATAAGCGGCGCAAGCCCGTAACTCACCGACTGCACCGCGCTGCGGAAGTTCACCACCTCGCCTATCATGTAGGCGGCAATGGAGTTCATACCGTATATCTTGAGCCAATTCAGCCCTCGGCTGTGCCCTTTCACGTCTATCCACCAGTAGAAGAGCCACATCAGCAGGAAGCACAAGCCGCCCGAGAAGAGCGTCATGCTGCCTGTCCATATCCTCTTGATGATTGGCATTTCCAAACTCCACAGCAGCCCCGCCGCTACCAGCGCCATGCCTATGGCAAAGAGGAGCCGCGCGGCTTTTTCGGGATTGGCCTTGCCGTGCTTCTTGATAATCTGTCCGGCAAACGCGCCGAGCAGCACCGTTACGCCAAACGTCAGCGAACTGAGTATCCACGAATAGGACGGGTCGCCCTGAAAGCGTCCCAGCACCAGCGCATCGAGCCTTAGGGCAAAGTTGCCCTCCGGCGTATAGTCGCCGAGGAGCATCATCGGCACGGTGTAGCCCGCAAGCAGCAGCGCGGCGGCTATGATTTGCCCTTTCACCTTGAAGTTCAGCACTATCATAGCCGTGATGAGATAGCCAGCGGCGATGGCCTGCAGCGTATTGGTATATATATAAATATTGTGTGGGTCGAGGCCGAGCAGGTTGCCCTGCACCACCATTCCCAAGAGAAACAGCACGGCGAAGCGCTTCGCCACCTTGCGGTAGACCACCGCCTTGCCGCCGTTCGCCAGCATTTTGCCGAAGGAAAACGGAATAGACGTGCCGCTGATAAAAAGGAAGAGCGGCATCACCAAGTCCCACGCGCGGAAGCCCGCCCATGCCTCGTGGTCGAGCTGGAAAAGGATAGCGCGGGTGGCGGGCGCGTCTATCTGCCACAACACGGCACACGCCACCGGCTGCAAGAATACCAGCAGAAAGAGGTCAAAGCCCCGCAGAATGTCTAACGAGGCAAGCCTACGGTGTTGTGCGTCCATAGTATCGGGTAACAGGTATATGAGTTGGTTGAATCACTCAAATTGATAGGGTTTGCCATTAAGGTCTCACAAGAGTAGGGGCGTTTTGCAAAAAGCCCGCCAACCAATTTAAGG
>JALFUO010000038.1 GCA_022784065.1 Bacteroidales bacterium | reverse complement strand
ATGGAACAAAATCAATGGGGCAACCATTTCCCGGGCGTTTTGCAAAACGCCCCTACTCGTGAGACCTTGGATTATTATGAGAATAAAGCAATGAGAAATGAAATATATTGGCAAAAGCACACATCTTCTGCTTGAAATATCAAATTTATACTAATTATCGAATTTTTCTTAGTACTTTGCTTTGCAAGGTACTTATCTTTTGCATACTTTTGCGGCAGATAGTTGATACTGCCCCACGGCCGGGGGCAAATTTATTACCAATACTCTCAAGGATTATGAATGTAGACAATGCGAAATCACAGATGCGCAAAGGGATGCTTGAATACTGCGTGCTGCTGTTGCTGCGCAAGGAGCCTTCTTATGCCAACGACATCATCAACCGCCTGAAAAGCGTGGAGATGATTGTGGTGGAAGGCACGCTCTACCCTTTGCTCACCCGACTGAAAAAGGACGGGATGCTCTCTTACGAATGGCGCGAAAGCACGCAAGGGCCGCCGCGCAAGTACTACGCGCTCACTGCGCAAGGCGAACTGGCTTTGGCCGAACTCGACGGCGCATGGAACGAACTGGCACGCACCGTGGGGCTGCTCAAAGCGGAAAGCCCGGCGCGCCTCACGCTCGACGGATATACGCCAAGCACATTATTATAATATTATACCATACGTTTTAGTAAACAAGTAGACCAGTAAACGAGTAGACAAGACAAAATACTCAATATAATATATAAAGCCAATACAATCCTGTCTCGTTTACTTGTTAACTCGTTTACTCGTAACTAAATAAAACAACCTCACATCATGAAAAAGAATATCACCATCAATATGTTCGGGTCGCTCTACGCCATCGACGAGGACGCTTACGCGCTCTTGAAGAGTTATCTCGAAAACATGCGCCGCTATTTCTCTAAAAAGGAAGGAGGCGACGAAATCGCCGACGACGTGGAGTACCGCGTGGCGGAACTTATGGAAGAATTGAAGCAAAGCGGCAAGGAAGCCTGCGACATCGACGATGTGCAGAACATCATCCACCGCATCGGCGACCCCGAGCAAATGGACTCGGGCGAAACGGCAGATTCCTCCGATGCCGCCGGCACAGATTCAGAGGAAACGGATTCGGAAACGGGCGCACCGTCAAGCACAGCCGACCGCGTGGCCGACTGGCTGCGCCGCCGCCGGCTCTACCGCGACGAGGACGACAAAATGCTGGGCGGCGTGCTCTCGGGGCTTTGCCACTACTTCGGCGGCACCGACCCGCTGCCGTGGCGCATCGCCATGGTGCTGCTCTGCTTCCTCAGTTTCTCCACGGTAGCCATTATCTATCTCGTGCTGTGGCTCTTCGTGCCGGCGGCGCAGACGGCTGAGCAGAAATTGCAGATGCGCGGCAAGACGGTGAACGCGCAGAACATCAACGACGAGGTTATCCGCAACGCCACAGCCGCCAACCCCGCCAGTGCGCCGCAGCAAAAGGAAGCGCGCGGCCGCAGCCTCATCAACACGCTGCTGCACGCTATGGTTATCCTGCTTAAAGTGGGCGTGGCGTGCTTTGTGGGAATGATTATCGTCGGCATGTTGCTCGCTGCCTTCACGGTGCTTACCTTCGCCACCACGAGTTTCACCATTCTCACGAGTGTCACCGAAGCCCTGAATGCCATTCCCTATTCCACAGTCTCGCTTGTCGTCATAGCTTTCTGCCTGCTTCCCGCCGTGGGCATCTTGCTCTATCTGCTCGTCCGCTTCCTCACGGGCAACACGTCGGGTAAAAGCCTCTCGCTCGGGCGCATCGTGCTCCTCGTCCTCTCCTTAGTGCTCTCGCTCTGCGTGGCAGGCATCTTGGGCGGCATTTTAATCAAAAATATTGGCGAGGCCGACGTCAAGGTGCGGCGCGACAAGAATACGGAGAACGGCATCTATCTGGAAGCCTCCGAGCGCAACCGCCTCGCGGCGGACGGCGTTCACATCATGAAGTTGGAAAACTGCAACAACTGGGGCGGGGTGTACGAACAGCACGAATCGTTTTTCAACGATGAAGCGGTAGACTCCCACTGGGCCTTTGTGCGCGATTTGGACAACCAACCTATGATTTTCGATCTGCAAAAGACGGTGACGCTGCCTGCCGGCAACTATCGCCTGGAAATCATCTCGCAAGCCAGTGCGCCGGGCTGCTTCGGCTATACAGTGGACTCCGCTGGGGTTTATACGAACCTCGTGCCCCTGCCGGCGTATGTAAAGGACGTGACGAGCAACATCGGGAGAACGCCCTACGAACTTGCCTACACGATGGACTATTTCAAGCAGGCTTATTATACGAAAGAGGATTGGGATGATATAGCCGAGCGAGCCGAGCATTGGAGTTTTTCTGCCTCACAACCTTTCCGCCACGCAGGCGGCACGATTACGTTCGGCGTGACCTGCGACCAATCGAAAACGCAGCAGCCCTGCGGCAGCTGTGAATGGTGCAACGTGTGCGATATGCGCATCGTGGAAGACCGAGGGCAGTTCTTCGTGCCCGGTGCCCCTAACCAAGCGGGCGCGGTCGGCAATGCCCCGGTAATTGACACCGTCAACGTCACGCAGCCGGCACAGTCGGCGAAAACCGGCAAGAAGAATAAGAAGAAATAACCGCCATTTATGAAAATCAGCTTTATTCTCTTTGCCAGCCTCATGCTCCACGCAGCCAGCCTCTCGGCACAAAGCAAATTCGTGGAGCGTTCCACGGACGTGCTATGCCTGGCACCCTCTGCCACGGGCCTTATCAAGGCGATTGCAGAAAAGGACAAGAAAGGCATCTTGCAGCTCGGACTCAGCACTGCCACCACGCTCGCCATCAACTACGGGCTGGAAGCCGTCATCAAGAAAGACCGCCCCGACGGCACAGGGCGGCACGCTTTCCCGAGTACGCATACTGCGGTGGCTTTCGACGGCGCATCGTTTCTGCTGCGCCGTTACGGCTGGCAGTGGGGCGTGCCTGCTTACGCCGTGGCCGCTTACGTGGCGTGGGGGCGCACTTACGCCAAACGCCACGACTGGTGGGACGTGCTCGGCGGTGCAGCCATCGGCGCGGGCGCAGCATTCATCTACACCCGCCCCTTCGTGAAAAAAGCAGACGTAAGCATCGCCCCGGCATCGTTCGGCGACGGCGGGGGCATCAGCATGGTTGTGAACTTTTGAATTTTAAGAAACGATACAATAAACGGCGGCCCAGTGGCTCACAGAACCGAGGAGGACGAAGATGTGCCAAATGCCGTGGAAATAGCGGCGGTCGTCGTGGGCGAAGAAATAGGTGCCGCCTGTGTAGAAAATGCCTTCTGCCAAAATCCAAAGCAGGGAAGGCAAGGATAGTTTGCTCACCACGGGCTCCGCGATAAAGACCACCGACCAACCCATGGCGAGATACAAAGAAAGTGAAAGCTTCGGGTAACGGCCCAAGGCTTTCACTTTATATATTATACCTGCAACGACCACCGCCCACAGCAATCCGAACACAGTCCAACCCAGTGCGCCGCCCACCACTCCGATGCAGATGGGCGTGTAAGAGGCGGCAATCATCACGTAGATGCCGCAGTGGTCGAAGATGCGCAGCACGCTTTTGGTCTTTCCGGGCAGCCACCAATGGTAAAGGGTGCTGCAAGCGTACATCAGCAACATGCCGGAGGTGAAAAACGTCACGCCGAAGGCATGCTGCCAGTTCTGCCGGTAGCCGTAGCGGATAATGATCCATGCCACCGAGAGCGTGAACACCACGCCCGCCAAGTGCGTCAGCGTGTTGAAGATTTCCTCGCGGCTGCGGCGCGATAGTTTTTTCAGTTCCATTGAAAGTCGGGCAGCAAGGCATTGCCTTTTAGCAGCCTATGCAGAAGAAGTAGAGCACGGCGGCGGGAATGGCGAGGAGGGCGGAGTCGAAGCGGTCGAGCATGCCGCCGTGTCCCGGCAGGATATTGCCAGAGTCTTTGATGCCCAGTTGGCGTTTCAAGAGGCTCTCTACGAGGTCGCCCCACGTGCCGAAGACGCAGACGGTAAGCGCGAGGCCTATCCAATAAACCAGTTCCATCTTCCCCGGGCAAAGGGCGTTGATAATGACAGCTGCCGCGATGCAGAGCAGTCCGCCGCCGATGCTGCCCACCCACGACTTTTTAGGCGATACGCGTTCGAAGAGCTTGGCGGGGAAATAGCGGCTCAGCAGGCTGCCGCAGCAGTAGGCACCCGTGTCGCTCGTCCAAAGGAAGATGAAGACGGAGAGCGGGAAAATCCACTCGAAGGCCGTCTGCCCTGTCACCGCATCGTAGCGGAACGCCAGCACGTTGAGCATGGCGAAGCCTAAGGCGATGTACACCTGCGCCGCGAAGGCGAACGCCCAGTTGCGCAGCGGGTCTTTGTGCTGCAAATAGAGTTCTTCGATGAGCAGGTACATCAGCGAGAGCAGATAGGGCACGAAGGCGCGGCTCGGGGTGAAGTCGCCGCAGAAGCCGGCGAAGGCGAAAAAGAGGTACGTTCCTGCCGCTGTGGTGATGAGGCGGTTCACGTTTGCGCCGGCGTGATTGTTCACGATGCCCGTAAACTCCCAGAGGGTGAGTGCCGTGATGAGGCCGAAGAGCGCGGTGAACGTGACGGGCGAGTAGACGGTGCCGCCTACGAGGGCTGCCACGAAGAGCACGCCCGTGAGGGTGCGTAATACGAGGTTATTCATGGTCGTTTTGTTTTGCTTTTTCTCGCTCGGCAATGAGCTGTTCCACTTCTTCGTTGGTGAGCACGTCCTTTTCTTCGCCGTCGGCAGGCGCGTCGGCGGCCTGCGGCGCGGCTTGCTCGGTTTTTTCCTTTTCTTCCTCTTCCATGAGGATATCTGCGCGGCTCTTCCAGGGACGTTTGCCGAAGATGCGCTCCACGTCCTCCGTGAAAATCACTTCGCGGTCGATGAGCAGCTGTGCCAACTGCCCGTGCTTGTCGGCGTTGTCCGTGAGGATCTGCTTGGCACGTGCATACTGTTCGCCGACAAGGCGGCTCACTTCCGCGTCGATCTTCTCAGCGGTTTTTTCAGAATAAGGCTTAGTGAAATTGTATTCCTGATTATTGTAGTAGCAAAGGTTGGAAAGCTCGCTGCTCATGCCGAGGTAAGCCACCATGCCGTAGGCACGCTTCGTCACGCGCTCCAAGTCGTTGAGTGCGCCCGAGGAAATATGTCCGGTGAATACTTCTTCGGCAGCGCGGCCGGCGAGCGTGGCGCAAATCTCGTCGAGCATCTGCTCTTTCGTGGTGATGTTGCGCTCTTCGGGCAGATACCATGCCGCGCCGAGGGCTTGTCCGCGCGGCACGATGGTCACCTTCACCAGCGGGTTGGCGTATTGCAGTAGCCACGACACGGAAGCGTGTCCTGCCTCGTGGATAGCGATGCTGCGCTTCTCGTCGGCGGTCATCACCTTCGAGGTCTTTTCGAGTCCGCCGATGATGCGGTCCACGGCGTCGAGGAAATCCTGCTTGCCCACGTGGCTGCGGTTGTGGCGGGCGGCGATGAGTGCCGCCTCGTTGCACACGTTGGCGATGTCTGCACCCGAGAAGCCCGGCGTTTGCCGCGCGAGCATATCCACGTCGAGGTCATCGGCGAGTTTAAGCGGGGCGAGGTGCACCTTGAAAATAGCCACGCGCTCCGAGAGTTCGGGCAGGTCCACGTGGATTTGGCGGTCGAAGCGTCCGGCACGGAGCAAGGCCGGGTCGAGAATTTCCACGCGGTTGGTGGCTGCGAGGATAATCACGCCTGAGTTCGTTCCGAAGCCGTCCATCTCCGTAAGCAGCTGGTTGAGCGTGTTTTCGCGCTCGTCGTTGCCGCCGAGGGCGGGATTTTTGCCGCGGGCACGGCCTATGGCATCTATTTCATCAATAAATATAATACAGGGAGATTTTTCCTTGGCCTGGCTGAAAAGGTCGCGCACGCGGCTCGCGCCTACGCCGACGAACATTTCGACGAAGTCTGACCCCGACATGGAGAAGAAAGGCACGTCGGCCTCGCCGGCCACAGCCTTTGCCAAGAGGGTCTTACCCGTGCCCGGAGGGCCAACGAGCAGTGCGCCCTTGGGTATCTTGCCGCCCAGTTCGGTGTATTTTTTGGGATTTTTGAGGAAGTCCACAATCTCGCGCACTTCCTGCTTGGCGCCTTCTTGTCCCGCCACGTCCTTAAAGGTGACGTTGGTGCCCTGCCCGTTCTTGTCGAAGAGTTTGGCCTTGCTCTTGCCCACGCTGAACACGCCGCCGCCGGCACCGCCGCCCATGCGGCGCATCATGAAGAACCACAGGAACACGAGCAGTATGATGGGCAGGAAACTGCTCAGCAGGCGCAGGAAGAAGCTGTCGCTCTCGCGATACTTCACCTTGCCCTTGAAGTTCTCGGAGAGGTAGTCGTCGAGGCGGTCGATAGAGCCGTATTTAGCCGAGACGGTGGGCTGCTTGCCCACGCGGTCGGTGCCTGCCTTGAACACTTCGCGTATGTGTTCGGGGCGTATCGTCATGCTCACCTCGCCGGCAGTCTTGTCTATGACGACTTCCGTGCCGTAGTTGTTGGCCACGTAGGTTTTGAACGAGGTGTAGTCCACCTCTTTGTTTGCTCCGCCGCTGCTGTCGTTGCCTTGGAAGAGCATGAAGGCGAGGGCGGCAATGACTGCGATGTAGAGCCAGCTGAGGCTGAACTTCGGCATGTTGTTTTTCTTGCCGCCGGGGATTTTATTGTTGTTTGTATCCATTATTGATTGTATTATAGTAAACGAGTTGACAAGTAAACGAGTAGACGAGACAGAAATGTCGTACTAATTATATATTAGAATAGTTACTTGTCTTGTTTCCTCGTATACTCGTTTTCTTGTTTACTAACTCATCAAGAGGGGAAAGGATGTATTTAATCCAAATCGGGAATGCTTTGCACGGGCGCGTCGTGCCAGAGGTGCTCGAGGTCGTAATGCTCGCGGGCATCAGGGAGGAACACGTGCACCATCACGGTGCCGTAGTCCAGAGCCACCCATTCGGCGTTCGCCTTACCGCACACGGCGGCGGGTTTCTCGGCGGCGTGCTTGCGTGCGAACTCTTCCACGCTGTCTGCCACGGCTTCCACCTGCTGCGGCGAGCCTCCGGTGCAGATTACGAAGTATTTGCACGGCGCGGTGTCGATGCTGCTGAGGTCTGCCACGCTGATGGCGCGGCCTTTCTTTTCTTGTATGCCTTCGATGATTGCTTCTACCAGATTTTTTGTTTCTGTCATTTTGTCTTGTCTATATATATAATATTGTGTATGTGCCAAAGAGCACTTCTCTGCTAAGGAAGTTGCAATATGCGTGCCGCAAAGTTACGAGGTTTTATCCGATTGCAGCCGCCCGCGCTCGGAAAACTCCGCGTTTTTTCAGTTTTTTAGGGAGATTTCCACGGCGTAAAGTGCGATTTACTCCTTATTTATTTATCGCTCCGCTCTTTTTACATCAATGTAACATATTTGGAACGCTATCGTTACAAAGAGAGGCGAACTTTGCAGCGTAAAAAAAACACCCATTTTGACCCATAGGCCAACATTTTTTCCTACTCCCGCGCCGGGAAACCCATTTCGAGCCCCACTATCCGCAAGATAATTTTCACTATCCGCAAGATAATTTTCATTATCAGCAAGATAATTTTTCCGCTCATATTAGATAGTTTTTGTTACAAACTTTGTAACATGTATTACAAACTTGCTAACATGCGTTACAAAGTTTGTAACATGTATTAGAAACTTTGTAACAAACTTTCTCTGCGCAGATAGTGAAAACTATCACGGGCATAGGAAAAACTTTCAAGGGCTTAGCAAAAAATATCTGCCTTAAACTGTGGAGTGGGTAGGCAGGAAACAAAAAATAGCGCGAAACAATCAGAACGTTTGTGCCCTAAAAAAGGCCGCGCCAAGCATCGGCGCAGCCTTTTCCTTACGTGAATATATCTCTTTAAGAGGCTTAAATGCCAGCCGTGTCGAGCACGTGCTGCACGGCCTGCTCCAAACCAGTGGCGTCCTTGCCGCCTGCCGTGGCGAAGTGGGGCGCACCGCCGCCGCCACCCTTGATGAGTTTGGCAGCCTCGCGCACCATGTTGCCGGCGTGCCAGCCGCGGCCTTCCACGAGGTTCTTGCTGATCATCACCGTGAGGAGCGGTTTGCCCTCAAAGGTGCTGCCGAGCACGCAAAGCATATTTTCGGGCAGCATTCCGGAGATTTGGAAAGCGAGGTCCTTTACGGCATCGGGGGCAACGCCTGAGGGCAGCACGGAACTAAGCACTTTCACGCCGCCCCGCTCCGTCGCATTGCCGACGAGGCGGTCGCGCAGGGCGGTGATGCGCTCTTTCACGAAGTCGTCCACCTGACGCTTCAGTCCGTCGTTTTCCTCGATGGTTTTCTTTATGGCAGCCGTGAGGTCCTTTGCGCCGGCAAAGAAGTTCTGCAAGCCGCGCAGGATGTCCTCCTGTGCATAGATGCTTTCCTCGGCGGCTTTGCCCGTAATGGCCTCGATGCGGCGCACGCCGGCGGCGACGCTGCTTTCAGAGAGGATGCGCACCAAGCCGATGCGCCCCGTGCTCTTGGCGTGGCAGCCGCCGCAAAATTCAACGCTCTTGCCAAACTGCACCACACGCACGCGGTCGCCGTATTTCTCGCCGAAGAGGGCGATGGCACCGAGTTGCTTGGCTTCTTCGATAGGCACATCGCGATGGTCCTGCATCGGAATGTCCTCGCGGATACGTCGGTTTACGATGCGTTCCACTTCACGCAGTTCCTCGGGCGTAACCTTTTGGAAATGCGAAAAGTCGAAGCGCAGGTAGTCGGGCGTCACGAGAGAGCCCTTTTGCTCCACGTGCGTGCCGAGCACCTCGCGCAAGGCTTGGTCGAGCAGGTGCGTGGCGGTGTGGTTGGCTTCGCTGGCATGGCGTGCCTCAGCGTCCACCGTAGCATGGAAAGCAGCGGCGGGATTAGCAGGCAGCTTCTTGGTGAGATGTATGGGCAGATTGTTCTCGCGCTTCACGTCGAAGATTTCCACCGTTTCTGTCTCGCTTTGCAGCGTGCCTCGGTCGCCCACCTGTCCGCCCATTTCGGCGTAGAAAGGCGTGGAGTCTAATACAAGTTCGTAATACGTCTGCTTCTTCTGCTGTACGCGGCGGTAGCGCAGTATGCGGCTTTCGGCTTCGAGGGCGTCCCAACCCACGAACTGCGTTTCGCCTTCCGCGAGCACCACCCAGTCGTCCGTTTCCACGGCGGCGGCGTTGCGGGCGCGCTCCTTTTGTTTCTGCATTTCGGCGTTGAAGCCGGCTTCGTCTACTTTCAAGCCCTTTTCGGAGCAGATAAGTTGCGTGAGGTCGAGGGGGAAACCGTACGTATCGAAGAGGGTGAATGCCTTTTCGCCGTCCACGGTGTCGCTGCCTGCCTTGACGGTCTGCTCAATCACGCCTTCGAGCAGGGAGATGCCTGTCGAGAGGGTGCGGAGGAAGGACTCTTCTTCTTCTTTCATCACGCGGCCGATGAGTGTCTGCTGCGCCGGCAGTTCGGGATAGGCGCCGCCCATTTCTTCCACGAGGGTGGGCAGGAGACGGTAGAGGAAGGCTTCGCGCTGGCCGAGGAAGGTGTAGGCGTAGCGCACGGCGCGGCGCAGGATGCGGCGAATCACGTAGCCTGCCTTGGCGTTCGAGGGCAGTTGCCCGTCGGCAATAGAGAAGGCAATGGCACGCAGGTGGTCGGCCACTACGCGCATGGCCACGTCGGTCTCTTCTTTTTCGCCGTAGGCGTAGCCGGAGAGTTCGCCTATCTTTTTAATGATGGGCTGGAACACGTCGGTGTCGTAGTTGGAATGCTTGTCCTGCATCACGCGCACGAGGCGTTCGAAACCCATGCCGGTGTCGATCACCTTATGCGGCAGCGGCTCGAGCGAACCGTCGGCCTTGCGGTTGTACTGCATGAACACGAGGTTCCAGATTTCGATAACCTGCGGATTGTCTTTGTTCACGAGTTCGGCTCCCGGCACGGCTGCGCGCTCTTCGGGCGTGCGGCTGTCGATATGTATTTCGGAGCAAGGGCCGCAAGGGCCTGTGTCGCCCATTTCCCAAAAGTTGTCGTGCTTATTGCCGTTGATGATGTGGCTTTCAGGGAAGAAGCGTCCCCAGATAGCGGCGGCTTCGTTGTCGCGCTCGAGGCCTTCTTCCTTAGAGCCCTCGAACACGGTGACGTAAAGGTGCTCGGGGTTGACTTTCAGCACGTCCACGAGAAACTCGTAGGCCCACGTAATGGCTTCTTCCTTGAAGTAGTCGCCAAAACTCCAGTTGCCGAGCATTTCAAACATGGTGTGGTGGTACGTGTCGTGCCCCACCTCTTCGAGGTCGTTGTGCTTGCCGCTCACGCGCAGGCATTTCTGCGAGTCGGTCTGTCGGCGGCATTTCGGTTCGGTATTGCCGAGAATGATATCCTTGAATTGGTTCATGCCGGCATTGGTGAACATGAGCGTGGGGTCGTCTTTGATCACCATCGGTGCGGAGGGCACGATGAGATGTCCTTTCGATTCAAAGAACTTCTTGTAGGCTTCGCGTATTTCGTTGGCAGTCATATTGCTTGATGCTTTGAATATATAATTATGCGTTGCCTTCGGGAATGCCAAACGGCGTGGCGGTGCGTCCGCCCGGTTGCTGGGGCGCGCCGCCCGGCAGGTTGATGGTGCCGAATTGCTTTTCGTATTTCACGATATTGTCTTGCAGGGCGAAGAGCAGGCGCTTGGCGTGCTCGGGTGCGAGCACGATGCGGCTTTTCACGTTAGCCTTGGGCAGGCCCGGCAGCACGCGGATAAAGTCGAGCACCACCTCGGCGCTTGAATGGGTGATGATGGCAAGGTTGGCATAGATGCCTTCTGCCACTTCGGGCGTAAGCTCTATTTTGAGCTGTCCGTCTTGGTTTTCTTTATTTTCCATGATGTATATATATAATATTGTGTATGCTTGTTTATATGACAAACCGAAATTATCTGCAAAAGTAGGATATTTTGTTGTAATAACGCGCGTATTGTGCCGATATTCCGCTACACATCTGCTATGAAAAGCGCAAATTAAGGCGGAAACGTTTGTGCAAGGCGAGTGCAGAGGCCGACAAACTTGTTTGATCGGGCTATGCCGAGCCGCAGCCAAAGGTGCATGTATATGAACTTTTCTATAACGACAGCGGAAATACCTATTTCTCCGTTAAAAAGCGTCCGATATCTCTGAAAGTTTTACCTTTTTAGTGCCTTTTCAACCATTATAACAGGTGAGAATGATTTTATTGTTGTACTTTTGCGCCATAAGATTTAGGGAGACCGCGCTTTATGGCTCGACATGCTGCTTCCTAAAAGTTTTAATCCTTAATTTTAGTCATGATGAAAAAGATTTTTACCCTTTTGGTTGCCGGCCTCGTCGGCACGGCAGCAGCGAACGCCCAAAAGGCAATGGAGCACAGCCGTTTTTTCGACAACTGGTCCATCGGCCTCGTAGGCGGCGGCATCACGCCCACCACGCATTCTGCTTTTTGGAGCAACATGCGCCCCTCTTACGGCCTTGAAATCACCAAGCAAATCACGCCCGGCTTCGGCCTCGCCGTGCAAGGCACAATGGCGCACAACATTACGGACAGCCGACTGGCCGTTGACGCGCACAACGTAAGCCTGCTTGGTAAGGTAAACATTTTCAACCTCTTCGGCGGCTATAACGGCGTGCCCCGCGTCTTCGAAATGGAGGCAGTAGTCGGTGCTGGCTGGGGACGCGAATACTACAAGGCCGCCGTACAGCGCGACAACAACTTCCTCACCTCCAAGCTGGGCGTTAATTTCAACTTCAACGTCGGTCAGAAAAAGGCATGGACGATTGCCGTGAAACCTTCTATCGTCTACAACTTGCAGACGGACCGCTCAGACTCTTATCTCGCCTACGACGTGAACAAGAGCGCCATCGAACTCTTGGCAGGCATCACCTATCACTTCAAAAACTGGACGGGCAAGCACTACTTCACGAAGGTGCGCACCTACGACCAGGCAGAGGTGGACGGCTTGAACGCGAAGATTAACGACCTCCGCGACGCCGTCAGCGACAAAGAAGGACAGCTCGCCAAGGCAAACAACACCATCGGCGAACTTCAGCGCCGGCTCGCCGACGCCAATCAGTCGCTCGCCGAATGCATGAACCGCAAGCCCACTACGGAGTACATCACGAAGAACACGCATACCAGCTCTATGGAACAGACCGTGACCTTCCGCCAAGGCAAGTACACCGTAGATCCCGCCCAGCTCCCCAACGTTGAGCGCGTGGCCACGTTCCTCAAAAACCACCCCGAGGCTACCGTAAGCATCAAGGGCTACGCTTCGCCCGAGGGCAGCGCCGAAATCAACGCCAAGATTGCCAAGGCGCGCGCCGAGGCCGTGAAGACCATCCTTGTCGAGAAATACAAGATTGCCGCCGAGCGCATCTCTGCCGAAGGACAGGGCGTGGGCAATATGTTCTCCGAACCCGACTGGAACCGCGTGAGCATCTGCACCCTCGAAGAAAACAATGAGTAATCGCCAATCAGCAAGTTTTTCATTGAAACCATAGCCATGGGCTGCGTCATCGTTTGGCGCAGCCCATATTCTTTTCATTCCATGCCGTCACGGAGTAAACGTCCCGGCAGAGGTCCTTTTTTATTTTTCAAGAACAAATTATCAATTTCCAGGTAGCGGAAACGGTGCGGCGTTGTATAAGATAATAGATGGACAAGCAAACATACATATCCTTAGCCCCCCTTTGTCGCAGCGCAGCAGAAGCGCAGGCGGCGCGATACGTGCAAGACGAGGCGGAAAGGGAGGACATCGTGCAGGATGTGTTGCTGAAAATGTGGGAGCAGCACGAGTTGCTGCAGTCCGACCCGCAGAAACTCAAAGCCTACGCCGCCACGCTGGCCCGCAACCACTGCCTCAACAGGCAGAAACACCGCCGGCGGCACCCTTTCCTAAGGTTCTTTTGGGGAGAGGAGCACGAAGAGACGCCCATGCCCGAGCCGGCAGAAAGGGAAACGCCGCACAGCAGGCTGGAAAGCGAGGAAATGCAGCGCGTGTTCCGCACGGCACTCGCCCGACTACCTGAAAACCAGCGCAAAATCTTCCTGATGCGCAGCGAGCACGACCTGCCGTTCTGCGAAATAGCCAGCATTTTGGGCACATCCGAGTCGTCGGTGCGCGGCACGCTCTGCAAGGCGCGGGCGCGGCTTTTGGAACTTATTAAAAAAGAAATCAGATGAACAACCAAGCGAATTAAAAGAACCCACCTTATAGAAATAGATGAACGACAAGGCATACATACAGCATTTGCTCGACCGCTACATGGCGGCCACGGCATCGGAGGACGAGGAACGGCGGCTTCGAGAATGGCTTGCCGCTCACGACGACGTGCCCGAAGAATGGCAGGCCTACGCCATCATGCTCACGGGCCGCGCAGCTGCCGCGCCGCGCAGGCATCGCCTGGCTAAATGGGCGACGAGTGCGGCGGCAGCCGTCGTAATTGCGGCGGCGGGGCTGTTTGCCCTTCATGAGCCGCAAGAACCCGCCGCGCCCGTGGCGCAAACCGTAGTTCCTGTTCAGCCTGCCGCTGCCCATCTATCCGTGTCTACCGAAAAGACCGCACCTGTCGCGCCACGCCTTGCCGAGGCCAAGCGCAAGGCACAGCCGGTGCGGCGCAAACCTGCCGCAGCGGTAGAGCACGCCGAAGATGTCCCCGTAATCCTTGAACCGTCAGTAGAAGAAGCCCCTCCTTCGCCCGAAGCGCTCCAGTTGGTGGAAGAACTGCTGGCGCAGGCCATGGAAAACAAAGAGGACAAGGAAGAGCGCATGTGCCGCGAATTGATTGAGGAAGTTTTACACAATATTAATTATACATCTCACCAAACCGAACTGACATTATGAAAAGCCTAATTCTTCTTTTCGCCGCCGCGCTGCCAAGCCTCACCGTCGCGGCACAGACCGCCTCCCTGCAAAATGCAGAAGCCTTGTTCCAAAAAACGAAGAACTGCATCCAGACGAATTACAACTCCGAGCAGGGGCGCGACCGCTTGGACTCCACCTATTACCTCCGCATGAAAACCTATGCGATGCCCTACGACAAGAAAAAGGACAAGGCAGCCTGCGATACCGTAGTGGCGGAACTGCTCGACGCCTATCAGAGGGAAGCGCCGTCAGCCTCGGCCGGCTTTTGCCAAAGTAGCCCTTTGAACATCGCTGCCACGCACCAACAGCAAGTGAGCATGTATTACGCCGAAAACAAAGACCCGTTCATCGCGGGCACCAAGGGGCGCAACTATGCCTTGCTGCGCTATACCGACCAGAACAACCCGACCTATCGCCGCGTGCATGGCGTGGAATGGTGGTACGACAAGGTAAATCGCCAGACATACTTTCGCGTGTTCCACATTTTCGGACCTGGCACGAAGCAGGCTTATGAAAAGTTTGTTTTGAACGGCAACTCTTTTGAGGAAGAGGCAACTGGATTGTTGGAAGAACTGCTCTTCCAAATCGAAACCCTGGGGAAATTTTACAAAAACGAGGATAACGAAATAGATCGCGCCACCGTGCAACTCATCAACGAGCGCATCGACGCCTATCTGCGTTCCAAGAAAAAGCCAGACGAACTGAATGCCCTCTTGATGAAACTTGAAAAAATCCCCGGCTACTACACCGAAGTGCTGGAAGGCAAAGACGAGCGCAAAGGCTACTCGCCCGCCGTGGCGGCACAGATGATCAGCGAAGAATTGCAGGGCAAAATATTCTGCATCACCACAGAAAGGCGCGGCAGCGAAGATTGCCGCCGCTACGGCGACAAGTCCAAGAATTTCCTGATACAGATAATTTTGGACAAATAGGAAGAAAGGGGATTTTCAAAAGCATCTCGTTTCCACAAATTCGGACTTCCTTATAAGCAAAATGGCTTTTATGGCCGCCTTTTTTGCTTGCCCTCGCTTTTTTTACGTATATTTGCAGAAGATAGGCTGCGGCTCGGCAATTAGAGCAAGCTCTATTGCGCTCGCCTTGCACTATCTTTGCAAACAATAGCAAGAAAACTCATAATCCTATCAATATTAAAAATCTAATATGATGAAAACAAAATCATTGTTGCTCGCCTGCCTCGCCGCGCCTGCGCTGGCTATGGCGCAGCCGAATGCGGAGACGCAGCCGCTCGCCGGCTTCTATTATGGCGACATGCAGGCTCCGACCGGCTGGGAATGGCAAAGCCCCGACTCGCTCGCTTACAACAAGCAGCAGCCGCACGCATGGTTTTTCTCCTTTGCCGACACCGAAAGTGCGCGAAAGGTGCTGCCCGAAACGAGCACGTATTTCAAGACGCTCAACGGCACGTGGGATTTCAACTGGGTGCGCACACCCGAACAACGACCCAAGAACTTTTATGAAACATCTTTCAGCACCGCCGATTGGGATAAGGTGGAAGTGCCGATGTGCTGGAACATCGCCGGCATCGGCAAGGACGGCAGCCTGAAATACGGCTTGCCCATCTACTCCAACCAGCGCGTCATCTTCCACCACAACGTGGCAGTGGGCGACTGGAAGGGCGGCGTGATGCGCGAGCCGCGCAAAAACTGGCTGACCTACGACTACCGAAACGAAGTTGGCTCGTACCGCCGCACGTTCACCGTGCCCGCAGATTGGAAAGGGCGCGTGGTCTACCTCAACTTCGACGGCGTGGACTCTTTCTTCTATCTCTACGTCAACGGCCGCTACGTGGGTTTCTCGAAAAACTCGCGCAACCTCGCGCAGTTTGACATCACGCCTTATCTGACAGAGGGCGAGAATGTTTTGGCGGTCGAAGTATATCGCAACAGCGACGCCTCGTTCCTCGAAAGCCAGGACATGTTCCGCCTGCCGGGCATCTACCGCGATGTCTACCTCACGGCGAAGCCCAAGGTGCAGGTGCGCGACATCGTGTGCATTCCCGACTACGATGCCACCTATACCAACGCTACGCTCAACATTACGGCTAAGGTGCAGAACCTTGACAAGAAAAAGATTAAGGATTATACCATCGACTATGCCCTTTACGAGAACGAACTTTACGGCGAAAGCAACCAGCCCGTTGCAGGCGTGACGGCCGTGTCCGCCCTCAAAGAACTGCTGCCTAACGTGGAGCAGGACGTTTGCGTGCGCCTCGAAGCCGGCACAAAGGTGAAACCCTGGAGCGCAGAGCGCCCGCAGATGTATGTCCTCGTGGGACAACTCAAAGACAAGAAGGGAAAGGTGGTGGAAACGTTCTCCACAACCGTGGGCTTCCGCAAAATCGAAGTGAAGCAGACGGAAGCGAAAGATGACGAGTTCAACCTCGCCGGCCGCTACTACTACCTCAACGGCAAGCCTATTAAGATGAAGGGTGTGAACCGCCACGAGAACAATCCCGACCGCGGCCATGCCATTACCCGCGAGCAAATGAAGCAGGAAGTGATGCTCATGAAGCGCGGCAACATCAACCACGTGCGCAACTCCCACTACCCCTGTGCCCCCTACTGGTACTATCTTTGCGATAAATACGGCATTTATCTCGAAGACGAAGCCAACATCGAGAGCCACCAATACTATTACGGCGATGCCAGTCTCTCGCACGTTCCGGAGTTTAAGAATGCCCACGTGGCCCGCAATATGGAAATGGTACACGCCCGCGTGAACCACCCCTCCGTATGTATTTGGAGTTTGGGCAATGAAGCCGGCCCGGGCAACAATTTCGTGGAAGCCTACAAAGCGATTAAGGCCTTCGATGCCTCGCGTCCCGTGCAGTATGAGCGCAACAACGACATCGTGGACATAGGTTCTAACCAATATCCCAGCATCGCGTGGGTACAGGGTGCCGTGAAGGGTAAATATAATCTCGTTTATCCCTTCCACATCTCCGAATACGCCCACTCTATGGGCAACGCCGTGGGTAACCTCATCGACTACTGGGACGCTATCGAAAGCACCAACTTCTTTATCGGCGGCGCAATTTGGGACTGGGTGGACCAGGCGCAAAACTACTACGACGCCAAGACCGGCAGCAAGTTCTGGGCCTACGGCGGCGACTTTAACGACAAGCCCAACGACGGCACATTCTGCATGAACGGCGTGATGCGCCCCGACCTCTCGCCCAAAGCGCAATATTTCGAGGTGAAGAAAGTTTATCAGAACGTGGGCGTCCGCGCTGTCGGCGAGCACAGCCGCACGATTGAGATTTTCAACAAGAATTACTTTGAAAGCCTCGCCGACTACGACGTCATGTGGTCGCTTTGGAAGGACGGCGTCTGCATCTCCAAGCCCGCTGCACTGCCCATCCAGGGCAACACGCTCAAAGCCCGCGAGCGCAAGACCGTCACCCTACCCTTCGACCCTGCCAAACTTGACGCAGCGAGCGAATATTTCGTGAAAATCCAGTTTGTGCTTAAAGCCGACAAGCCTTGGGCCGAGAAGGGCTATGTTCAGATGGACGAGCAACTGCCTGTCAAGGCGGCCGACATCACGCAAAGCGTTTACGCCGGCGGCAGCACGCTGCAGAAGCCCGTTGAAACCGCCGACGGCATCACCGTGACGGGCGAAGGCTTCAGCGTGACGTTCTCCAAGGCAGAAGGCACTATTAGCAACCTCACTTACGGCGACCAGACGGTGATTGAAAGCGGCAAGGGTCCGAAACTCGACGCTTTCCGCGCCCCCACCGACAATGACAACTGGGCGATGTATAAGTGGGCGAGCTACGGCCTCGACAACCTGCATCACAAGGCCGTGTCCAGTTCGTACAGCCAGCGCAAGGACGGCGCGGTGCAACTTGCCTTCACCGTGGAAAGCCAAGCTCCTTACGCCACAAAGATGCACTACACCAACGGCGACCGCGAACCGCAGGGCACTTACACGTTTGAGGAAGACAAGAACCGACCCTTTGGCGAAAACGACTTTAAGTTTACCACCAATCAGATTTGGACGGTTTATCCCGACGGCTCTATCGAATTGCAGAGCGCGATTACGTCGAACAAGCCCAGCGCAGACCTCGCCCGCATCGGCTTTGCCATGCAGTTGCCCAAAGACCTCGACAACTTCACATATTACGGCCGCGGCCCGGTCAATAACTACAACGACCGCAAGACTTCTCAGTTCATCGAACTGCACGCCCAGCGCGTCGGCGACGACATTATGCTGCCGAAGCCCCAAGCTATGGGCAACCGTGAAGAGGTGCGCTGGTGCGCCCTTACCAACGACCGCGGCCAGGGTGTGCTCTTCGTGGCCGACGGACAGATGAGCGCATCGGCTCTGCCGTACAGCCAGAAGGAACTCGCCGAGGCAGCACATCCTTACCAGTTGCCCGCAAGCAGCGGCACGCACCTGCACCTCGATGCCAAGGTCACCGGCCTCGGCGGCAACAGCTGTGGACAGGGCGGCCCGCTCGCACCTGACTGCACCAAGGGCGACGACCACAACTTCGGCTTCATTATCCGTCCGCTCAACATCGGCCGCGCCATGCCCTCCGTCATCACCGAGAAGGCTGCCGTGAAAGGCATTGGCGAAAAGCCCATCACGATTTCCCGCTCCCGCACAGGCGTTGTGAGCATCGCTTCTCCCTATGCCGACCGCAAGGTGATGTACACCGTGGGCAATAGCAAGAAGGCGCAAGCCTATACTCAGCCCTTCGACCTGCGCGATGGCGGCACCGTCAAAGCATGGTATGCCGACGCGCCCGCTTTGGTCATCGCCGGCACGTTTGCAAAGATTGAGGAAGTGCCCCTTGAGGTGATTTACGCTTCGAGCGTCGAAACGGGAGAAGGCGATGCCTCTCACCTTACCGACGGCGACCTCGGCACAATTTGGCACACGATGTACAGTGTCACGCTGGCCAAATATCCCCACTGGGTGGACTTCGACGCAGCAGCCGTCAAGACGATGAAAGGCTTTGTCTACACGCCGCGCACCGACGGTCCGAACGGCCGCGTCAAGGACTTTGAGATTTACGTGAGCAACGACGCCGAGAATTGGGGCGAACCCGTATGCAAAGGCTCGTTCCAGAACAGCGGCGAGCCGCAGCGCGTATTCTTCGCCAAACCTGTCAAGGCACGCTACATCCGCTTCCGCGCCCTCAATGAGCAAGGCGGCAACGACTACGCCTCGGGCGCAGAGTTCAGCCTCATTGCAGAGTAAATTCTGGAAACGAATAATATAAACGGAATAAGGGCGTATGGCATACGCCCTTATTCTATATCCGCCTATCCCCGTATACTCGCCTACTTGTCAACTCGTCTACTAAAACTACAATGGAAAAAACAATCAAAAACCCCGCCTTCACGATGCTTTACTTCCACGGCTTCGCCTCTTCCGGCGCGAGCGGCACGGTAGAGACCCTGCGCAAGATGCTGCCCTCGGCCGAAATCGTTGCGCCCGACATTCCCGTCGACCCTGTCGAGGCGTTGCCCTTTCTCAAAAGCCTCACGGAGGAAGTAAAGCCCGATGTCATCGTGGGCACCAGCATGGGCGGCATGTATGCCCAGCAAATGCGCGGCTATCTGCGCGTCTGCGTCAATCCCGCGTTCAACATGTCGACGGCCAGCAAGCTGCTGCGCACGGGCACGTTCAAGTTTCTCAACGGGCGAAAGGACAAGGTGAAAGAATTTCGCATCACGAAAGAAACTATCCAGCACTTCAACGCCATGGAGCGCGGGCAGTGGGACGGCATCACGCCCGAAGAGCAGGATTTGTGCTACGGCCTTTTCGGTATCCACGACAAACTCGTGAACACCTACGCCCTCTTTTTGAAGCACTACACGCACGCCCGCAAGTTCGACGGGGAGCATCAGCTCAACGACAATGCCCTGCGCCACGCCCTCCTGCCCCTGCTCGGCGAACTGCTGGGCGACCGCCTCGAGCAAGCAAAGCAGCCCCCGCTGCCCGATTATATGCAATACTGATTGCCGCGCACATAAAAAGTCCGCCGCAGCGTCTCATGCAGACGTTGCGGCGGATTTTATTTATATGTGTAATAAGATAACTTGTATACTCGTTAACTTGTTTACTCGTTCACTGATATTATACCAAATGGGCGATAAGTTCTTCGCGGTCGCCGGGGAGCAGGTCGATGACGGGCACCTCCACCATGGTGTAGCAGCCGGGCTGCTGGCGCATCGTGGCGCGTGCCACGCAAACGAGCACCTGACCCGTGAGCGCGGGGTTGTTGATTTTCATGTTGAACTCGAAGAGTTGGTTCTGCGTCTTGCCGCTCACGCCCTTGCGCACAAGGTTCACGCCATGCCCCATGTCGATCACTTCGTCCACGCTGGGCACTTCGATAACGTGGGTCTCATCGTTGGCAAAGTAGGGGTCGGCCTTGATATCGGCGGCCACCTGCGCGTAGTCGTGACCCGGCTCGATTTCCACGTAAACCATGCGGCGGTGAATGCCCTGACCCGTGGGAATAGTCATGGAAAGCGCGGCTTTAACGCCCTTGATGGCTTTCACGGCCACGGTGTGGCCCATCGACATACCGGGACCGAAATTCGTGTAGCTCAATCCCTTGGGCGCAATCGCCTGCAAAAGTGTGCGCACTACGGAATCGCTGCCCGGATCCCAACCGGCGGAAATGATGCTCACGGCACCGGCTTTGCGTGCCGCCTCGCCGAGGGAGCGGCGCAGGGAGGTAATTTGCGTGTGAATGTCGAAACTGTCCACGGTGTTGATGCCGAGGGCAAGGATGTCGAGCGCAAACTTCTCTACGCTGCGGGTCGGCGTGGCGAGAATGGCTACGTCTACGTTTTCCAACTCGCGAATGTCGCCCACCACGCGGTAGGGTTTCAACTGTGCAGGCTGTTCGTCCTGCGGATTACGTCTCACGATGCCGGCAACCTCGAAATCGGGCGCGGCTTCAAGTGCTTCAATCGTGTAGCGGCCTATGTTACCATAGCCCACCACGGCGGCTCTTATCTTTTTCATGCAATCTATGTTTATTTTGACGCTGCAAATTTACGTGTTTTGGGCTGCTTGAATGCAAAGAAACGCGCCGTTTTTTTTATTTCCCCTATAAAACTTGAAGTTTGCCTGGCGCTCGAGCACCGAAACATCGCAAACGTTTGTGCCGCGCCTTGGGAAAGGCTGAAATATGTTTCCTCGCGCGCGCGTTACGCATTATTTTTCCTGAAAAACCCTTCAACCCAGCACTAATTCGCATAACCTCCTGTAGTCAAACAGGTTGCGAGTGTATGGTTTGCATCTCAAACCCGTCACTAATGAAGGGTTTGTCTTGTCCTGAAATTGGTTCGTTTTCAACAGACCATTTACTGGCAAAGTTGACCGCCCTTCCTACAAACATCTTTTCCTGCGCCCTCGCTGGGAAGCCTTTTTCGAGCACCACTATCCGCAAGATAGTTTTCATTATCAGCAAGATAGTTTTCATTATCAGCAAGATAATTTTTCCGCTCATATAAGATAGTTTTTGTTACAAACTTTGTAATATGTGTTCAGTGCTTTTGAACACATATTCTAAACTTTGGAATAAGCGTTACAAACTTTGTAACAAACTTTCTCTGCGCAGATAGCGAAAACTATCACGGGCTTAGGAAAATTTTTCTTGCGGATAGCAAAAATTATCTGCCTTAAATTGCGGAGCGGGTAGGTAGGGAGTCGGACGTGCTAAGGCAATCTGCAATGCGCAGCCGATGAATGGTTATGAAAGGTTGGCGCCTCAAACCATTCAGTCCTAAATATTTGAAATATAATTAAATAAGAGCAAGACTGAAAGGCTGAAAGGTTTTTGGGGATAAAAAAATGCGTATAGGAAGTGCTTTTTTGCATGGGGCTTCGGGGTCTGACGGGCAGGGCTGCTAACAAAAAATCGCGCGAAATTATCTAAACGTTTGCGCAAGGCTAGCGCAGAGGCCAAGCTCGCTTGGACTATGCCGAGCCGCCGCCAAAGGTGCATGTATATGAACCTTAATTCTCTACATTGCTTGCAAAATGTAAGCCAGGCGGGGCGATTTTCCACCAAACAAGGTAATCCAAGCGACATAATGCTGCAATTAGCAAAAAAGGAGACTCAAAGTTGTGGCAAGTAAATACCTTTTCCGTAACTTTGTACGCTTATAATTGGCTTTTGCCACGGAAAGCAGATTTTTCTTATTGCTCACACAATATTAATTATACAATATATTTTATGGAAAAGAAATTCAACCGCACCCTCGTCACGGCAGCCCTGCCCTACGCCAACGGCGGCGTGCATATAGGACACCTCGCAGGGGTGTATGTTCCCGCCGACATCTACGTACGCTATCTGCGCCTCAAAGGGGAGGACGTGCTCTACATCTGCGGCTCGGACGAGCACGGCGTGCCCGTCACCATCCGCGCACGCAAGGAAGGCTGCACGCCGCAGGAGGTTGTGGACAGATATAACCGCATCATCAAGGACTCGTTTGAAGAGTTCGGCATCTCGTTTGACGTGTTCGGACGCACCACGAGCGAAACGCACCGCAAGACGGCCTCCGACTTCTTCCGCAAGCTCTACGACAAGGGCGAGTTTGTGGAGCAGGAAAGCGAGCAGTACTACGACGAGGAGGCTAAGACCTTCCTCGCCGACCGCTACATCACGGGCGAATGCCCCCACTGCCACGCAGAGGGCGCCTACGGCGACCAGTGCGAGAAATGCGGCACGGCTCTTTCGCCCGAGGAACTCATCAACCCCAAGAGTACTGTGAGCGGCTCGGTGCCCGTGATGAAAAAGACGAAACACTGGTATCTGCCGCTCGACAAACACCAGCAATGGCTCGAGCCGTGGATCACGAAGGACCACACAGAATGGCGCAGCAACGTGATGGGGCAATGCAAAAGCTGGTTTGACATGGGCTTGAAACCCCGTGCCGTGAGCCGCGACCTCGACTGGGGTATCCCCGTGCCCGTGGAAGGGGCAGAGGGGAAAGTGCTCTACGTGTGGTTTGACGCGCCCATCGGCTACATCTCCAACACCAAGGATCTCAGGCCCGACGACTGGGAACTGTGGTGGAAAAGCCCCGACACGCGCCTCGTGCACTTTATCGGCAAGGACAACATCGTGTTCCACTGCATCGTGTTCCCCGCCATGCTTAAAGCCGAGGGGTCGTATATCCTGCCCGACAACGTGCCCGCCAACGAGTTCCTTAACCTCGAGGACGACAAAATCAGCACCTCGCGCTGCTGGGCAGTGTGGCTCCACGAATACCTCAAAGAATTGCCCGGCAAGCAGGACGTGCTGCGCTATGTGCTGACCGCCAACGCGCCGGAAACGAAGGACAACAACTTTACGTGGAAGGACTTCCAGGCACGCAACAACAACGAGCTTGTGGCCGTATACGGCAACTTCGTGAACCGCGCCCTGCAACTCACTAAGAAATACTACGACGGCATCGTGCCCGCCTGCGGCGAACTCAACGACACCGACCGCGCCACGATTGACGAGTTTAAGAACGTGAAGGCCGACGTGGAGCGCCTGCTCGACGGCTTCCGTTTCCGCGACGCTCAGAAAGAGGCGATGAACCTCGCCCGCATCGGCAACAAATACCTCGCCGACGCAGAGCCTTGGAAAGTAATCAAGACCGACCCCGAGCGCGTGAAGACCATCATCAACCTCTCGCTGCAACTCGTGGCCAACCTTGCCATCGCCTTCGAGCCGTTCCTGCCGTTCTCATCGGAAAGGCTGAAAGGAATGCTGGCCGTTGACGGCCTGTCGTGGGCATCGCTCGGCGCAACCGACCTGCTGCCCGCCGGCCACAAAATCGGCGAGCCGGCATTGCTGTTCGAAAAAATCGAGGACAGCGTGGTGGAGGCGCAGGTGGCCAAGCTGCAGCAGTGCAAGAAGGAAATGGCAGAGGCCGCCTACAAGGCAGAGCCCGTGAAGGCCGACATCGCTTTCTCCGACTTTGAGAAACTCGACATCCGCGTGGGCACGGTGCTCTCCTGCGAGCGCGTGCCGAAGATGAAGAAGCTCCTGAAATTCGAGATTGCCGACGGACTGGAAAACCGCACCATCGTGAGCGGCATCGCCATGCACTACGAGCCCGAAACCTTGGTGGGCAAGCAGGTGTGCTTCATTGCCAACCTGCCGCCGCGCGAGTTTAAGGGCGGCCTCGTGAGCCAAGGTATGATTCTCTCCGCCGTGAACTGCGACGGCACGCTGAGCGTCATCACGCCTGAGCGCAAAGTAGCAGCCGGCAGCAGCGTGTGCTAAGGATAAGATGTCTTGTTGCTCGTGGTATGCCTGAGGCGGGCTGAAAGCCCAATTGTTGCCCACAGCCCGGGGCAACGCCCCGGGGAAAACGTATGCCGCGATTAACACATTCGGCATTTTTGCAAGGCAAAAATGCCACGCGCTTCTAGCGCGTAATCTCGTCTGCAATGCCACGGGGCGTTGCCCCTCATAAGGCAGGCTGCTCTTTCAGAGCGCGATGCTTTAATCAATGAACTACGCCGTACCCCGGGCGTTGCCTGGGGCTATGAGCAACATTTGGGCTTTCAGCCCGCCACAATAATTTGTCAATCCAAAATAACAAACAACTACACACACTTAAAAACAACCATGAAAAGAAGTCTGCTTCTTACTTTGGCTATCGGCTTGGCAAGCGCCTTGCTGTATGCCGGTCCGGCGAAGCGCGTGCCGGTAAAGCGCACGCAGGCCGACGGAACCGTTGTCACCGTATTGCTCACAGGCGATGAGCATTTCCATTTCCACACCACCGAAGACGGCATTCCTGTATGCGAGGCCGAAAACGGCTCGTTCTACTACGCCCGGCTCGCCGACGGCAAACTCACGCCCACCGCGCAACTCGTGCACCCGGCTGAACAGCGCACTGCCGCCGAAACGGAGTTCCTGAAAACTAATCGGCTCAACGTGCAAGACGTGCAGCAGATATGGAGCAACAAACTCGCCGCCGCCAAGGCCGTGCAGCGCGTCAAGGCCAAAAGCCCAGCGCAGCGCGCCTCAGCCTTCGAGGGCAAAAAGCGCGCCCTGCTGATTCTCGTGAACTTTGCCGACACGAAAATGGCATCGACCAGCACCAAGGCGAAGTTTGAAGAAATGATGAATAAGCGCGGCACGAAGATCAACGGCAACTACGGCAGCGTGCGCGACTACTTCTACGACCAGTCGTATGGAAAGCTCGACATGGAGTTTGACGTCGTTGGGCCCGTGAACCTCACCCGCAACATGTCGTACTACGGCGCAGACTCCGGCTCCGAGGGCAACGACGTGCGCCCCGAATATATGGTGGCAGAAGCCTGCAAGGCCGTAGACAGCGAGGTAGATTTCAGCAACTACGACTGGGACGGCGACGGAGAGGTGGACCAAATATATGTCATCTACGCCGGATATAGCCAAGCCAGCGGCGCAAGCACAAACACTGTCTGGCCGCACCGCTACTGGCTGCAATACCGCTACGGGTACCTCGCGCTCGACGGCGTGCAGATCAACTCGTACGCCTGCTCCTCCGAACTCAACGGCACGGACGGCACGAAGATGGCGGGCATCGGCCCCATGTGCCACGAATACAGCCACTGCTTCGACCTGCCCGACTTCTACGACACGAACTATGGCGGCAACTGGGGTATGGACAACTGGGATATCATGGACACGGGCGCCTACGGCGGCGACGGCTACGTGCCCGCGCCTTACACCTCTTACGAACGCATGTTCTGCGGCTGGCTCACGCCCACCGTGCTCGACAGCCCCATCACCATCCAGGACATGAAGCCCATCACGGATGAGCCAGAGGCATACATCATCTACAACGACAGGAATAAGGACGAATATTATCTGCTCGAAAACCATCAGCAGAAAGGCTGGGACTCTTACAGCGACGGCCACGGCATGCTCGTGCTGCACGTGACCTATAGCCAGTCGGCCTGGGACCAGAACACGCCCAACAACGGCACGCCTCAGCGCATGACGATTATCCCCGCCGACAACCAGTTTGCCTCGGGCAACTATTACGGACAGACTTACACCCTTCCCACCGACCGCGCCGGCGACCCCTATCCCGGCACGAAGCGCAACAAGTCGCTTACCGACACGTCTACGCCTGCAGCCAAACTCAACACCGCCAACAGCGACGGCCGCAAGTATATGGGCAAACCCATCGAGAACATCACGGAGAGCAGCGACGGCCTGATAACCTTCGACTTTATGGGCGGCAACACAACGGGCACGCCCCTGCCGCTCGAAGCCACGAATATTTCCGAAACGGGCTTCACCGCCAACTGGACGGCCGTGGAAGGCGCATCGTCTTACAACCTCAAAGTGTTCAACAACTCTCTGAAAAATCCTACGCCCTACCAGCAGGTGCTTGAAACCTTCGACAATGTGCAGGGCAGCGGCAATGGCGCAGACGGAATCACCAACATCTCCGCCGTGCTCGACACCTATCTCTCCCAAACTGGCTGGACAGGCACTTATATCTACGGTAGCGACGGCCGCGTGCGCATCGGCAAGAGCAGCCTCAACGGCTCGCTCATCACGCCTTCCTGCAACGCGCCCGCCGACGGCAACGTGACGGTACGCCTCCTGCCCGAGCAATATTCCTCGTACACCGACGTTGAGACCAAAGTGAGCATCCTCACGGGCAACAACCAGGAGTTTGCCTCGCAAACCATCTCTGCCAACACCGGCACCTACTACGTGCATTTCACCGACGTGGCAGCAACCTATAAGGTGGGCATCTATCCCTCCAAGCGCATCTACGTGACCGAAATGGGCGTTTACAACGGCGACTTCTCCGAACTCAACTTCACGGACGAGGCGCTTAACAACAGCGCCGGCGCAGATACGCCCGTAGTTTCGGCAAACAATATTTCCGGCACATCGTATGCCGTCGCAGGCCTGCGCCCGGGCTTTGAATATTCCTATATGGTGCAAGCCATCGGTGCGGAAGGTCTCTCGCTTTGGAGCAAGGCAATGCCCGTGCAGCTGACTACGGGCATCAGCACGCTGCGCCCCGCCGTAGACCCGACGCTCCCCGTTGAGATTTACACGCCTGAGGGCCGCTATCTCGGCAAGCGCGCCGCACGCGCCGCCAAGAACGGTCTGCCCGCCGGCATCTACCTCTTCCGTCAAGGCGCAAAGACAGAAAAAGTGCTGGTGAAATAAGGCAAAAGCAAACAGCCAAATGATACGACACGGGTCGGCTTCCTGATTAGGAAACCGACCCGTGTTTTGCGTATGCGCGGGGCATTTCACCTTGCTTGTTTTATTTATAGAGGTCTCCCGCGTTGTCCACCTGATTGAGGGGAATGGGGAAATAGAGTTCGTTCTCCGTAAGGCTGGCACCCTCGTAATAAGAGCGTATCTTGCCCTCGGCGGCATAGTAGGCATTTACGGTTTCCACGGCCGTGCCCCAACGCACGAGGTCGAACCATCGGAGTCCCTCCATGGCCAGTTCCAGGCGGCGCTCCATGCGCAGGGCTTTCCGGGCATAGCTTTGCGTCCAGCCAGTGGTAGGATACTCGCCTACGGCATAGCGGGCCACCGAAGCGTTGAAATCGACAGGGCTATAAGCAGGGTCGAGCGAGCGGGCAGCCTTGCGGCGCACCTCGTTGATGAGTTCGCGGGCGGTGTCGAGGTCCTTGTTTTGCTCGATAAGCGCTTCGGCTTTCATGAGCAGCACATCGGCGTAGCGTATCAGAATGCAGTTGAGCGACGATGCGCCCCAAGGCACGATGCCAGGCTTTACGTAGGGCGACTCGGGAGCGGGATAAGGTTTCTTGCCTGAGAATTGCCCGTAAAGGCCAAGGTTGCGGCACCATTTTTCATTGTACTCATGCGAGCGCCAAGGCATACCGATGCGTCCGAGGGTGAAATCGAGGCGCGGGTCCACGTTGCCCGCAAAGTCTGCGCGGTCCACGTTCTGCCCGTCGGGCGCGCCGTCAAGGTAAGGCAGGCCATTGGCATCGGTACGGAAAGCATTGGCGAGATTTTGAGAGCCGAGATAGAAATCGTCGCCGTTTCCATAAAGGTTGCCTTCGGAGAAGGTGCAGTTGAGGCAGTTGTTGAAATTGAACTGGTCGGGCGAGTTAGCAGAGGAGAACTGAACGGCGAGAATTGACTCGCGCTGATTGTTGAACTCCGGCTTCGACATATCCAGGAAATTGTCGTAGAGCTGGTATTTGCGGCTGGCGATAACGTAGCCTGCATACTGCTCTGCCTCTGCCCAGCTGCTCGTGAAGAGGGCAACGCGGGCCAGGAGAGCAGCCGCCACGTAACGGTTGAAACGCCCTACCTGTTCCTGAGTTTCGGGTAATAATTCGTAGCTTTCGCGCAGGTCCTTTTTGATAAATTCTGCTATTTGCTCGCGGGTGTATTGGTCGGCGCGGCAGGTGTTGGGGTCGGCAGTATTCTCATCGATATAGGGGAACTGCTTGAAGATACGCAGCATGTCGAAGTAGTAGTAGGCGCGGAGCGTTTTCATCTCTGCCGTCATCGAGGCTTTTTCCTGCCCGCCGATTGCCGCCGAGGCTGCAATGGCGCGGATCACGGTGTTGCAACGGCTGATTGAAAAATAGTTATTGCGCCATTTGAAGTCGGCCACGGGGTTGTCGCTCTCCACGTTGCCCACTTCGAGCTGGTGGATATATCCTTCCATGCCCACGCCGGCGCCGCCTTTGAGCGCGTCGTCGGAGCGTACGTCGAAGACCCAGTTGTTGATGGGGCCGGCAAACGATTCGTTGTTGCCGAAATAATGGTTGAGCAGCGTGGCATAGGCTGCCGTCATGAGGTCAACGGCTTCCTCATCGCCGATATTGTTGTTAGTATATACGCCCTGCGGCTCGGTGTCGAGCAGGTCGTCGCATGAGCCTGCCATTAGGCCCAAAGAGATCGCGGCAAAGGCGCGGAGGGATATGTTTGCTATGTTTTTCAGTTTCATGCTTTCAGTGTTTTTTTGATGTTTTGTTTTCAACAGACCTTTTTACTAAAACTGCAGGTTGATGCCGAACGTGAAGGTACGCGGGCGCGGATAGGCGCCGTTGTCGATGCGCGCTCCGTATTCGGCGGGCAGGAGTTCGGGGTCGAGGCCGGAGTAGCCCGTGATGGTAAACACGTTTTCCACCTGTCCGAACACCTCAACTTTCGTGGCCTTGATTTTATCCAGCAATTTTGAAGGGAAGGCATAGGAGAGCTTGAGGTATTTCATCTTGAGGAACGAGCCATTTTCCACGTAATAGGTAGAAAAGCGGTTCTCGTTGTTGTCGTCGGTGAGCGTCAGTGCGGGAATGTCGGTGTCGGTGTTGGTCGGCGTCCACGCGTTCAGAATGTCTACGCCCCTGTTGGTGGAAAGGTTGCCATAGTTCATCGAGAGCAGCTGGCGCTTCATGTGGTTCTGGATGTCGAAGCCGAAGTCGCCGGCAAAGAACATGTCGAGGGTGAAACCCTTATACTTGAAAGCCATATTGAGACCCAGCGAAAGGTCGGGGTTGGGGTCGCCGATGATGCAGCGGTCGTCCTCGTTGATCACGCCGTTGCCGTCGAGGTCGCGGTAGATAAGGCGGCCGGGGGCGGCGCCGGGTTGCGTGGCATGGCTGGCCACCTGCTCGTCGTTCTGGAAGATGCCGTCGCACACATAGCCGTAGTACACGCCCATGGCCTGTCCGGGAATGAGGCGTTGGTCGCCGCCGATATATTTCTGTCGCGAGTTGAGCGTGATGAGCTTGTTCTTATACTGCGAGAGGTTGAGCGAGGCGTTCCAGGAGAAGTCGCCGTATCTCGGGCTTCGGTAGCCCAGCGTCACTTCCCAGCCCCTGTTCTCCATTTCGCCCGTGTTGAGCCATATCGAGGCGTTCTCGCCTGCCACGGCGAGTGCGGGCGGAATGGTGAGCATGTCCTTGGTTCTCTTGATGTAGTAGTCGGCGGAGAGGGTGAGCGAGCCTTCGAAGAGCGCGAGGTCGATACCCACGTTGTGCTGGCTTGTGGTCTCCCATTTCAGGTCGGGGTTGCCGGTGGCGGAGAGCGTGATGCCTGCGTTAGTCTTGTCGCCCGTGCCGCTCAGGTCGTAAGCGCCGTTGCCCGTGTTGTAGATATACGTGGTGTAGGCGGGATAGAGGGCGGGAATGTTCGCATTACCGTTCTGTCCCCAAGAGTAGCGGAGCTTCAGGTCGGTGAGGATTTTGTTTTTAGGGAAAAAGTTTTCCTGCGTGGGGCGCCATGCCAGCGAGAAAGCGGGGAACACGCCCGAGCGGTTTTCCTTAGCAAAGCGCGAGTTAGCGTCGCGGCGCACCGTAACGGAGGCGAGGTAGCGGTCGGCGTAGTTATAGTCGGCCTTTGCGAACACCGAGAATACGCTCCACTGCGTCTTGCCGCCGCCATTGTTGCGCGTGCCCGTGCCGCTGCCGATTTGCATGTAGCCTTCGTCTTCGGAGGCATATCCCTCGCGCGTTGCCGACAAGTCGCGGAAGGTGTAGCCGATGGCTTCGGTGCCGAGCAGCAGCATGAGATGGTGCTTGTCGGCAAAGGTTTTATTGTAGTTGGCTGTGTTGGTCCATGTCCATGTGTCGCCCTGTCCGTAGACGCTCGACATGCTGTTCACGTCGCCGGGGTTAACGGCGCGTCCGTAAGTGTTGTTGAAATATTGGCTGTGTTCCACGCCGATATTCGACTTAATGGCGAGTCCCTCCACAGGTTTCACCTCGATAAAGGCGTTGCCCAGAATGCGCCAGGAAGCCAGGTCGTCGTCTTTGGCATTTTCCAACTGCTGCACGGGGTTGGCGAGGTCGGAGCCGATGAGTTCCTTGGGGCGCATCCAGTCGCCGTCGGTGCCGCGCACGGGCAGTGCGGGGTGCTGGCTCATGGCCGTGAAGGGAATGCCGCGGTCGCCCGCCACGGCTGCGCCGCGGTTTTTCCAGTGCGTCACGAGCAAGTTCTCGCCCACGCTCAGGTAGCGGTTGAAGTTGTAGGTAGAGTTGAGGCGTGCCGAGTAGCGGTTATAGAAAGTTTCCTTAATCGTGCCCTCATTGTTGATATAGTTGGCAGAGAAGAGCACGGAGCCTTTATCAGAACTGTTGGCGATAGAGGCCGAGAGGTTGTGCGTCAAGCCCGTCTGATACACCAGGTCTTGCCAGTCGGTGTCAGTTGTGGGATAGTTGGGATTGCCAGCCACGTAGGGCTGCAGCACGGGGCTGTCGCCGTTGCCGTAGAGCGGATGGGAGGGCGTGATGTTAGAGTTTTTCGCAGCCTGCCAGTAAGCCTGTCCCCACTGCTCGGCATTGAGCATGTCGTAGCGTTTGGCCACGGTCTGTGCGCTCAGCGAGTAGTTCACGTTCACCGTCATGCGTTCGCCCTTGCCGTGCTTGGTGGTGATGATCACCACGCCGCCCGCAGCTCTCGAGCCGTAGATTGATGCCGAGGCGGCGTCTTTGAGCACCTGCATGGTCTCAATGTCGCTCGGGTTGATGCAATTGATATTGTCGGTAGGCACGCCGTCCACGATGTAGAGCGGGTCGTTGCTTGAGTTCACCGTGGCCATACCGCGAATGCGGATAGAGCCCGTGCCGCCCGGGGCGGCATCAGCCACCACGTTCACGCCGGGGAGCTTGCCCGTCATCGACGACATAATGTTGCCCGTGGTTTCGCTCCGCGCCTCCTTCATGTCGAGCACGGCCACCGCGCCCGTGAGATCGGCCTTCCTTACGGTTTGATAACCCACCACGACGGCCTCGGCGAGCGATGCCCCCATTTCTTCGAGGATCACGACCATCGAGGGCTCTGCCTGCGTTTCGAGGGTTTTATACCCGAGGCAGCTCACCCTCAGCTTTGCGCCGCGCGGGCAGTTGAGCGTGAAGCGCCCCTCCACGTCTGTGATTGCCGACACCTTTGCCGAGAGGCACGCCACCGACGCACCTATCATCGGCTCGCCCGTGTCTTTCGATGTCACTGTTCCCTGCACAGCGATGTTTTGCGCCTGCATCAGCACTGCCGCGAAGAAAAACAGCAGCACTGTACCGAGAAAAGTTTTTTTCATACCATTAGATTTTAAAGATAAAAACTGAATTATTAAAATTATCCTTTTGCGGAGAAAAAGTATGCCGCAAAAGTAGTGTGGGGCGCGGCGCGGACTGTATAAGGAATGTTGCAGAGGCTGTTAAAAATCGGTTGGCGCACGTTTTTTTATAGATAATGCACAGTTTTTATAAGCGCATCCCCGTCGGGCCGCCCGCCCCTGCCCCACACGGCAAGGCGGAAATATTTCACTAAGCCCGAGCTATTTTTTCCTAAGCCCTTGATAGTTTTCACTATCCGCCAGAAAAAGTTTGTTACAAACTTGCTAACATATATTAGAAACTTTGTAACACGTATTACAAACTTTGTAACGCATATTACAAACTTTGTAATAAAAAATATCATATATGGCAGTAAAAAATTCCTAGTAGAAAAGAAAAAATATCTCGGAGGAAGCAAAACTTCTCTCCGAGATATTTACGTTGCGTCGCGCTTTGACGCGCTACGGGCGGCGGCTCTGGAATTTTATGGCGCGTTCTCTCTACGCGCCCTCTATTTTGCCGCGTGCCTGCGTGGGGGTCACGCCGTAGGCATCGCGGTAGCACTTGGTGAAATAGGCGGGAGAGGAAAAGCCGATTTCGTAGGCTATCTCCCCGATGGTCTTATCGCTGGAAAGGAGCAGGGCGTGGCCCTGTTGCAGGCGCAGGCGGCGCATGAGTTCCACGGGGGCATAGTTGGTGAGGGCCTTGATTTTGCGATAGAACTGGGAGCGTTCTATGCCCATCTGCGCGGCAACGGCATCGACGCTCAGTTCGGGGCGGCCCATCTCAGCCTGGAATATTTCGAGAAAACGGCGGTAGAACTCGCTGTCGAGGTCGGCAGAGGGAGGGGGCGCGGCAGAAGCGGCAGCCGATGTTGACGGATACGGCAGAGCCCCGGCGGGTTTTTTGATGCGGCGGCGGTTTTCGATAAGGCTGCGGCAGCGGCTTAGGAGCACGTCGCTGGCAAAGGGCTTGGAGAGGTAGCCGTCGGCTCCGCTTTCGTAGCCCTGCACGCGCTGTTCGTCGAGGGAGCAGGCGGTGAGCATAAGCACGGGAATGTGGGAAGTGACGGTCTCACCCTTTATCAGCCGGCAACATTCCAGTCCGTCCATTACGGGCATCATGACGTCGCAGACGATGAGGTCGGGCACGTGGCGGGCGGCCATTTTGCAGCCCTCCTTTCCGTTGGCTGCGGTGAGGACGTTGTAGTGGTCGCGGAGCGTTTCGCCCAGGAGGGTCTGCATGTCGCGGTTGTCGTCGATGACGAGAACGATGGGCTTATCCTCGTCGAAGGGGTCGGCGGCTCGGTCCACGCGGTCAACCTCTTCTGCTACCTCCGCCTCCGAAAGGCCGGCGGTCGGGGCGGCGGGGCTGGCGTTCTGCTTAACGCCCCTGCTGTCGAGGGCTTGCGGCGCGTCGGCGACGTGGCGTATGGGGAGGGTGACGGTGAACGTAGAGCCCTTGCCGAGGGTGCTTTCCACGCCGATGGTGCCGCCGTGGAGCTCCACGAAGGCCTTGGCGAGCGAAAGGCCGATGCCCGAGCCGTGGGGGTGCGCCCGGTCAGCCTGGAAGAAGCGGTCGAAGATGTTGCCGATGTCGCTGGCGGCGATGCCCTCGCCGGTGTCGGCCACTTGAAGCGTGAGGGTGTCGCCTTGGGCGGCATACGTCACGTCGATGCGGCCATTGTCGGGGGTGTACTTGAGGGCGTTGGCGACAAGGTTGAACACCACGCGCTCTATCTTTTCGGCATCGATGGCGAGGGTAAGCGGGGCGTCGGCCTGCGGCGAATGGAGGGTGAGGCGTATGTCGCGGCGGCGCGCGCTGCCGCTGAACGAGTCTACCCAGTCGGCAATGGCTTGGGAGAAGTCGGTCTCGGCAAGGTTGAGGGTCATCTTGCCGTTTTCGTATTTGCGGAAATCGAGGATTTGGTTGATGAGGCGGCTGATGATTTTCAGGTTCTTATGGGCGAGCTTGGCGAGGGTGAGCTGCCGGGGCGTGAGGTTGGGGGCGGCAGCGAGTTGCGCCACGGGCTCGGCAATGAGGGTGAGGGGCGTGCGGAGGTCGTGGGACACGTTGGTGAAAAACATGAGTTTCGACTGCGTGGCCTGCTCGAGCTGTTCGTTGAGCCGCGCCTGCTTGTCGCGTTCCTGCTCGAGCTGGCTGTTCTTGTGCATGAGTTCCTTCTGGTGCCTGCTGTGCTGCCAGTAGGCTCGGAGGAGCAGGAAGCCCACGCCGAAGAGCAGGACTATGATGGCCACGCAGGCGTAGAAGAGCGTGGTCTGCACGTTGTGCTGCGCCCAATAGTCGTCTATTTCTCCCTTGAGGTGCTTGATTTTCCGCGTTTCGGCATCGAGCGTTTCGTTTTGGAGGAGGAGGATGTCGGCGTTGGAAAGGTCGACGGCTGACGACACGGGGAGAATGGTTTCGCGGTCGTAGGGCTCGCCTTTGAGAATGGCGAGGGCGGTCTGCACGAGGCGGTGGCCCTCGGTGGGGTAGAGGAAGGTGGCGTCGATGACGCTGTCGGCCACGGCGCGTATGCCGATGTTGGGGGCGGCGTCGATGCCGATGATGCGAATGTCGCGGCGTCCCTTGGCGCGCGCGGCCTCCGAAGCTCCGATGGCCATGCGGTCGTTGTGGGCATAGATGAGTTGCGCGTCGGGATAGAGGTTCAGGAGCGAGTCGGCCGCGCGCACGGCTTCTTCTTTCTTCCAGTCGGCCGCCGCGCTGGCAAGGATTGTGCCGCCCTGTGCTTGCAGTTGGGCGGCAAAGCCTTTGTGGCGGTCCTCGGCGGGGGTGGAGCCAGGCAGTCCGTAAATCTCTATGACCTTGCCGCGCGTCCCAATGAGATGCTGCGCGTAGCGCGCTGCGGCGCGTCCCAGCCCCACGTCGTCCACGCCGATGCGCGCGGTGTAGGTGTCGCCGTTGATGTTGCGGTCGAAGACGATGACGGGCGTGCCTCGCTCGTAGACTTCCTTGATGACGGGCGTGAGGGCGGCGGCCTCGTTGGGCGAAACGATGAGTATGTCGCAGGGCTCCTGCATGAAGCGACGGATATCGGCTATCTGCTTCTCGCTGCTGTCGTCGGCGGAGCAGATTTCCACGGTGGCATCGTCGTGGAGGAGTATCTCGCGGTTGATTTCATCGTTCATCTTCATGCGCCAGTCGTCCTGGCTGCATTGGGAAACGCAGATTCTGTATTTTTTCTTTTCTTCGCAACCTGTCAGCAGGGCGGCGAGGGCAAAGAGCATGAGGAGGGGAAAGAGGCGGCGCATGGTTTATATAGAAATAGAATAAAGGTTAGAAGTAGGAGGAATGCCGTGCAAAAGCTCGGCTATACAATATTATATATATAACAGCATGGTTTATTTTGCATGATATCGGCTGCCGGGGAGGTAGGGGCGTTTTGCAAAACGCCCGGATAATGATAGCCTCATTAATGTGTGCCATGCGGCGCATTTGGCGGGCGTTTTGCAAAACGCCCCAACATATTGTACGCGTGCCGCTGGCATTGGTCACGGTGATGAGGTATGCGCCGCGGGGGGGGCATATTTGCCCACCATAAAGATTTAAGGCCGGTGTGCTTTTCAGCTTCTTCTCGATGCGACATTTGCAAATATAGCGGAAACTTGCAAAAAAATGTGCATTGCTTATAAAAAAATGGGCTTGGCAACATTTTTCATAGTGTATGCACGTTTTTTTATGCCCTTTCCCTCCGCCTTGCCTTAGTTTTGCATCGTCGAAAAACAGACAAGGTAAAAAGGTTATTTTGGATTGGCGGCAAGCGAGGACGGGACATACACACGCCCGGCACAGTCGGAAAGGAAAGGCCGAAGAAAAAAGCGTTGTATCGTCCGCCCCGCTTGCCATGCCTAAATCGTTTATCTGCCAACTCGTCGACTAATCACCTAAAACCTCTAATAATATGAAGAAATTAAAAAGTAAACTCGTGGCACTGCTTATGCTCGCCACACTCCCGATGGCTTCTACGGCTTTTGCCGAGGGTGGCGTTGAAGTGATGCACCTCGGGGTCAACAACACTATGGTACGGGTGACCGGCACCGCCAAATATCTCCTCATCCCCGTGCAAGAGTCGGCAGAAGAGGCGCGCGTGAAAGTACTCGTGGACGGCGAACCGGCCAAAAACCTCAACATTCGCTTGGCTATGAACCGCGTGGACTATCTCGTGCCGTTTCTCCTCACGCCCTACGAGGGACACCGCGTGCTGCTGAACATCGTGACCACACAAGGGCGCTCCACGCTTCGCGAAGTGAAGGACGATGCGTGCTGGAAGGAAATGAAACTCTCGGACACGTTCGACACGGCCAACAGGGAGCAGTACCGCCCAGCGTTCCACCACACGCCGCTCTATGGCTGGATGAACGACCCCAACGGCATGTTCTTCAAAGACGGCACATGGCATCTCTATTACCAATATAATCCCTACGGGTCGAAATGGCAAAACATGTCGTGGGGACATTCTACCTCGAAAGACCTTATAACCTGGGAACATCAGCCCGTGGCCCTCGAAGTGGACGGACTGGGGCACGTGTTTAGCGGCAGTTCTGTCGTGGACAGTGCAGGTACGGCCGGCTTCGGGAAAGATGCCATCGTGGCACTCTACACCTCGTGCGACGCAAGCCAGTATCAAAGCATGGCTTACAGCACCGACGGCGGCACGACGTTCCAGCGCTATGCAGGCAACCCGATATTGACCTTGGAAAGCGAAGCCCGCGACCCTAATATGTTCTGGGACGAGAAGGCGGGGCAATGGGTAATGACGCTGGCACACGCCCTCGACCACGAAATTCTTTTCTTCACCTCGCCCGATCTTAAAGTGTGGACGCTGCAAAGCGCTTTCGGAAAAGGCGAAGGCGCACAGGACGGCGTGTGGGAATGTCCCGACCTCTTCAAACTGAAAGTGGAGGGCACGGACGAAGAGAAATGGGTGCTCATCTGCAACCTCAATCCCGGCGGCCCCTTCGGCGGCAGCGCCACGCAATACTTCATTGGCGACTTCGACGGCAAGACGTTCACAAGCGACACCGACGCCTCGGGGCGCATTCCCACCAAATGGATGGACTTCGGAAAGGACCACTATGCCACCGTGAGCTGGTCGGGCACGCCGCAAAATCGCCGCACCGTAATCGGGTGGATGAGCAACTGGCAATATGCCGTCGAAGTGCCTACCACGCAATATCGCAGTGCCAACACGCTGCCGCGCGACCTCAGCCTCTTCCGCGCCCCCGATGGCGAAATTTACCTCGCCTCCGCCCCAGCAGCCGAACTCACCGCGCTGCGCGGCACACTGGCCTGCAAGGCCAAAAAGGCTACCGCAGGAAAGAATCCGCGCGTCTTTGAACTGCCCGCTGCCCAACGGGGCATCTGTGAAATACTCCTCGACATCGATGCCCGCAAGGCCGACTCCGTAAGCATCGACATTACCAACAAAGCGGGAGAGCACGTGGCACTCACTTACGACCCTGCCGCCCACACGCTCGCCTTCGACCGCCGCAACAGCGGGCTGAAAGATTTCAGCAAGGACTTCCCCGCCGTGACCGTTGCACCCACTTTTGAAAACGGGCGAAAGATTTCTCTGCGTATCTTCATCGACAGGTCGAGCATCGAGGTGTTCGGCAACAACGGGCACTTCGTTTCCACAAACCTTGTATTCCCCACGCAGCCCTATTCCAAACTTTCTGTCACCTCGCACGGGGGAAACACTAAGATAAGCAATCTTAATATCTTCTCAATCAAGGAGCAGTGAAATAATTAGGAAACAATCCAAGTAAACACTAAACAAATAAAATAAAATAACAAACACCATGGCTCAACCGCTTGTTACCAACCGTAAGTCCTTTCTTTTGCAAATCATTCCCGTGATGCTTTGCTTCTTCGTGATGGGTTTCGTGGACCTTGTGGGCACCGCGTCCAACTATGTCCAAAAAGACCTTTCGCTAACCGATGCGCAGGCCAACCTGTTTCCCTCGCTCGTGTTCTTCTGGTTTCTCATCTTCTCTGTGCCCACGGGCATGCTGATGAACCGCATCGGGCGCAAGCGCACCGTATTGATAAGCCAGGCCGTCACCACCCTCTCGCTCATCTTCCCCGCCTTCGGCGACAGCTACACGGTGATGCTGCTCTCATTTTCTTTACTCGGCATCGGCAATGCCATCATGCAAACCTCGCTCAATCCATTGGTCACCAATCTGACCCCCAGCGACAAACTCGCCTCCACCCTCACCTTCGGACAGTTTGTCAAGGCCATAGCCTCCTTCTTGGCACCGGTCATCGCCGCATGGGGCGCCACTACGGTATTCCCCACCTTCGGACTGGGCTGGCGCGCCTTGTTTGTCATCTACGCCGTGGTGAGCTTCCTTTCTATCTCGCTCCTCGCCGCCACGCCTATCGAGGAGGAACGTCCTGAGCGGGCAACGAACATAGGGCAGTGTCTGAAACTGCTGGGCAATCCGTTCGTGCTGCTCTGCTTCATAGGCATCATGTGCCACGTGGGCATCGATGTGGGCACCAATACCGTTGCGCCCAAGATTATCATGGAGCGCATGGGTCTGCCCTTAGAGGAGGCCAGTTTTGCCACGGGCGTGTATTTCATCTTCCGCACCGTGGGGTGTTTCCTCGGTGCGCTGCTCCTGCGCTACCTCTCGCCGAAGGTCTTTTTCGCCGCCAGCGTGCTGCTGATGCTTGCCGGCATTTGCATCCTGATGGCGGGCCACTCGCTTATGCCCCTCTACATCGGCATCGCCCTGATAGGCTTTGGCAACTCCAACGTCTTCTCGGTGGTATTCTCCCAGGCTCTGGTATATTCGCCCGAGGACGAGCGCAACGAGGTGTCGGGACTGATGATTATGGGGCTCTTCGGCGGCACGGTGTTCCCCCTTGCCATGGGCTTTGCCGCCGATGCTTTCGGACAAATCGGCTCGGTAGCGGTTATGGCCGTCGGAGTGGTTTATCTCATGTTCTACACACTTAAAATAAAAGTAAAGTAAATCCGTTTTACAAAAAACAAAAACCTTTATATAATAATATTATCATGAAAGACATTGTAGTAGGAATGGGCGAAGCCCTTTGGGACGTGTTGCCCGACGGCAAGAAAATCGGCGGCGCCCCCGCCAACTTCGCCTACCACGTATCGCAGTTCGGTTTGGACAGCTGCGTTGTGAGCGCCGTAGGGGGCGACACCCTGGGAAAGGAAATCATCGACAACCTCACATCGAAAGGCGTGAACCATCACATCGCCGAAGTGCCTTACCCCACCGGCACGGTGCAGGTGGAGATAGACCAGGCGGGCATTCCGCAGTATGAGATCAAGGAAAACGTAGCGTGGGACAATATCCCTTACACTGCCTCGCTCAAGGCCTTGGCCGAGAACACTCGGGCCGTCTGCTTCGGCTCGCTGGCGCAGCGCAACATCGTGTCGCGCGAAACGATACATCGTTTCCTCGATGCCATGCCAAAGAACGACGACAGCCTCGTGGTTTTCGACGTGAACCTGCGCCAAGGCTTTTACAGCAAGGAAATCCTCTGCGCGTCTATGAAGCGCTGCAACATTTTGAAGATTAACGACGAGGAACTCGTGGCCGTTAGCCGCATGTTCGGCTATCCCGGCATCGACCTCCAAGACAAATGCTGGATATTGCTCGGCAAATACAATCTCAAAATGCTTATCCTCACCTGCGGCATCAATGGCAGCTACGTCTTCACGCCGGGCCACGTGTCTTACCAGCCCACGCCGAAGGTGGAGGTGGCCGATACGGTGGGCGCGGGCGATAGCTTCACCGCCGCTTTCATCGCCTCTATCCTGAAAGGGAAAAGCGTGGCGGAAGCCCACACGCTCGCCGTGCAAACCTCGGCATTCGTATGCACGAAGAATGGCGCAATGCCAATCCTGCCCGCTGAGCTCACAGAATAGACTCGTTTACTCGTCTACTTTAAACTCTTACACCCCAAAAAACGTTCCCCATCAAGGCCTGCGTTGCAAACCTTGATGGGGAAAATCGTATCCGCTTCTCTACGCCAAGCGGCATAACAGCTCGGCGCAGGCATCTTCGCAGAGATCCACGACGTGCTCGAAATCGGCTGCGGTGCCATAATAAGGGTCGGGAATGGAAGAGGAGGCGTGGCGCGTGAGATAATCGGCGAGCAGCACTACCTCCGCCTTGGCATCTGCTGGGCGCAGGCGGGCAAGGCCGCGCAGGTTGGCAGCGTCCATTGCCACGATGTAGTCGAAACGGCGGAAGTCGGCGGCAGTGACGGGACGCGAGCGATGCGTGAGGCGATAGCCGCGACGCGCAGCCGTGCGCCGCATGCGCTCATCGGCAAGTTCGCCTTCGTGATAGTCAATCAGTCCGGCAGAATCAATCTCAAAATCTTTTCCCCTGCCGCCGTGCTCCGCCAGCGTGCGGAACACCTCTTCTGCCAAAGGGGAGCGGCAAATGTTGCCGAGGCATATAAATAATATATGGGTCATGGAGTATACGAGTAAAATAGAGTAAATGAGTCGGGATAATAAAAAAGCCGCAGGCGGGGGTCTGCGGCTTTTTTACCGTTTTAGGGATAATGCATTATCATTTTACAATCTTGTGCGTACGTGTGCCGCTGGCATTGGTCACGGTGATGAGATATGCGCCGTGGGGCTGTGCGCCGAGGTTGAGCGAGAGGCTCTGCGTGCCGACGGCTGTGGCGGCATTGGCCACGCGCACGCCGCCGAGGTTGTAGGCAGCCACGGCGGTGCCGGCTTCGATATTGCCCGTCAGCGTGACGATGCCGCCGCTGTGGCGAATGGCGTAGTCGGCAGCGCTGGCTGCGAGGGGCGCGGCGGCTATGCCGGTGTCAGTCTTGTCGAACGGCGTGAAGCGCAACTTATAAGTATATGTGCCAGACGAGGGGCAGAAGTATTTTGAAAGCGTGCCCGTGTTCTGTCCGCAGCTGCCGTTGCCCAGACCTTTCTGCATATAGTCGAAGTGGGCGTAAACGTCCTTTGCCGAGAGCGTAGCGTCCCAGCGGTGGCGGGCCTTGGAGAGCGCCTCGTCGTCGTAGTGGAGCAACTGGAAGGCCACCTGCCCATCGGCTTTCTCAACCTTGACGCCGAGCGAGTTGTCGGCGTTCGCCAGAACGAGTTCGCGCAGGTCGAGGTGGTTGCCGCAGGTTTGCGGACGGGGATAAGCCTCGAACATATCGGTCACGGTGGTGGTGTAGCGGCCGAGATACGATGCCGTTTGGCGGTCGATGTAGTTCTCCCACGGGCCGCGGGCATAGTAGCTCACGTTGTCGAAAGCAGCGGGGAAGCGCATCAGCATACCGATGCGGCGCAAGTCGCTGGTCTGCGGCGTGTAAGAAGCCGTGAGTTCCATAACGCCGTTGGCATATACATCGTAAACAAAGTTGTAAGAGCAGAGCGTACCGGCGGCATCTACCGTGAACCGTGCCGACTTGCCGTCGGCGGCTACGGAGTAGCTCATGGCGCGGGTGCTTGCATCGATGCCATTAGCGGCGGAGGCTGTGTTGCCGGCGGCCTCATCGTTTTCCACCCAACGGAAGTTGGCATACTCGGGACCGGCAGTCATAACAGATTGCTCGTTGTAAGTCCAAGCGGAAAGCAGGCCGCTCTTGCTGAAAATGAATTTTGCCTTGTCGGAAGTAAGTACCACGCGGTTGGCGTTGGACGTGTCGACCGTAAACGCCACGGCATTGCCCGTATCGACGGCGGGCAACTTGGCAGTTGCTTCCTGCACGGCATACTGGTGGGAGGCGATGGCATAGCCGGCCTCAGCCCACGGGGTATCTTCTTTAAGGCGCACTTCCAGGTTGAGGAGGCATTCCTCATCGGCAGCGGGCTGATAGGCGTAAGGAATATCTACGAGCAAAGTGTTGCCTGCTTTGAGGGCGGGCATATTGAACGTGCCTTCTTCCACCTGATGGCCATTGGCGAGCACGGCGTAGTGCATCTCGTAGAGGTTGAGGTTGGTGAAGTGGTACATGTTCTTAATGCTTGCTTTCTTTGTAGAGGGATAGAAATCGCCGAAGCGCACGCATTGGTACACCTTTTTAACCTCCGCGAGTTTGGGCGACCAAGCGCGGTCGGCACTCACGAGACCGTTGTTCACGAAGTTGCCCTGCGCAGGGCCGGGGAAGTCGTAGCCGGACTGGTAGCGCGGGAAACCGTTGGTGGTGAGGTTGCCGTCTTTGATGTCATCGGAACGATAGACAGACTGGTCCACCCAGTCCCAGATGCAGCCGCCCATACCGTAGGTGCTGCCCTCGATGATATCCCAGTATTCTTTGAGGTTGCCCACGGCGTTGCCCATAGCGTGGGCATATTCGCACATGAAATAAGGCTGCTTGCGCCAGTTGTTGTTGGCCTGCGACGTGACGAGGCTGACTTTGGGGTACATCACGCTCCACATATCAGAATAATCGGCATTGCCGCGCGTTGCTCCTTCGTAGTGTACGGGGCGGTTGTCGAGTTCGTGCGCACGGTCGTAGCAGGCTTTCAGGTTGCTGCCGACGCCCGACTCATTGCCGAGCGACCAGAAGCAGACGGAGGGGTGGTTGCGGTCGCGCAGCACCATGCGCTCAACGCGGTCCACGTAGGCCGGCTCCCAAGAGGCGGTGTTGGAAAGACCGAGATTGTCTTCCCAGTTCTTGTGGCATTCGAGGTCGGCCTCGTCCATGCAATACAGGCCGTAGTAGTCGAACATGGCGTACATCTTTGCTTGGCGGGGGTAGTGGCTGGTGCGCACGGTGTTCATGTTGGCCTGTTTCATCATGATAACATCTTTGAGCATGGTGGGCACGTCGACGGTACGGCCGTGCACGGGGTGCGTGTCTTGGAGGTTCGCGCCACGGAAGAATACGCGCTGGCCGTTGATGGTCATCTTGTTGTTCTTAATCTCCACGGTGCGGAAGCCGTATTTTGTGGAAAATGCCATTTCTTCTTTGCCGTCGGCGGTGAGCTGCGCCACTTCCACGGTGTAGAGGTTGGGCGTTTCGGCCGTCCAGGGCAGGAGGTCGGAAAGTGTGAAGGAGAAGTCCTGGGCGAGCGTGACGGCGGAGGCGGCAAGGGCAAAGTCCTTAGTCTTCGTTGCCACCGTTTCGCCACTGGGCGAGAGCAGGCTCACCTTGACTTTCTTGGCGACGGCGAGTCCGTCGCGGTTGTCCATTTCGACATTCACGTTCATCGTGCCGCCGTTATAAGTCGCGTTGAGCGCGGCGGTGATGTAGTGGTCGCGCACGAAGGTCTTGGGCGTGGCGTAGAGATAAACGTCGCGGTGAATGCCGCTCATGTGGAACATGTCCTGCCCTTCGATGTAAGAGCCGTCGCTCCAGCGGAACACCTGAACGCACACATTGTTCTCGCCCGTGCGGGCAGCGGCGGTGACGTCGAACTCAGCATCGTTGTTGCTGCCTTGCGTGTAGCCCACGTACCGGCCGTTCATCCATACGAAGGCTGCGCCGTAAATGCCGTCGAAGTGGAGGAAGAGGCGCTTGCCGTCCCAGCCGGCGGGCAGGTCGAAAGTGCGGCGGTAAGAGCCTACGGAGTTGTTCAGCCCCGGCTTCATCTGAATGTAGGGCGGGTTGTCGGCAAAGGCATATTCTACATTTATATATAAAGGTTCGCCATAGCCTTTCATTTCGAGGCAGGAGGGCACGGTGATGGTGTCCCACGCCGAAACGTCGGCATTGTCGCCCCAGAAGTCTTCCTCGCCGGGACGCTGCGCGGGCGTGGTGACGTAATTGAGTTTCCACAGTCCGTTGAGCGAAAGCACCTCGGCGTTTTCGGGCGAGAGCCAAGGCTTCTCGTAGCTGGCATCGCCGCGCATCTGTTCGGTAGAGGCGTAAGGAATGAAGGTGGCGTGCGCCGGTTCTTTGTTTTCCTCATAAAACGCCTCGTTCTCCCAAGGATTGGGCTCGGGTTCTTCGGGCGTGCCCACGCCGCGCAGGGTAAAGGCGGCAGTGGCTGCATCGGCATCTTGCGTCAGACCCGTGTTGCCGTTGGCAAGGGCGGTAATGTAATAAGAGTTAGTGCCCTTCGTATATTTGAAGCGGTAGTTGCCGTCCTCGGTTGCCTCGATTTGCGCCAGCTGGTTGTAGCTGTAAGAAGTGGTGAGCGTCCACTGCAAGGGGTAGCGCTTGTTGTCGAGGGCAACGTCTATGGCAGAGTTGTAGGTTTTGTTGTAAAGGATATAGTAGGCGGGATAAGTGCTCAGCTGCTCGAGCTGCCACACCTGCGCATAGTCGCCCTCGATATAGTCGTCGGCATAGATGCGGGCGTTGTTGCTGCCATCGCCGCGGTTGGTAAGCACCTTGCCCGTAGAAGCATTGGCAATCACGTAGTTCATGCCTGCCACGGGGTAGTTGATGCTGTGCGTGCGACCGGTGTCGGAAAGTTTGAACTTGGCAGCGGCTGCCGTGAGGTCGCCCTGCATCTTAATCGCGCCGTTCGTCTGCACCGTAGCGGCTTTCGAGCCGTCGGCAGAGAGCAGGCGGTAGGTATCGGCTTCGCCTTCGACTGCCTCAACGAGGAACTTCTGATTGGTATTTTTCAACTCCATCGTCCAATGCAGCAGTTGGGAGGAAGAGTCTAATGCCTGGTCGATGGCCAGTTCGGTTTCGGGATTGTAAATCACATAGACGTTCTTGGCGCCTGCGGCGAGCAGCACCCAGTCCTGCGCCGTAGCGGTTGGCGAGTTGGCTTCCATTGTGAGGTTGTCGCCTTTCGTGTAGCTGCCGCCCGTGGAAAGGGCTTGCCCCGACGAGGCAGAAAGGATGCGGTAGACGCTGCCCGACATGGGCGCGGTTTCTGCCGTTGCGGTCAGCGTAAGGCAGTTTGCAACGAGCAGTGCCAGCATGGGGCGCAGCAGCGAAGCAAAGAGAGAATTAAGGTTTTTCATGGAGAGATATTTTTTTGATTTTTGAGTAAACGAGTAGACGAGTAGACAAGTAGACGAGTTGAGGCGGGCTGTAAGCCCAATTGTTGCGCCTAGCCCAGGGCAACACCCTGGGGACGAGTAAACAAGTAGACGAGTTATGGCAGAGACCGCCTCAATATTTAATTAGACTTCTTATAACTTACTTTTTGAGCGGCATCGTCCTCATAAATCGCCTTTTTGAGTTCTTCGGGCGTGACGGGCACGGCGTTCTTGGTGAGTTCGGGCACGTTGTAGCTCTTTTCGAGCAAAATGTTGTGCTCGGGGTCTTCCTGCGGCAGGAGGAAAGCCTTATGGGCTTGGCCGTCCTTGTCGAAATAGGCGATGAAGACGCGCGAATAATTATTGTCCTCGCGGCGCGAAGCCACTACAATCCAGCGGCCGTTGCTGCTCCAAGTGTGGTAGCTGTCGGCATACTCGCTGTTGGCCTGCACGAGGGGGCGCACCTCGCCCGTTTGCAAATCCTTGACGTAAAGGTCGGCATTCTTGTGCCAAATATGAAACTGCCCGTAGTCGGCCATTGTGAAGAGCACGTAGCGGCCGTCGGGGCTGACGCGGGGCACGGCGATGCTCGTGCCGAGGCTGTCGGCATTGACGAGCGTGCGGGGCGCGGAGAAGCGGCGGGTCTGTTCGTCGAAGTCGATGATGCGTAGGCTATAATGCAGGCTGTCGTAGATGTCGCTCACGCGGTCGCGCCGCACGGAGTCGGGCACGCCTGCAAATTGAGGCACTCGGGCGGAGCAATACACCACGCTCTTGCCGTCGGGCGTCCAGCAGGGGAAGGTTTCCAGCTCGCTGTCCGTTTTGAGGATATTGGTCAGCGTGCTCTTGTCGGCATCGAAGAACACGAGGTCAGAGCCGTAGTCGACCACTTCAATCTTCTGGCGGTTCACCATGTGGAACGTCTGTCCCGTCTGGTTGGAAGAGAAGACCACCCAGTTGCGCTTGGGGTGCCACGTGGGGTAGACGGTGGACGAAAGGATAGAGTCGCATTTCATATTCACCTTTCTCACCTTGCCGTTTTCCACGAAGACCGTGCCGCCGTGCTGGGCACGCACGTGGAAGAGCATGTGCTGCGTGTCGTAAGCCTGATAGTTGTGGCAGTTCACGCAGTGGTTGTTGTCGCGTTCGTAGGAACGGTTGTTTTCATAAATCACGCTTTCCGAAAAGTTTTCGAGATTGCGTTGATAAAGGCCGAGTTGGCGATAAAGTTCGTAGCTCGGTTCGATGAGGCGATAGGAAAGATAAGGGTCTATCGGCTCTTCTGCCACGCCGATGCCGTATTTGGGAAATTGCACCCAGTCCGCGCCGCGCTTGGCATAGACCGTAACGGCAAGTTCCTTGCCCTTGGCTTCGGCGAGCAACTGCCGCCACTCCGTAGAGTCGAACGCCAGTTTTCCGTCGGCGGCTGCGCCGGCTGTGACGGTGCGCTTGCCGTCGGTAACGGCGGCGACATATTCATCGCCCTCCGACTTCACCATGAAGTTGAGCGGCGCGATGTTGGGCGGGACTACGATGTCGCGGTAATCGGGATAGATGTCGGCCGCTTCATTTACGGGCGTGCTTTCTGCGGGTATCTCTGCCTGCCGGGCGCATGAGGCGAGCAGGCAGGCGGCAAGCACGAGGAGGTATATTCTGTTTTTCATAAGTGTCGAGGCTTTAGTTGACAAGTAGACAAGTAAACGGGCTTACTAATTCACCCCTGCCTTGTGGTTACTCTCGGTGGCGGGGCGCACTTGGTCGGGTTCGTTGTTCTCACAATAATAATAATACATATAGCTGCCGAGCCAATTCTTCTTCAGGTTCTTGCGCAGTTCGTAGCGGTCCTTGACGTACGGCTTGGCTTCTACCAAGAACGACCTTACTTCGTTTTGAACATAAGGCGGAATATTGAACATCTTTTCGATATTCGGGTCTTTGAGCGACATGATGGCCAAGGCCTGCATCACGCTCTTGGCCATGCCGAAACCCTTTTGCACGAGGATTTGCGCCCGTGGCAGGAAGGCTTGCAGGTCTTTCGAGTAGAGGCAGGCGGCTGCCGACGTGATGAGCGTGGCATCGGAACCTTCCGTCAGTCCCACGTTGTAGCCGAGGAATGCCGGCATGCGGTAGCTCTGCTCAAAGCGTTGCTCGCGCGGTAGCAAGGTGCGGATAGCGGCGAGTTCGGCATCTTCTTCCACGGCTTTCGGGTTGTTGTTGAGCGCGGTGTATTTCTCTACGAACTCGCCCTCAAAGGGGTTGTGGCCGATGATGTTGAGATATTTCTCCGCCAGGCGATGCTCTTCGTTGAGAATGGCGCACTGCACCATGCGCTTCAGGTAATAGAGGCGCGGCCCGTCCATCACCACGTGGTCCATATTGGTGCGGTAGCCGGCATTGACAAGGCCGGCGTAGAGATTGGCATCGGGCACGAACATCGCATATTCCTCGCCGCCCTCGATAGGGTCGAGCCGCGCGGCGGGATAATCGTAGACAATATCAAACACGCCCTCGAGCAGCTGTCCCGTCTGCGCGAGCGCAATGGCGTGGTAGGCTGCCGGCGTGCGCGTGGGACGCTTGGCGGCACGCACCTCTTCGATAATCTGTTCCCACTCTGCCCGCTGCGCAAGGTTTTGCACGCGTGCCGAAAGCATCACGTTGCTATTGAAGATATTGGCGCAGGCAATGAGCACTGCCACAAGGAGGATGGGAACTGCCGCGCCGAAAGGCTTTGCCGAGGCATCTTCTGGGAAAGCGAAACGGCCTTTCAGCAACCGCGACACGGCGGCCGCCAATGCCGCGAGGAGCAGCAGGCCAAGCGGCACGAGCACAATGAGCGAGGGCTCTGATTTATAATAAACGTTTGAACCGCGCCAGAGCATCCAGCCCGCTGCGAGTGCCGGCAGCACGAAGCCCGCGCCGCGCACCTTCGCCGGCAACCGCAGGGCGCGGTCGGCCAACCATGCCGTGAGGGCTGCCACGGAGGCAAGGAGCAGCGCGCCCGTCCAGGCATGCTTGCACGCAAGGAGCACGAAACGCCCCGCCCAATACAGGTGGCCGCAAGTCTGGTCGAGCACGTACTTCATCAACGAAGCGTCGAAACTGAAAAAACTTTCCTGCTCGGCGCGCACAAGCACGTCGCCGTAAGTAAAACTGAAGAAGCCGTAGAAGAGCGCAAAGCCGATGGCGTAGGCGGTGCGTGCCGCAATCTTTGCCGGCATCTTGCCGCCGCTTTTCTGCGCCGCCGCTTTTTGCCGCAAAACAGTCGTTTTATTCTTTTGCATTGCTTGTTTTTAATTCAAAATTGCCGCCTTTCATATAAGAAAAGGGCATAATCGCTCCAAAATTACAACAAAAATGCTATTACCGCCAAGATTGTTTTTGAAGAAATGCAGCGGCAAGGGGAAAAAACGCCGCCCTGCCTTGAAAAAACGTTTCTCCGCCTTTCATTTTCCGCTTTTTTCTTTGCTTTTCACTCGCCTTGCACTAACTTTGTCCCTGAAAAACGAATTATATTATATGATAATAGCCGTTTTGAGACTTTTGAAACGGCATTTTTACTTTTTGTTTATGGAATATAACCACAAAGACATCGAACGGAAATGGCGCAGCAAATGGGCCGAGGATAAAACCTATCACGTTGAGGAAGATAAGGCCAAGCCTAAATACTACGTGCTGAATATGTTCCCCTACCCCTCCGGCGCGGGGCTGCACGTGGGACACCCGCTCGGTTACATCGCTTCTGATATTTACGCCCGCTACAAACGCTTGAAGGGATTTAACGTGCTGAACCCGATGGGGTACGATGCCTACGGACTGCCCGCCGAACAATATGCCATACAAACGGGACAGCATCCTGCTAAAACCACAGAGCAGAACATCGCCCGCTATCGCGAACAGCTGGACAAGATTGGCTTTTCGTTCGACTGGGACCGCGAGGTGCGCACCTGCGAGCCGGGCTATTACCATTGGACGCAGTGGGCTTTCTGCCAGATGTTCAATTCTTTCTACTGCGCAAAGTGCGGCAAGGCCATGCCGATTAGCCATCTCGTGGAGCGTTTTGAGAAAAAGGGTTCGGTAGGACTGAATGCCGCCTGCGGCGAAGAGCTTTGCTTCACTGCCGAGGAGTGGAAGGCTATGACCGAGGAAGAAAAGGACAACGTGCTGATGAACTACCGCATCGCCTATCTCGGCGAAACGATGGTGAACTGGTGCCCGCAACTCGGCACGGTGCTCGCCAACGACGAGGTGGTTGACGGCGTTTCGGTGCGCGGCGGCTTCCCCGTGGTGCAGAAGAAGACGGTGCAATGGTGCCTGCGCGTTTCGGCCTACGCACAGAGATTGCTCGACGGACTGGAAACGGTGGACTGGAGCGACTCTATTAAAGAGACACAGCGCAACTGGATTGGCCGCTCCGAAGGCGCGGAGATGCAGTTCCGCATCGACGGCTCCGAAGATACTTTCACGATTTTCACCACCCGCGCCGACACGATTTTCGGCGTTACGTTCATGGTGCTCGCTCCCGAGAGCGAACTCGTGGGCCGCATGACAACGGACGCGCAGCGCGCTGAGGTGGAGGCTTATCTCGATGCCACGAAGAAGCGCACGGAGCGCGAGCGCATCGCCGACCGCAAGGTGACGGGCGTGTTCACCGGCTCGTATGCCGTAAATCCTTTCACGGGGGAAAAGATTCCCGTGTGGGTGTCCGATTACGTGCTGGCGGGCTACGGCACAGGGGCCATCATGGCTGTGCCTGCGCACGACTCGCGCGACTATGCCTTTGCCCGCCATTTCAACCTGCCGATCATTCCGCTCATCGAGGGCGCCGACGTGACGGAAGAGAGCTTCGACGCGAAAGAAGGCATCGTGATGAACTCGCCGCGCGAGGGCGTAGATGCCGGCGGCTTCTCGCTCAACGGGCTGACGGTGAAGGAAGCCATCGCGGCTACTAAGAAATATGTCGAAGAAAAGGGCATGGGGCGCGTCAAGGTGAACTACCGCCTGCGCGATGCCATCTTCTCGCGCCAGCGTTACTGGGGCGAGCCCTTCCCCGTATATTATAAGAATGGCCGCCCGCAGCTCGTGCCCGAGCACTGCCTGCCGCTCGAGCTGCCCGAGGTGACGAAGTTCCTGCCCACAGAGAGCGGCGAGCCGCCCCTCGGCAACGCCACGCGCTGGGCGTGGGACACGGCGAGCGAAACGGTGACGGAGAACGCGCGCATCGACAACGTGACGGTATTCCCCCTCGAGCTCTCCACGATGCCGGGCTTCGCCGGTTCGTCGGCCTATTATCTGCGCTACATGGACCCGCGCAACGGCCAGGCTCTGGTAAGTCCCGAAGCGGCGGAATACTGGAAAAGCGTGGACCTCTACATAGGCGGTTCGGAGCACGCCACGGGTCACCTCATCTATTCCCGTTTCTGGAACAAGTTTCTCTTCGACCTCGGCGTTTCGGTGAGCGAAGAGCCGTTCCAAAAGTTGGTCAATCAGGGCATGATTCAGGGACGCAGCAACTTTGTGTACCGCATCAAGGACACAAACACGTTTGTATCGAAAGGCCTCGCCAAGGACTACGACGTGACGCCTATCCACGTGGACGTGAACATCGTGCAGAACGACGTGCTCGATACCGAAGCCTTCAAGGCTTGGCGTCCCGAATACGCCACCGCCGAGTTCGTGCTAGAAGACGGCAAGTACATCTGCGGCTGGGCGATTGAGAAGATGTCGAAATCGATGTACAACGTGGTCAACCCCGACATGATTGTCGAGAAATACGGTGCCGACACGCTCCGCCTCTACGAAATGTTCCTCGGCCCGATTAACCAAAGCAAGCCTTGGGACTCCAACGGCATTGACGGCTGCTACCGCTTCCTTAAAAAGGCGTGGAATCTTTACCATAAAGGCGACAGCTTCGCCGTGAGCGAGGACGCGCCCTCCAAGGATAATCTCAAGACGCTGCACAAGCTGATTAAGAAGGTGACGGAGGACATCGAGACGTTCTCTTACAACACCGCCGTGCCGGCATTCATGATTGCCGTGGGCGAACTCGCGCAGCAGAAGTGCGCCGCCCGCAGCGTGCTCGAGCCGCTCGCCGTGCTGCTCTCGCCCTTCGCGCCGTTCTTTGCCGAGGAACTTTGGCACAAGCTCGGCCATGAGGGCACTGTGTGCGACGCGGAATGGCCCGCCTTCGACGAGGCTTACCTTAAGGAGGACAGCGTGACGCTCAGCGTGTCGTTCAACGGCAAGACGCGCTTCACGCTCGACTTCCCCGCCGATGCCTCCAAGGAGCAAATCGAAAAGGAAACGCTCGCTTCGGAAGCCGCCGCAAAGTATCTCGACGGCAAGCAAATCGTGAAAGTCATCGTTGTGCCCGGGCGCATCGTGAACATCGTTGTAAAGTAAACAAGTAGGGGCGCACGCACGCCCCTACTCTTATATATAATAATATGCCTGCCACAGTCAAATTTCACCCGACGTTCATGCAAGAGCTGCACGACTACGTCATCATCACCCTCGGTCTGCTCTTTTACGCCGTAGGCTTCACCTGCTTCCAATTGCCTTACGAAATCACGACCGGCGGACTTGCCGGCGCGGGCGCGGTGATTTTCTACGCCACGGGCTTTCCCGTGCAATACACCTTCTTCATCGTCAATATCCTGCTACTCTGCATCGCCGTGAAGGTGCTGGGACTGAAATTCTGCCTTAAAACCATCTATGCCGTGTTTATGCTCACCTTCCTGCTCGGCTTCGTGCAGGAGGTGATGTTATATATAGGGCAGAACTATCCCGAAAGCTTCGCCTACATCAACCCACGCAGCCATCTGCCGCAGGTGGTCAACAACAATGCCTTCATGTCGTGTATCCTCGGCGCAGCCATCGAGGGCATCGGCATCGGCATCGTGTTCCTGAGCAACGGCTCGACGGGCGGCACGGATATCATCGCCGCCATTATCAACAAGTATAAGGACGTGACGCTCGGGCAGATGATGATGCTCTGCGACGTGATTATCATCACTTCAAGCATCCTGCTGCCCGAAGCGAGCGTGGACAAACTGCTCTACGGCTACTGCACGCTCATCATCACCAACCTCCTGCTCGACTACGTCGTGGACCGCGGGCGGCAGTCGGTGCAATTCTTAATCTTCTCGCAGAAGTACGACGAAATCGCCGCTGCCATCAACGAAACCCACCGGGGCGTCACGGTGCTCGACGGGCAGGGCTGGTACACCAAGCAGTCGCGAAAGGTGCTCGTGGTGTTGGCCAAGAAGCGCGAAAGCACCAACATCTTCCGCATCATTCAAAACATCGACCCTAACGCCTTCGTGTCGCAATCGAAAGTAATCGGCGTGTTCGGCGAAGGGTTCGACAAGATAAAGGTTAAAGCCGACAAGAAAGAAAAACAATGAAACTCGTATTTGCCACCAACAACGCGCACAAACTCTCCGAGATACGCAACATCCTTGGCAATTCGCTCGAAGTGGCGAGCCTTGCCGAGATTGGTTGCCACGACGACATTCCCGAAACGGCCGACACGCTCGAAGGCAACGCCCTGCTCAAGGCGCGCTACGTGCACGAACGCTACGCCCTGCCCTGCTTTGCCGACGACACGGGCCTTGAAGTGGAAGCCCTCGGCGGCGGCCCGGGCGTGCACACGGCACGCTATGCCTATCCCGACCGCCACGACCCCGAAGCCAACAAGCGCAAGCTGCTCGCGGAGCTTTCCGGCAAAGACAACCGCCGCGCCCGCTTCCGCACCGCCATTGCCTATATCGACGAGGCGGGCGAGGAGCATCTCTTTGAGGGCATCGTGGAGGGCGGCATCGCTGAAGCCGAGCGCGGCACGGAGGGTTTCGGCTACGACCCCGTGTTCTGTCCCGAAGAAGGCGGCGGCCTGACGTTTGCCGAACTGGGCGTTGACGTGAAAAACCGCATCAGCCACCGCGCCCGCGCCGTGGCAAAGTTTGCCGAGTATGTCCTCGGACAATAAAACGCACCGCACCGCGTTTTTTTATATACAATATTTTATCTCCGAAAACAATAAATCCAGTAAACAAGTATACAAGTAAACGAGCAAACAAGCCATGTTGCTCTTAAATATAATTTTATTGCGAAACGAATCTGTCTCGTTTACTTGTCTACCCGTTTACTCGTCCACTATGAAAAGATTTTTGCTCACAACCCTCTGCTCGCTCCTCTCGCTGTGGCTTGCGGCAGCCCCTATCGGCGGCTGGAACCTGTATATGTCCTACCGCAACTGCACCGACAATATCCCCGTGGGCGACAAGGTGTACGCCCTTTACAGCGGCAACCTGCTCATCTACGACAGCTCCACCACCGAGGTACGCACCTTCGACAAACTTGACGGCTTGCACAGCACCTATATTAAATATATGGGTTACTCCGCCACGCAAAACGCCCTCGTGCTGCTGTTCAGCGACAACAACATCGACATTTTGTTCTTAGACAATATGGAGGTAAGCAACCTGCCCAACATCAAAGACGAGGGCGGGCAGGACATCTCTACAAGATTTCTCACAGTCAACGGCGACCATGCAGTCATTGGCACGTCCGACGGCATAATGCTCCTCAACGTGCCCAACAGCGTAGTCATCTCCACCGTCAACTTCGGCGAAGCTCCCCGCACCGCAGCCTGCACCGACAGCCGCATATATGTGGGCTTGCAGAACGAGCTGCGTTCCATCGGCATCACGCAAAACCTTGCCGACAAGAGCCTTTGGCAAGTAGAGAAGCAACTCACCTCAGTGTTCCTCCAGCCCTTTGCCGGAGGGCTTTATTTCATGTCGCGCGCCGCCAGCGGCAGCGAGGACAAGGCAGGGCTTTGGTTCTTCTCGCCCGACGATGCCTCTGGCAACCACACGGCAACATTTGTCACGACCAACGGCTACGAGTTTTGCACCGCCAACTCCCGGTTGGCTCTTTTGCGCGGCAGCACAACGGTGCATGCCTTCGATGCCGCCGACCCGCTAAAAATAGCAGGCTTCTACACGAGCGACGTGCGCCTCACCTGCTTGAAGATGAATGAGCAAGGCAGGCTGTGGGCATCGCTCGGCGAACAAGGCCTCGTGCCCTATGGCCTCAATGCTGAAAGCAACACCTATCAGCCCTCGGGCAGCGCCTTGGGCGGTTTCGGCCCGTGGCGCGACTACGCCTACCACCTCAACTACGTGGGCGACCGTCTCCTCGTGGCAGGCGGACGCTTGCCCTATTACTCTGACCACCGGAAAGGCACGCTCATGTACTACGAAAACGACGAGTGGTACCATTTCTCCGAAGACATCCCCTCAGAAACGCTCAAGGGCCTGCCCTATCGCGACGTGTGCCAGCTTTATCAAGACCCCAATGATGCTTCCCGCCACTGGGCGGTAGGCACTGAGGGACTCTTTGAGTTCCGCAACCTGCAATGTGTCAAGCACTACGACCACAAGAACAGCGGCCTCATCAGCGCACTCGGCAGAAGTGCCAACGAGGCGACGCACCCCGTGCTCTATATCTACGCTTTCGGCGCGCAGTTCGACCCGCAGGGCAACCTCTGGATTGCCAACAACCAGCGCGACACCGCCCTGCAAGTGCTCCGCCCCGACGGCAGCTGGTACGGCGTGTATGTAGAAGCGCTCAAAATGGTTTCTACCGCCGACTGCATCCGTTTCGACAACGCTGGCCGCCTGTGGGTGCTCTCCCGCCGCAGCACCGAAGCGCACACTTCGGGCGTGCTCTGCGTGGACTGGAAAGGCACGCTCGACAACCGCGACGACGTGGCTCTCTACCGCACTTCCGCCACCAACGAGGACGGCACAAACGTGTCGCTCGAATCGGCCTACGCTTGGGCGCAAGACTTGGACGGGAAGATTTGGATCGGCACTGAAAACGGCATGTTTGTAATCGACGACCCCTCGGCATGGTTCAATAGCAACTTCCTTATCACACAGGTAAAGGTGCCGCGCAACGACGGCACGAACTACGCCGACTACCTCCTCGACGGCGTGCCTGTTTCTGCCATAGCCGTCGATGCCGCCAACCGCAAATGGGTGGGCACCGCCGACAACGGACTTTACCTCATCGGTGCCGACGGCACGGAAATCCTTGCCCACTACACCGCCGCCGACTCTCCCCTGCTCTCCGACGAAATCACCTCGCTCGCCATACGCCATAGCACTGGCGAGGTGATGATAGCCACCGACCTCGGACTCTGTTCCTTCCAAGGCGATGCCTCCACCGCCTACCCTTCGCTCAACAAGAGCAACATCAAGGTTTATCCCAATCCCGTGCGGCCCGAATACAGCGGGCGCGTGGTAGTGACGGGGCTCACGCTGAACACCGAGGTGAAAATCGTTACCGTGGGCGGACAGCTTGTGCGCCGAGGCACCTCGACTGGCGGCACATTCACGTGGGACGTTTGCAACGATAGCGGCCGCCGCGTAGCCCCCGGCGTGTACTACATCATGGCTGCCACGGCCGACGGCAAAGACGGTGTTGCCGCCAAAGTAACCGTCATTTAGCCTTGATTTCAGGCGGTTTGAACGGCATTTTGCCCGAATTTGCCGCATATTTTTCAAAAAAACAAAAAAAAGTTTGGCAGAATATCGAACTCTCTCTATATTTGCCATTGTAAACGCCTATTTATAAAGGAGAACTGAAGTAATTCATCATATTTTTCACCTCTTAAATCAAAATTATTATGAACAAGACTGAACTTGTAAATGCAATTGCAGCCGCCGGCCTTACCAAAGCCGACTCTAAGAAAGCCCTCGACGCTACGCTCGCTGCTATCGCCAACGCCCTCAAAGCAGGCGACAAGGTAGCCCTCCTCGGCTTCGGCACTTTCTCCCTCAACGAGCGTCCCGCTCGCACGGGCATCAACCCCGCCAACAAGCAGAAGATTGAAATCCCCGCCAAGAAGGTGATTAAGTTCAAGGTCGGCGCTGAACTGGCAGAGGCTGTAAAGTAATTTGCAATTACTTATAAATTGACTTTTGTTATAGGCTGTGTCGTAAGTTAATTTACGGCGCAGCCTCTTTTCTATTCATGAATATGGGCGTTGGGCGAAACGCCCGCCACGTGTGCCGCAGAGCCATATCATTGGGGCGGGCCTGCACGACAATCTGGGGCACACTCGCTGGGAAGCCTTTTTCGAGTATCACTATCCGCAAGATAGTTTTCATTATCCGCAAGAAAATTTTTCCGCTCATATTAGATAGTTTTTGTTACAAACTTTGTAACATGTATTACAAACTCGCTAACATGCGTTACAAAGTTTGTAACATATATTAGAAACTTTGTAACAAACATTCTCTGCGCAGATAGTGAAAACTATCACGGGCATAGGAAAAATTTTCAAGGGCTTAGCAAAAAATATCCGCCTTAAACTGCGGAGCGGATAGGCAAGGAGTAGAACGTACAAAGGCAACCAGGCGATAGTAAACGCTTGTGCAAGGCGAGCGTGAAATTATGCGTTAAGTGCCTGGAAGGCACTACAGAGCGTAGCGATGGTAACACTAAGTTTGCAGACGAAAGCGAGCGTAGCGAGCTTTCAGAGCAAACACGATAATAAAATTTGGAGAAGCCGAGGTTAAATCCTTACTTTTGTCGTATTAAAGAAAGGATTAACCGTCCGCCATGGTAAATTAA
>JALFUO010000014.1 GCA_022784065.1 Bacteroidales bacterium | reverse complement strand
TATGACTTTATTATGGACTTTTTACGATCACCCAGAAACAGGTCTGCCAAACACGAACAATGGCATTGAAGGTTTGTTCTCGGATATAAAGGGCAAATTAAGGGTTCATCGGGGGATAAGTAAGGATAATCGGAAAAAGTTATTAGATGAGTACATTATGCGACATTATTAAACGCAGAATCCCTTGGCAGGGCGCGCCCTGCCAAGGGATTATATCCTACTTTTTGTCCAATAAGAGAATTTTAGAGTAAAATCATCCTACTTTTTGTCCACCCTGCCCGTTTTTGGGGAGAATAAAAATCCTGATTTTCGTTGAAAATCAGGATTTTACATTGTTTTGCTTTTCTTTGTTGTGGTGCCACCAGGAATCGAACCGGGGACACAAGGATTTTCAGTCCTTTGCTCTACCAACTGAGCTATGGCACCGTGCTGAATTGCGATGCAAAAGTAGATATAATTTTCTTTGTGGCAAAGGGAAAAGGGCTTTTTTTTACGTGAAAGTTGAAAAAAGAGGGGAAAATGCTGCTTGTTTCGTAAAAAAAGAGGCAACTTTGCGCTTGTGTGGTGACTTTTTGAGCGCACACGATGCTTGCACATACTATATATAATTGTCTCGTCTACTCGTTTACTGAAAAACTCGTTTACTATTTTATTAGATGAAAAGCTTTAATTCTCGTTTCAACCTTTCGGATTTGGCGGCGCGGCAGACGGGCAGCCTGATTGATTGCGGCCTGTCGGAGGACGTGCTTGTTGTGGACCAGCTGACCGCGGGGCTGTTTTCGGAGCAAACCTTGCAGTTGGGTTTTATCGTTTACGTGTTTTGCAGTAAAGGCAGCGCCGAATTCTCGCTCAATGCCAAAGCCTACGAATTGCAGCCGGGCGACCTGCTGATCAGTTTCGGCAACCAAAGGTTTAAGGATTGCCGCGCTTCGGAGGATTTCGAGGGAAAGATGATGCTCATTTCGCAGCAGTTTTCAAAGGACAGCATCGTGGGGCTGAAACATCTCTGGCCCTATCTGCTGTTCCTCATGGAGCACCCTGTGATGCACCTCGACGAGTCGGAGCAGAAATGGCTCTTCGACTGCTACGGAATTCTGATTAAACGCCTTACGAACAGCCGCGGCCACCGTTTCCTGCGCGACTTTATCCTTTCGCTCAACAAGGCTTTCTATTTCGATATCTGCAACCTGCTCGACTCGCGCCTGCCGGGCGTTTCCAAGGAGGGCAAAAACCGCTCTTACGTTCTTTTCGACCGCTTCATGCACTTGCTCTCCGATAATTTCCGCCGCGAGCGCAACGTGGCGTGGTACAGCCAGCAGCTCGGCATCACGCCCAAGCACCTCTCCGAGGTGGTGAAGAACGTGAGCGGCCGCACCGCCAGCTATTGGATTACGAGTTTCGTGTTGATGGAAATAAAGTCGCTCCTGCGCAACACGTCGTACTCTGTGAAGGAGATTGCCGACGAAATGAACTTTTCCAGCCAAAGCTTCTTGGGCAAATATTTCAAGAATGCCACCGGCATTTCGCCTTCGGAGTTTAGGCAGAGTAATGAATAGTAAACACACATCTATATATTATGTATTTATACCGTATCGCTTCTTTTGCTTTGCTGCTGATTTCCTTGGCGGCATGCCATAGAGGGCACGATTCTTCCGAGGATCGTGCCCTTACTGATAGTTTGCTGCACCAGACGGCCGACATTCTTTTCACCAATCCGCGCAAGGCCGACTCTTTGTACGCTGACATGCAACGGCAGGTGACGGACAGTTCTGCTTATCATCGCCTCGCGCTCTACCGCGCCACTGCGGCGCAGCGCCTTGGCGACACCTTGGCTTTGGGTGAAGCGGGCGACCGAGTGCTGCGCTGGGCAGTGGCGAATGACTCCGACCTCGCGGGACAGGTGTGGAACCACCGCGCCGTGGGCGAAATTCTTTACGGTCGTCCCGACTCGGCTTATGCTTGCCTCACCAAGGCTTTCGATTATATGAATTGCAGCCGCAAGACCAAGAGTCTGCTGCCCGTCTGCATCAACCTTGCCGACATGGCGCAGAAGAAAGGCGATATTCCCAAGTCGGCCTATTATTATCATTACACGCTGCTGCTTGCCGATTCGCTCAACGTGCCCAATATCTACGGCGCAGTCTACGCCGGACTGGCGCAGACGTACCTCGAACTGGGCAACTTCCGCGAAGTGCGCCGTTTCCTCGACCTCGCGGAGCATCACATTGACAAAGAGCCGATACAGACGCGCCTGTTCTACTACATGACGCGCGGCAACTGCATGTACTACGAGCACCGTTACGAGGAGGCGCGGCGCAGTTTCGACATTTCCTACGAACTTGCTTCGGGCTTTAAGGACGACTTGCTGCTGCTTCAAGTGGAGTCAAATCTTACGGAGGTATGCCTGGCTGAAAATCGGCTTGCCGAGGCGCGCACCTACGCCGACCGCGCTCTGGGAAGGTTGAAGAAAATGCCTTACGCCGACCCTGGCATTCGCTTTTACGTGGAAAGCCTTAATGAGGATTTGAAAATGGCGGAGCACCCCGGCCTCATCGAAAAGCCTGCCTACGAAACGGCGCAGGGCATCGACAAGTTCTGCCCGCCGCGCTACATCTCGCTTCACTATCGCCGCCTTGCTGAGCATTATGCCAATCATCGCCTTTGGGAAAATGCCTACCGCTTCGATCGCCTTGCCGACAGTTATGCCGACTCCGTGCGCAACCGCCAGATGGTAAGCAGTGTGATAGAAATGGAGCAGCGTTACGAGCGCGACACCACCTATCTCAGCCAGCGCTACCTCATTGCCGAATATCAGAAAAAGGCCACGCAGCAGCGTTTCACCATCGTGGTAGGTTTGCTCTCGGTTGCCATTATCGCGCTGGTCTTTCTCTTTGCCTTCCTTTGGTGGAAGCGGCGTGCGGAGACCCGTTTCAAGCAGCAGCGCGAAGTGGTGGCGCATCTGCGCATGGGCATCGTGCGCAACCGCCTTTCGCCGCACTATATTTCTAACGTACTCGGCACGCTCGTGCCCAAAATCCGCCAGTATCCCGAATTGGCAGAGACTACGGATTTGCTCATCGACGTGCTGCGCGGCAACCTCATGGCCTCTGCGCAGGAGTGCGTTGCGCTGGAGGACGAGATTGCGCTCGTGCAGGACTATGTGCAGTTGCACGAATATACGCACAGCCCTTCGCCCACGGTGATATGGAAGATCGACGAAAGCATCGACCGCTCGCGCCCCGTGCCCTCCATGTGCCTTGAAATTCCCGTAGAGAATGCTTTGAAGCACGCTTTTCCGCAGCCCTCTGCTGGCGACACCATTGAGATTTCTATCGGCGAGGAAGACGGCGCGCTCTTGATTTGTGTGTCGGACAACGGCTGCGGCTGCAGCGCGATGGGCGTGAAGCGCACGGGACGCGACACGGGCTCCGGCCTGCGTATGCTCGGCGCAATCATTGCCTTGATGAACGAGAAGAACCGCCAGCCCGCCACCTTCGAACTCATCAATGCCGCCGGCGGGCAGTCGGGCACCACGGTGCGCTTCCGTTTCCCCAAAGGCTATTCCCTTGAAACCCAATTACCCCCCCCGTTTTGAATGAGTAGGGGGCTGCGCCGAATGGGATAATGGTTGGGGCGGGCTGTAAGCCCAATTGCTGCCCATAGCCCCGGGCAACGCCCGGGGAAACGTATGCCGCGAGCAATACATTCGGCATTTTTGCGCTGGCGCAAAAATGCCACGCGCTCCAAGCGCGTAACCCTCACACGCAATGCCACGGGGCGATGCCCCTCATAAAGAAGGTTGCTCTTACAGAGCGCAACACTTTAATCAATGAAACCGCCGTCCCCCGGGCGTTGCCCGGGGCTATGGGCAACATTTGGGCTTACAGCCCGCCCCAATTAGTCTTGCCAGACACACACAAAAAAACTCGGGTTGCGCGGCGCATTGCCGGCGCAACCCGAGGTCGTTTTTATCGGTATAGGATTCGCTGATTAGCGGATCACCTTCTTGCCGTTGATGATGTTGAAGCCCTTGACGGGAGCAGCAAGGCGGCGGCCGTCGATACTGTAAATCACGTCAGCGTTCGTGTTGGCAGGAGTGGCTTCGAGGCTATTGATGCCCGTGAGCGTGCCTTCGCCGTCCCAGCTGTAGTCCGTTACGTTCTTCACGCCGGCAACGCCGAAATACTTCTCAATCGTGCCGTACACCCAAACCGTCTTGCCGAGATTCGTGGCGTTGTCCTTGAGGTTGAGGTCGGTGCGTACCTGCGAGCCGCTGGGCAGAGCAACGGGAACGTTGGTCTCGCCTGCGGAGATGGCAATGTTGCTGGCAACTGCACCTTCCGTGCCTGCAAAGTACTTGTTATTGTTGTAGAAGCCGGAGATTTCACCCTTCACCCAAGCCTTGCCTTCAACCTTATCGCAGAAATACTGCACGTCGGCAGGCGTGTAAGGCTTAGCGAGCGTGCCTTCGCCCTCGATGAAGAAGAGGTCGAACGAAGCCTTGCTGGCGAGGTACTCGTCCGTTTCGGGCGTTTCGGCAGTGATGACAGTGTGACCGTAGCCAACGAACGTGATGTCGCCATTGGCATCGATGGTGGCAACCGTTTCGTCGCTTGAAGAGTAAGTAATGGTGCCTTCATAGTTGGTTCCCAGGGCGTATTCGTATTCTTCCTGTCCGGGCATCACGGCAACCGTGTCGGCGGCCCATGCCGTTTCGGGATCTACGAGGTTGGTAATCATCTGGATGTCGCTTGCGCTAAGCGCGTAGAGCTGGATGCTTTCTTTGAAGATAGTGGCAACGGCCGTGACGTTGTACTGCTTCGTGGTGTCGAAGATGAAGTCGGTGAGCACGTTGAAGTTGTCGCGCAGCGTAATAGACTCCTCGCCATCGGTAAGAGATATGTTCTTGCTGGCGAGTGCGTCGCTTTCAAAGGTCATTTCGGAGAGTTTTACGAGCACGTTCTCATATTTCTTCTGATTGGCCACCAGCTCGTTGATCGTTGCAGCAACGGGCGTTACCTCGTTGCCCTCGCTCGTTACGCTTACACCCGTAAGGTCGAGGTCTTTCAGTTCGGTGAGGTTGTTGTAGGAAACGAGATTGGCAGCAATCGTGCCGCTGATCTTGTCGCCTGCTTTGTAGGGGGAAGCCGTGCCATAGAGCAGCGTGCCGTCGGTGCCGTCGGATACATAGGTGCTTGTGCCGGCGGTGCCCGTTACGAGGAGGTTGGTGAAGGTGAACTTCACAGCCGTAGCCGATGCCGTAGCATTTTCTTTCAGCTGTGCAATCGTGGTGTATTCGGGAACAACCACTTCCGACTCGGTCGTAACTTCGCCCTTGCCTTTCAGCTCGAAGTTCTTCACTTCCCACGTGCCTGCCAGCTCGGCGGTGCTGGTGTAAACGAAGGCAATCTGCATCTTCTTGCCCACGTAAGCCGAGAGGTCGGCGGTGATGCCGTCTGTAAACGTCCAAGCCGTACCGCTGGCGCGTGCAGAGAGGGTGAGGTCGGTCCAAGTATCCGTGCCCACTTCCTTAACTTTCACGGAAGTATAAGCAGATACGTTTTCAGCGTTGGTGAAGAAGTTGGCAGCCTCGCTGAAGGAGAGCGTCAGAGCCGTAGCGTTGGTGCAGTCGAACTTGGGCGAAACGAGCCAGCTTTCAGAAGCGCAGTTCGTTTTGTTGATGTAAGCAGTGGCCTTCATACCATAACCAGAAGCAAACGCCCAAACGTAAGTTGTACCTTCGGGCAGCACCTTATTGTCAATCGTAAATGCGCCCTGGTTCGTGCCGAACGTTTCGGAGTAAAGCGTGACGTTTTCATCGGGATCGGGCGTTTCGCCGCCTTCTCCTTCGCCACCTTCGCCGCCACCGCTTTCAAGGTCGGCAGCCGTGTAAGCCGTTACTGAAGAGAAGTTAAACTGGCCGGCTTTCGTTGCGCCGTCAGTGCCGTATACGGCTTTCTCGCCCACACCAAACATCACAAACTGTGCATCTCCTTCCCAGATTATAACGCCGTTGGCTACATCATGGGTCACAGCACCTTCGGAAGCAGACAATTCCGCCCATCTCTTTTTACCTGCGGCAGAGATGTGGAACACCAGTTTCTTGATGTTTTCCTGACTGTTGCTCACCATGACTTGGTTCTTAGCGTAAGAACGGAAGTCTGTGGCGGTTGCATTCACCGTGGGGCTGCTGCTACCGGTTTCCTTGGTGGCGCTAATGGTGTAGTCGCCAGACGTGTAACTGATAGACTGCGCTTTGGCTTCAACGCCATCCCAGTCGCTTGCCGCCGACCACGTAATCTCCGTTTGCGCCATCAGTGCGAGGCAGCAAGCGAAGAACGAGAGAAAAGAAAGTAAAAGTTTCTTCATAACTGTTTTGAATTTATAGGTTAGTAGATAAAAAATGAATTTTCTTACTGCAAAATTAGGCATTAATCTGCATCGGGCGCAAAGAAAAGCGTATTAAGTTTGTGCTAAACTATCATTTTGCCATGCCCGAGGCGTAAAAACGGAAAGAGGCTCCGCGTTTTGGAACGCAGAACCTCTTTTTCCTAAGATGTTGTTCCACTCCGACTCGAACGGGGACTGAGAGAACCAAAAACTCTAGTGCTAACCATTACACCATGGAACAAACAAATCGTCATTCTCCTCGAACGACGGTGCAAAATTACAAAGTTATTTTGAATTTCCAAGGTTTCGGGGCAAATTATTACGTAAGCCCCGCCAATTTTCTCCTTAAAATTTTTTCTTTTCTGCGCAGACATTTTTCATTTGCCCCAAGGTATTTTTCATTATCTGTGCAGAAAAAGTTTGTTACAAAGTTTGTAACATGTATTACAAAGTTTGTAATATGCGTTACAAAGTTTCTAACATGTGTTACAAACTTTGTAACAAAAACTTTCTTATAGGATAGTAAAAAATAATAGGCAGGAAGCAAAAATTATCAAGGAGAAAGGAAAAAATTTCTGCTTGTTCGGAACGTTTGTGCAAGGCGAGAGCAGAAGCCAAGTTTACTTGGATTATGCCGAGCCGAAGCCAAAGGTGCATTTTATATGAACAATTATCTGCGCAGAGCGCCACGCATGACAGCGGTTGCGCTGCAGTAGGGGCGTTTGGCAAAACGCCCGCCCCCGAACGAGTTCGGTTCTGCGCTCGTTTGCACGGCATTTTCCGGGCGTTTTGAAAAACGCCCCTACTCGTGAGGCAACCGGCACACACAATATTATATTATTATATATACGCGCGCGCGGCAACCGCCGGGAGGGCGATTGCCGCGAACAGACATGGACATAACAATCTAAAAATATACTTACTTCATTTTTCTTCTTCTTATTTTTGAATCACGGTGCAAAGGTACGGAGTTGCCACGGCCGCCGCAATACCCATTTTTTGGTATTTTGAAGAGGCGGGGAAAGAGAATAGTCTCCGTTTTCTTTCAAAATATCATCAAACTTACCTCAAGGTATTGCAATTTGATATATAATTGCTATATTTGCAGCCAAAATGACAACAAGGAGGATTGTTTTATGGATTTATTAGTCAAAAAACAGATGGGGCAGTTGCTTTCCGAGGCCGCCGGGGGCGGTAAGGAGAGTATGCGCCGCGTGCTCGGTCCGGGCGCACTCATTGCGCTGGGCGTGGGAGTAATCGTCGGCGCGGGTCTGTTCTCCGTGACCGGCGTAGTGGCGGGCGAGCACACCGGGCCTGCCATTTGCCTGTCCTTCCTGCTGGCCGCTGTGGCCTGTGCCTTCGCCGGCCTGTGCTACGCCGAGTTTGCCTCCATGCTGCCCGTGGCGGGCAGCGCCTACACGTATTCGTATGTGACGATGGGCGAGCTCGTGGCGTGGATTATCGGTTGGGACTTGGTGCTCGAATATGCCGTGGCAGGCGTTACGGTGAGTATCTCGTGGAGCCGCTATTTCTGCATGATGATGAACGACATCGGGCTGCCGCTACCAGAAGCCTTTACGGCGTGCCCCGCCGAGGGCGGCATCATCAACGTGCCCGCCATAGCCATAGTGGTGCTGCTCTCTCTCATCTTGGCCGGCGGCACTCAGGGCAGTTCGCGCTTCAACGACTTCATCGTGCTGCTGAAGGTGCTGGTAGTACTCGTGTTCATCGGCATCGGCTTCTTCTATATCAAGGCTGAAAACCTCACGCCGTTCATTCCCGAAAACACCGGCGCGTTTGGCGACTTCGGCTGGAGCGGCGTGCTGCGCGGCGCGGCCATCGTGTTTTTCGCCTACATCGGCTTCGACGCGGTGAGCACGGCGGCGCAGGAAACCATCAACCCCCGCCGCAACATGCCCATCGGCATACTCGGTTCACTGCTCGTGTGCACCGTGCTCTACATACTCTTCTCGCTCGTGATGGTCGGCGTGGTGGACTACCACCAGTATGCCGGCATGGAAAGCATCGCGCCGGCGGCCACCGCCGTGCAGCACATGGGCACGCCCGGCCCCGACGGCACGATTGTGCCCGACTTCCCCTGGCTCAACCGAGGCATCGTGCTCGCCATTTTGCTGGGCTATGCGAGCGTAATCATGGTGATGCTCATGGGGCAGAGCCGCGTGTTCTACAGCATGAGCCGCGACGGCCTGCTGCCGCCCGTGTTCAGCCACATCAGTATGCGCTTCCACACGCCGGCACGCAGCAACATGCTCTTCATGGTGCTCGTGAGCGTGCTAGCCGCCTTCGTGCCGGCACGCGTGGCAGGCGAGATGACCAGCATCGGCACACTCTTCGCCTTCACCCTCGTCTGCGCCGGCGTGATCGTGGTGCGCCGCACGATGCCCGAGGCGACCCGCGCCTTCCGCACACCGTTTGTGCCCCTCATTCCCGTGCTCGGCATACTGTGCTGCGTGGGCATGATGCTCTTCCTGCCTGCCGACACCTGGATGCGCCTCGTCATCTGGATGCTTATCGGCCTGGATGTCTACGCTGCCTACGGCGTGCGCCACAGCGTGCTCGGCGGCGGCAGCGTGCGCCGCCACGGGCAGAGCGTGCTGAGCGTCATTGGCACCATCCTCTCTTTCCTCTGTATCCTCGTGGCCTTCTGGCATCAGCAAACCTTGGGCTGGAGCGAAGACCGCACCCTGCTCTACGTGGGCTGCTTCTTCGGCGTGGCGCATATCGTGTACTTCAGCGTGCGCTTCTCGATAAAAAGGAAGTAGGGGCGTGTAGTGCCGCCGATAAAAAAACAATTTTGAAACTGCTCCAAATATCATTTATATTTTTTTACTAACCTAATCGTTTAATTTTATTGAGAGATGAAGAAGTTTACATTTTCTTTTTCTATCCTTGTGACCTGCCTGTCGGCGTTGGCGTGGCTGGTGCCGCAGAGTGCAAACGCACAGACTAAGTGGCAGGAAGACTTTTCAAGCTGCGCCCCAGGGGCAGCCCTTGCCGGTCAGAACGACTGGATGCAATACAGCACAAGCGGCAGCGGTGATGTCATGGTGAAAGCCGGCGCGCTCGACTTTGAGGGCTATCCCGAAGGCACGTCGGGCAATACCCTTGTGTTCGATACGTACAACAATCAGAAGGTTTACCACATCTTCAACACCGACAAAAACGACGAGGCGCAGACCAGCGGCATCGTTGCCGGTACGGTCTATGCGTCCATGCTTATTAAGGTGACCGACGTGCCCACGAAAAACCACTACGTATTCAATTTCCTGAAAAAAGGTTCTGCAACCACCGTGTGGCAAGACACGAAGTCGGGCGGCGAACTCGCAAGGCTTTACGTTTGCCCCAGCGCAGCGAACGAGGAAGGCAAGTACAGGCTCGGCGTAAATATCGGCACGGATGCAAAACAAATGGCTTATGCCGAGACGGAATACACGGTGGGAACCACTTACCTCGTAGCGTTTAAGTACACCATCAACGCAGAGAACAACGGCGCGGACAACTTTGCGCTCTACGTCAATCCCGCTTCCTACACCGAAGAACCCGCAACGCCGACCGCGCTCTTCGACGGCACCGCACTTTCATTTAAAGCTGGCATCAAGCCCAATTTCAACGGATTGACCTTCGGCATCGAAGGTCTTGAATTGCGCCAAACGTATAGTACTTCAAGCAACGGCGCAGGCTATGAGGTGGGTATGCTGCGCGTGGCAGACACCTGGCAGGGACTGTTTGAAAAGCAGGCAGTGGCAGCCACGCCCAAGATTACCCTTTCGGCCGCCAGCCTCGACTTCGGCACCATCATGCAAGGCGCGTCAGGCACAAAGACCATCACCGTGCACGGCGTGAACCTCACTGGCGACGTTACCGTCAGCACCAAGGCAACGGGTGTGACTCTCTCTGCACAGACCCTTGCAAAAGAAGACGTTATGAGCGAAGCAGGCGCGCAGCTCACCGTGACCGCAACGCCCGAAGGCGCGTCCACCGGTTTGGAAGTGGCCTTTGCCTCGGAAGGCGCAGAAACTGTGAACCTGCCCATCAAGTGGACGCTGATACCTGTGATCACCTATGCCACGGCAGCCGATTTCCGCAACACGGCAGAGCCGGATTTCAGCGGCGTGACCCGCATCTCGGAACCCCTTGCCGTGGTTTATACCACGGAGATGCAACTCGACAGGATCTATAAAGTGTTCTATCTGCAAGGCAGCGGCGCGGCAGTGCCCGTTGTGGACCTTTACGGCTTCCTGACGGAAACGTATGCCGTGGGCGACGTTGTAGAAAACGTCTACGGTTATGCCTTCCCCGGAGAAGATTACAATTTCATCGGCAACTGCATTTGCGCAGCCGATGCCTCATTGGGCACAAAACAGGCAGAACCTGCGCCCGTGCAGCCTGTTGAAACGACGGCAGCCGAGTTTGCCGCCGCACCGGCAACCTTTACTTACCGCCTCGTGAGCGTGAAGAACGCTACCGGCGTGAACCTCGCCGCAGATGCTGAATTTGCCACGGGCAAAGCCCTCACCTTCACCGACGGCACGGGCAACTTCACCGTGAACCCCTTCCCCGGCACAACGCTCGAAGGCACGCCCGTAAGCAAGGGCGCTATGAACATCACGGGCATCGCCACCTCGGCCGCTGCGCCGGTGCTCCGTCCCCGTATGGCAGAAGACGTGGAAATGCTGCCCATGCTCCTCATTCAGGTAGACGAGTTTGCCCGCGCAGAGGGTAGGGTAGGCGAGAGCACCAAGGTGACCACGCTCCACGTGACCGCCGTGAACCTCCCCGCCGCGCTGCCGCTCGAATTCTCTGGCAAGAATCGCGACCAGTTTGAACTTTCGCTTGCGGAAATCCCCGCCGGCACTGGCGATTATGAAATCGACCTCAACTATAAGCCCACGGCAATCGGCAAGCACACGGCATCGCTCTACATCGAGTCGTCGCTCCTTGAAGACATGATAGCCCTGAGCCTGAGCGGCATCGCCATCGATCCCGCCAACCCGCCCGCCTTCACGCTCACCTCGGAGCAGCCCGCACCCTTTGTCGCAAAGGCCGGCACCACGCAGGAGCAGACCATCACCATTACGACTGCCCACTTCCCCGATTATCCCTCGGCACGTATGGCTGTTGGCGGCACATTCCGCATCAGCACAAGCATGTTGATGAAGGATAATGTAGACGCGCCCATCAAAGTGACCTTTGCACCGACCGAGGCCGGCACGTTCCGCGACACCATCATCGTGGCTGGCTATGGCGCAGACACGCTGCGCATCGCCCTCGAAGGCACGGCTACGAGCGCAGATGCCGAAGATAAGGAAGGCGATAGCCTGCCGCTCGACGCTACCTCGCCTCTGAGCCTGCTCAACGAGCACTTCGATGGCGCCGTGAAGAACAAGCCCTTCGCAGCCGAAGGCTGGAAGAACCTGGCAATGGAAGGCACGCGCGCTTGGTGGGGCTATGAGTTCCCCGCAACCGATGCCACGACTGGCGAAAAGGTAGCTAAGGTGACGCCCTACGATTCTAAGGTAGAGGAAGGCAACGAAACGCCTTGCGAAATGCTCTTGGTAACGCCGGCGCTCGACTATGTGAACGCCGCCTCCAAGATGTTCACCTTCCGCGTGCGCGGCGACTATCTCTACGACGAAATGCCCGACAAACTGGAACTCGTCTACATAGAACTCAATAACGGCGAAATGGAAACCTTTCCCGTCACGGGCTTCTCGATGCCTGCCACAAAGGATGAGAGCGGCGAATGGCGAGAGTTCCACATCGACCTTGCGCAACTTGAACCCGCTGACGTCTTCTTCATGGGCTTCCGATTTGCAAGCACGCGCGGCACGGCAAATTCCGCCACGTACTATATCGATGACGTGTCCTTCGGTCGCACCGACCTGCCCGTGATTCGTCCTTCTGAAACCGATATCACGCTGAACGCAATCCCCGGAAAGGTGGCTGAAACGTCTGAAATCACAGTGGAGACGGAGAATCTCGAGGAACCCGTGGCGTTGAAACTGATTGGTTCTCACGCCAGCAAGTTCAGCCTTTCTGCTTCTTCTCTTCCCAAGGAGGGCGGCAAGTTCACCGTTTCGTTCAAGGCAGACAACGAAGCCATCTATCTGGCACAGGTGCAACTCAGCAGCAGAGGCGCAGCCGATCGCTTCATTGAACTGACTGCCAACAACGCAGTGATTAACGGCATCGACCAAGTGTCTGTTGAAAACGGTGCGGCAAATGTGACCTATGACCTTTCCGGCCGTCGCATTACGCTCGTAAACCGTCCGGGACTCTACATTGTCAACGGCAAGAAAGTTTTGAAGAAATAGTCTTTAGATTATCTTTGCAATAACCAAAATCCGGGAGGGCGCAACGCGCTTTTCCCGGATTTTTTTCCTTTTTCCCCTTCGCGCGCGCGTATATATATAATATTGTGTGCCCGCTTAAATTTGAAAAAAGTTTGTTTTCTTATAAGAAAAAAAGGCGAAAGGCTTTTGTGTTATAAGAAAAGTTCGTACTTTTGCACTCGCTAAACGGGGGAAGCCCCGCGGAGCGATAAAGAAAAGAGTTCTTTGAAACAATTTCCATAACAGATTCGACAGAGAAGTACAAGAGACAGCATCTCGCTCTTTATAGAGCGAAGATAGAAGTCGGCACCGTCAATTTAGATTGCAACAGAGTGCTTAAAGAGAGACTCTCCACGAAGGTGAACATACAAGAAACTAAAGCAAATCCGGCCGAGGCAAATGATTCAGAATAAAGAAAAGAAAAAATATTTACAATGAAGAGTTTGATCCTGGCTCAGGATGAACGCTAGCTACAGGCCTAACACATGCAAGTCGAGGGGCATCGGGAGGG
>JALFUO010000087.1 GCA_022784065.1 Bacteroidales bacterium | reverse complement strand
AAAAAACCCCCCGCCGAGTGCGCCGAAAGGCATAATTCAATGAGGCAACCAAATTCCCCCTACTCGTGAGACCTTAATTCAAAATACTCGTCAACTACTATCTATGAGAGAGTTTTTCAGCATCATGCGCTACTACTTGTTCCCCTACAAGTGGTATATGATAGGCGCATTGTTTTTCAACATCCTTTCGGCCGTTCTCAACGTGTTTTCTTTTGTGGCGATTATTCCCATGCTGCAATTGCTCTTCGGCATCGACCAGACACGCTATGCCTTCATTCCGTGGGACGCCGGCGGCAGCATCAAGGACATTGCCGTGAACAACCTCTATTGGTACACCACGCAACTCATGGAGCAGCACGGGCCTTCGCTGACGCTATTCTTAATCGGCATGTTCCTCGTCACCGCCACGCTCCTCAAAACGTCCTGCTACTTCGCCTCGGTGGGCATTATGGTGCCGATGCGCACCGGCGTGGTGCGCGATATCCGCGTGAGCGTGTACAACAAGGTCATCTCCCTCCCGCTTTCTTTCTTCTCCGATGAGCGCAAAGGCGACATCATAGCACGCATGAGCGGCGACGTGGGCGAAATCGAAAACTCTATCACCGGCTCGCTCGAAATGCTGGTGAAAAATCCCATCCTTATTTGCAGTTACTTTGCCGTGCTGCTCTATACGAGTTGGCAACTCACGGTGTTCACCATCGTCGTGATGCCGCTGATGGTGTGGGGCATGGGACGGCTGGGACGGCGGCTCAAACAGAACTCGCTCGAAGCGCAGGGAAAATGGAGCGAAACGATGGCACAACTCGACGAGACGCTCGGCGGCATGAGAATTATCAAGGCCTTCACCGCCGAAAAGAAAATGACGGATCGCTTCCGCAAAAGTTCTGAGGAATTTCGCAGCGCCTGTATCCGCGTGGCTCTGCGGCAGTCGATGGCCCACCCCGTGAGCGAATTTCTCGGCACGGCCCTTATCGTGCTGGTGCTCTGGTATGGCGGCACGCTGATTTTCTCGGACAGTTCGCCCATCGACGCGCCGACGTTTATCTTCTACATGGTGATCCTTTACAGCATCATACAGCCTATCAAAGACCTCTCCAAAGCCACTTACAACATCCCCAAAGGCATGGCCTCCGTGGAGCGCGTGAACAAAATATTGAAAGCGCCCAACACCATTCAGGAAATCGAACACCCCGAACACATCGAGGGCCTGAAAGATAAAATCGAATTCAAAAACGTTTCGTTCAGTTACAACGGACACACGCAGGTGCTTCACGGCGTGGACCTCACCGTGAAGCGCGGGCAAACCGTAGCGCTCGTGGGACAGAGCGGCAGCGGCAAATCGACGCTCGTGGACCTCCTGCCGCGCTACCACGACGTGACCGACGGCGAAATCACCATCGACGGCAAAAACGTAAAGCACCTCTATATCTCAGAGTTGCGCTCGCTTATCGGCAACGTGAACCAAGAGGCCATTCTCTTCAACGACAGTTTCTTCAACAACATTGCCTTCGGCGTGGAAAATGCCACGATGGAGCAAGTGGCGGAGGCGGCAAAGATTGCCAACGCCCACGACTTCATCATGGAAAGCGAGCAGGGGTACGACACAAAAATAGGCGACCGCGGCTGCCGCATTTCCGGCGGCCAGCGACAGCGCATCTCCATCGCACGCGCCATCCTCAAAAATCCGGCAATACTTATCCTCGACGAGGCCACCTCCGCCCTCGACACGGAAAGCGAACGCCTTGTGCAAGAGGCCCTCGAACGTCTGATGAAAACACGCACCACCATCGCTATCGCCCACAGGCTTTCCACAATTAAAAATGCCGATGAAATCTGCGTGCTCTATGAGGGACGCATCGTGGAGCGCGGCACGCACGAGAGCCTCATCGCCCTCAACGGCTACTACAAGCGCCTACACGACATGCAGCAACTGTAAATCCGAGATATAGAAAAATAGGGATATGACCCACCTGCGATATCTGGCGCAGCAATTCCTGCTGCTATTACTGACATTCATCGCTGCCAAACCGCTCTTCATGCTTTTCAACGGCGGCGCGGCGCATCCCTATGCGTTTGGAGATGTTGTTGCCGTGATGTGGCACGGCCTGCCGCTCGACGTTGCCGCTACGGGCTATGCCGTTATTCCCTATTATTTATTATTGTGCATCGGCATTTGGGCGAATCTTCCGCTCAAATGCCTCACCGTTTTTTACCGCGTAGCCAACACGCTGCTTGCCGTGCTGCTTGCGCTCATTTTCGTGGCCGACACGGTGCTCTATTCTTTTTGGGAGTTCAAACTCGACGGCACCGTGTTCAACTACATCAGCCAGCCTGGCGGCGCGCTCCAAAGCGTCAGCCCGCTATATGCCGCTGGCGTGGTGGCGGCATTCGCGACTGCCGTCGCTGCACTGTGGGCGGCCTATGATTACTTCCGTCCGAAGAAAACCCTGCCGCGCGAACGGCGGCGCATCGCCGCCTCCATCGCTATGCTGCTCTGCGGCGGCCTGCTCTTTCTCGGCATTCGCGGCGGCGTGGGGCGGAGCACGGCCAACGTGGGCATGGTGTATTACAGCACCGACCAATTCCTGAACCACGCTGCCGTCAATCCCGCTTTCAGCCTCCTCTCCACGCTTTCCGCCGGCACGGACTATGCCTCCGAGTGCGACTTTTTCGACGAAAAGGAGCGGGCAAGGCTGTTTGGTGGCTTGCAATTCGGCGGAAGCGATGACGGCACGGACAGTTTGCTCACGACCCGCCGCCCCAATATTGTGATGATATTGATGGAAGGCTGCGGCGCAACGTTTGTCGAAAGTCTCGGCGGCGAGCCAGGCGTTACGCCCTGCCTCAACGCTTTGGCAAACGAGGGCGTGCTGTTTACGCAGTGCTATGCCAATTCCTTCCGCACCGACCGCGGCACCCTATGCACCCTGAGCGGCTATCCCTCTTTTCCCGATTTCAGCGTGATGAAGCAGCCGCGCCTCTGCCGCCGCCTGCCCTCCATCGCCGCATCGCTCGCCCGCGCGGGCTACGCCACGGAGTTTCTCTACGGAGGCGACATCAATTTCACGAAGATGAAAGGCTACCTGAGCACAACGGGCTTCGAAACGATTCTGGGCGACACGCATTTCCCGCTCGAAGTGCGCCGCACGCACGCCTGGGGCGTGACTGATGCCATTGTGCTCGACACGCTCTTCAACCGCTTCGCCGCGCCTGCGCCCGACGGCAAACCGAAGTTTACGGTGTGCCTCACGCTGGCGAGCCACGAACCTTGGGAAGTGCCCTTTGAGAAATTCCCCGACAATAAGCACACCAATGCCATGGCCTACCTTGACGATTGCATCGGCCGCTTCGTGCAACGGCTGCGGGGCACGCCCGAATGGAGCAACACGCTCTTGGTGCTTCTGCCCGACCACGGCATCGGCTATCCGGAAGACATCACGCCGCCCGACCCCCGACGCTATCACATTCCCCTCATCTGGGCAGGCGGCGCATTGGTCAAGTCGCAGCGTTACGACATGGTGTGCAACCAGTCCGACCTCGCCGCCACGCTCCTTGCGCAACTGCGCCTCCCGCATGCCGATTTCCTGTTCAGCCGCAACGTGCTCGCCCCGTCCTACACGCGCCCCACGGCCTTCCATTCGTGGAGCGAGGGCATCGCGTGCGTAGACTCCGCAGGCTGCACCGTGTGGCATCTGGCTTCCGAGCGCGTGATTTGGGATAAGCCCGAACCTTCCGCCGCCCGACAGGACGCCGCCAAGGCTTATTGGCAGACGGCGTACGACGAGGTGGGACGATTGAATAAATAAATAATCAGCGATGCAACCTATCAGCAAGATACTCATCACCGGCGCCAGCGGCTTTATCGGCAGTTTCCTTGTGGAGCGCGCCTTGGCAGAGGGTATGGACGTGTGGGCGGCCGTGCGCCCGTCGAGCAGCCGCCGCTATCTCGCCGACCCGCGCATTCGCTTCATAGAACTTGATTTCAGTTCGGAAGAGAAGATGATGCAGGCACTCGCCGCGCACGTGGCGGCGCACGGGGCGTGGCATTGCGTTATCCACGCCGCCGGCGCTACTAAATGCCGCCGCGAGGCCGATTTCTTCAAAATCAACACTGAGGGCACCGCGCTGTTTGCGCAGTCGCTCCTTGCCGCCGGCGCACTCACCGGCCGCTTCGTATTTATCAGCAGCCTCAGCGTGTGCGGCCCGCTTTGCGAAGACAGCGGACGCCCCATCTGCGACGACGACGTGCCGCAGCCCAACACCGCCTACGGGCGTTCAAAACTCGAGGCCGAGCAGAGGCTCGCGCAGATTGGCGGACTGGACTACATCGTGCTGCGCCCCACGGGCGTTTACGGCCCGCGCGAGAAGGACTACGCCATGATGGCCGACAGCATACGCCGCCACGTGGACTTCTCCGTAGGTTTCAAGCCGCAGGTGCTTACCTTTATCTATGTGAAAGACCTCGTGGCTGCCGCCTTCCTCGCCCTCACGAGAGGCACATCTGGCAAAACCTATTTCCTCACAGACGGCAAGGAATATTCCAGCCGCGACTTCTCCCGGCTCATTCAGAAGCGGCTCGGCATTCGCTTCGTGCTCCACGTCACCGCCCCGCTCTGCGTGCTTTGGCTCGTAAGCCGCGCGGCGGAATGGATAGCGGCGCGGCGCGGCACGCTCTCCACGCTCAACTCCGACAAATACCGCATCATGAAGCAGCGCAACTGGCGCTGCGACATCACGCCCGCCGTCGAAGAACTGGGCTATAAGCCCGCCTACGACCTTAGGCGCGGCGTGGAAGAAACTTTCAGCCCCAAGGCATAAGCCTCTAATTTCATCGGATTCTATCAGACAATATATAATATAATCAATGGCAGAACATATCGGAAATATGGAAAAACGCCCCGGGCTTTTGGCCATCGAATGGGTCACGCTGATCTACACGCTCTTCACCGCCGTCCTCGTGCTGCTGCTCTGGCACGAGTTTCGCGACCCTTGGCAGCTCCTCACGGGGCGCGGCCTCGTGCTCGGCGGCATGTCGCTGCTCTTCGGCTTCCACCGCCTGCGCCCCAACCGCTACACGCTCTTCCTGCGCAATCTGTATCCGCTCACACTCTTGGGCTACTGGTATCCCGACACCTACGAATTTTGCCAAATCTTCCCCAACCTCGACCACGTGTTCGCCGCCGCCGATGCTGCTCTCTTCGGCTGCCAGCCCTCGTTGGAGATGAGCGGTTGGCTATCGGGCAAGGTGTGGAGCGAATTGTTCCACCTCGGCTATTTCTCCTACTATCCGCTCATTGCCCTCGCCGTGCTCTCGCCGCTATGTAGGGGCGTATTGCATACGCCCGCCCTCGAACGGGAGAGGCTGGCCGAAAACCGCAACGAATTTGAGCGCAGCGCGTTCATCGTGCTCACAGCGTTTTTCCTTTATTATCTCATCTACCTCTTCTTGCCCGTTGCCGGCCCGCAATATTATTTCCACGCCGTAGGCGAGGATGTCATCAACGCAGGCCACTTCCCTCTGGTGGGCGACTACTTCCGCACCCACACGGAACTGGCTGCCTCGCCCGGTCCCGACGGTTTCTTCCGTTCGCTGGTAGAAGGCACGCAGCAGTCGGGCGAACGCCCCACGGCGGCTTTCCCCTCTTCCCACGTAGGCATGAGCACGGTGCTACTCTTCCTCCTTTGGCGCACGGGCAGGCCGCTCTTCTGGTGCGCCCTGCCGTTCTACGTGTTCCTCTGCGGCGCCACGGTGTACATTGAGGCGCACTACCTCATCGACGTATTCGGCGGCTGGGTATCTGCCGTTATCTTCTACCTCGTGTGCAGCAAACTCTGGCTGCGCGTGGCGCACCTCGGACATAGGTCATTATCAACAACAAAATAATCCTTATTATGAAAAAAATTCTTTTCACCCTCTTCGCCCTGCTTTCTTTGGGCAACGCCGCAGCACAAACTGGCGGCATCTCCCCCGAAATGCTCAGCGAGATCCGCAAAGCCTGTCCCGCCACCGCCGAGACACGGGCCTTGCGCAACGCCCTCGCCGGCACGAGCATCAACCAACTCGCGCTTGCGGCTGAAAATCCCGCGCTCACCGACACGTATTTCTCCAACGAGGTGCCCTCGAAAGGTGTCACCGACCAAAAGTCCTCCGGCCGCTGCTGGCTCTTCACGGGCCTCAACGTGTTCCGCGCACGCATGATTAAGAAATACGAACTCGGCAAATTCGAGTTTTCGCAAAGCTATTGCTTCTTCTACGACCAGCTTGAAAAGGCCAACCTCTTCCTGCAAGCCACGATCGACAACGCCAAGAAGCCGATGGACGACAAGACGGTGGAATGGCTCTTCAAGAACCCGCTCTCCGATGGCGGCACCTTCTGCGGCGTGCAGGATGTGGTGACGAAATACGGCCTTGTGCCTGCCGAAGTGATGCCTGAAAGCTTCGCCGCCAACAACACCTCGCGCATGAGCGACCTCATCGCCCTCAAACTGCGCGAATACGGCCTTGCGCTCCGCGCCGCCGTGGCGAAAGGCGAGAAACCCGCCGCCCTGCAAAAACGCAAGACGGAAATGCTCGCCACCGTCTACCGAATGCTCAGCATCTGCCTCGGCACGCCGCCCGCAGAGTTCACGTGGACGCGCAAGGACGCATCGGGCAAACCCGTCGAGACCAAAAACTACACGCCGCGCTCGTTCTACGAAACCTACGTGGGCGATGACTTGAAGAACAACTACATCATGGTGATGAACGACCCCTCGCGCCCCTACCACAAAACTTACACCATCGAGTACGACCGCCACTCTTACGACGGCTGCCAGTGGACGTACATCAACCTGCCCATGGACGAGATAAAGCCCCTTGCCATTGCCTCTATCAAGGACAGCACGATGCTCTATTTCTCCTGCGACGTGGGCAAATGCTACAACTCCAAGACGGGCATCCTCTCGCTCGCCAACTACAACTACGCCGACCTCTTCGGCACGGACTTCCCGATGAACAAGGCCGACCGCATACGCACCTTTGCCTCCGCCTCTTCCCACGCCATGACGCTCATGGCCGTTGACCTCGATGCCGAGGGCAAGCCTACAAAGTGGAAGGTGGAAAATTCTTGGGGCCCGACCGCCGGTTATCAGGGACACATCATTATGACCGATGAGTGGTTCGACGAATATATGTTCCGCCTCGTGGTGGACAAGAAATACGTGCCCGCCTCCGTGCTCGACCTCATGAAGCAGAAGCCCACGGTGCTCCCGGCTTGGGACCCGCTCTTTGCCGAGGACAAATAATATGTTTCCTCGCGTCCACTCATTTACTTGTTTACATTGTTTACTCTCGGGCGTTTTGCAAAACGCCCCTACTAAAAAACAATTATGCAAAAAATCGGCGTATATCTTTCTTCAAAATCCGACCTGCCTGCCGCCTACCGCAAGGCGGCCGAAGACGTAGGCGCTTGGCTCGGACGCACAGGGCGCACGCTGGTCTACGGCGGCGCTCGCAAGGGCATGATGGAAGTATTGGCGCAAACCGCCCGCTGCGGCGGCGCACGCATCTACGGCGTTGTGCCCGAAATTCTCTTCCAGCGCAACCTCGTGAGCGACCTCCTGGACGTGACGTTCCGCTGCACCGACCTGCACGACCGCAAGGCCATCATGATGCGCGAGAGCGAAGCCCTCGTGGTGCTGCCCGGCGGCATCGGCACGCTCGACGAACTCTTTACCGCCCTCGCCACCGCCACCATCGGCATCGGCCGCATGCCCGTAGTGCTCTACAATGCCGGCGGCTGCTGGGACAGCCTGCTCGCGACACTCGCACGCCTGAAAGACGACGGCCTTATCTCCGAGGACTTCGCGGAACTCTTCGCCGTGGCCGACAACGTCGACGACCTTGAAAGGCTTTTGGCCTGAACGCTCGCCGCGCCGTGGCTCGCCCGCCGGACCTACTTTCTCGCGAGCAAGTTTCCATAACTTCCGAGATGGCCAGACTGGGAGCACTATGCCGGCTATCCAAACATTAGAAACACAGCCCGTCCTGCAAAGAATTTTTGGCAATATTGCCACTCTTTCTTTGCAGGGCGGGCGATTTTTTGATGCGAAAAACGGCGGAAGGCGAAGTTTGACGGATTAAAGCGGAGTTTGCTGCGTTGAATCTTTTATTTGCCGCAAGGAAGTTTTTACGGAATGCGCAGAGGGCAAAAAAAATCTTGCTGAAAATGAAAAACATCAGCAAGATTGAAATACTTATTTGCCTGCGGCGCGCTCCTGCAAGGCTTTGTTTTCGGCGGCTTCCATAATGGCGCGCTCGCCAGGGCCTTTGTCGTTGATGCCGCAAAGGTGGAGAATGCCGTGGATTATGACGCGGTGCAGTTCTTCGTCGTAGGCCGTGCCTTGCGCCTCGGCGTTGCTTCGCACCGTGTCGAGGCTGATGAAGAGGTCGCCCGAGATGGTGTCGTCCTCGCAATAGTCGAAGGTGATGATGTCGGTGTAATAGTCGTGGTTGAGATATTGGCGGTTCACTTCGAGTATTTTCTCATCGTCGCAGAAGATATATGCCACCTCTCCCACCCTTTTGCCGTAGCCCGCTGCCACGCGGCGCACCCACGCCGACACGTCGCGGCGGCGAATGGACGGCATCTTCACGTTGAAGGTTTGGTAAGAAATCATAAGCAATTAGTTTTCGGTGAATAGGGACGGCTGCATGGGCGTGCCGCCATAGGGGTTGCGGCCGAGGTGCTGATAAGCGAGGTCGGTGACTTCGCGGCCGCGCGGCGTGCGGCGTATAAAACCCTCTTTGATGAGAAACGGCTCGTAAACCTCTTCCACAGTGCCGGCGTCCTCGCCAATAGCGGTGGCAATGGTGGAAACGCCGACAGGGCCGCCCTTGAACTTGTCGATGATGGTGAGGAGTATTTTATTGTCGATTTCGTCCAAGCCATATTTATCTATATTGAGCGCTTCGAGTGCGAAGCGAGCAATGGCGAGGTTGATGCTGCCGTTGCCGCGCACCTGTGCAAAGTCGCGCACGCGGCGCAAAAGGGCATTGGCGATACGGGGCGTACCTCGGCTGCGCCCTGCTATCTCGTCGGCCGCGCGGGGCTCTATGGGCACGCCGAGTATGTCGGCGGAGCGCGTCACGATGTGCGCCAGCGTGGCGGCATCGTAGTATTCGAGGTGGAGGTTGATGCCGAAACGGGCGCGGAGCGGGGCGGTGAGCAGGCCGCTGCGCGTGGTGGCGCCCACGAGCGTGAAGGGGTTGAGGTCTATCTGAATTGACCGCGCCGCTGGGCCGCGGTCGATCATGATGTCGATGCGGTAGTCCTCCATAGCGGAGTAGAGATATTCCTCCACCACGGGCGAGAGGCGATGTATCTCATCGATGAAGAGCACATCGTTCTTTTCAAGGCTCGTGAGCAAGCCCGCCAGGTCGCCCGGCTTGTCAAGCACGGGGCCCGAGGTCAGTTTGAAACCCACGCCAAGTTCGTTGGCGATGATGTTGGAAAGCGTGGTCTTGCCCAGTCCCGGGGGGCCGTGCAGGAGCGTATGGTCGAGCGGCTCGCCGCGATAGCGTGCCGCCTCGACAAAGATGCGCAGGTTTTCCACCACTTTCTTCTGTCCGCTGAAATCGTCGAACGAAAGCGGGCGCAGCGCGTTTTCAAAATCCTTTTCTGCCGGCTGCGGGGCTTGCTGCTGGGCGCGAATGTCGAATGTATCGTCTTTCATAGCGGCAAAGTTAGCAAAAAAGGATTGGCGGCACGGCTTATCTTATAAGAAAAGCGCGTTTTTGGCGGGCTGTGCATACGTTTTTATTTAACTTTGCACGATTATAAAGCCCATTTTGTTAATGATCATTTGGCAGAACAGCGCGATACGACCCTGCCCGATACACATTATATATAATATGGTACTCAATTATATCTGGATCTTCTTTTTCCTTGCGGCGTTCGCCATTGCCTGCGTGCGCCTGCTGTTTATGGGCGACTACGACGTGTTTCCCGCAGTCATCAACTCTACGTTCGAATCCGCCAAAACGGCGTTTGAGATTTCGCTCGGGCTTACGGGCGTGCTTTCGCTATGGATGGGCATCATGAAAATCGGGGAGCGCGGCGGCGTGGTGAATGCCCTCGCGCGGGTACTGGGCCCCGTGTTTGCGAAATTGTTTCCCGAAATTCCGCGCAACCACCCCGTCATCGGCAACATCTTTATGAACCTCTCCGCCAATATGCTCGGTCTCGACAATGCCGCCACGCCGCTCGGCCTGAAAGCAATGGAGGGTCTGCAAGAACTGAATACGAAGAAAGACACTGCCTCTAACTCGATGATTATGTTCCTTGTGCTCAACACAAGCGGGCTGACCATCATTCCCGTGAGTATCATGGTGTATCGCGCTCAGATGGGCGCGGCGCAGCCCACCGACATATTCCTCCCCATATTGCTCGCCACGTTTTTCAGCACTCTCTGCGGCATCGTCGTCACGGGGCTGGTGCAGCGCATCAACCTCCTCTCGCCCGTGCTGCTGCTCACGCTCGGCGGCCTGTCGGCGGGAGTCGGCGGCCTGCTGTGGCTGTTCAGCAAAATGGACGCGGCGGCGATGAACACCGTGGGCACTACGACCGCCAACGTGCTGCTATTTTTCATCATCATCTGCTTCATAGTGGCGGGCATCAGGAAAAAGGTGAACGTTTACGATGCGTTTATCGAGGGAGCCAAAGGCGGTTTTGAGACTGCCGTGCGCATCATTCCCTACCTCGTTGCCATATTGGTGAGCATCGGCGTGTTCCGCGCTTCGGGCGCAATGGACTGGGCGATAGAAGGCATCGCCGCGCTGGTGAGAAGCACGGGGAGCGATGCCGAGTGGGTGGGCGCACTGCCTACTGCCCTGATGAAGCCGCTCAGCGGCAGCGGAGCGCGGGGCATGATGGTCGATGCGATGCAGACCTTCGGCGCAGACAGCTTTGCGGGGCGGCTTAGCTGCATCTTCCAAGGCAGCACCGACACGACGTTCTATATCCTTGCCGTTTACTTCGGTTCGGTGGGCGTGAGCCGCACGCGCCATGCCGTGGGCTGCGGCCTTGCGGCCGACCTCGCGGGCATGATAGCCGCAGTGTTTATCGCATATCTGTTTTTCTAATGGGTCATTTTGACAAAAACAATCAAAACCGCTTGTCCTGTGTGGGCTATCGCCTGCCTTATCCGATTAAGCCCCAGCCTAAAAGTCTGTCGACTTTCGTCTAGTGCTTAATCTGCTAAGGCTGCGGTCGGTTCCCGCCCGCCCCACAGGACAACCAAAAAACAGAAAAAAGTAAAGCATTTCGTCCTTACTATTTACAGTAAAAAGCAATCGTCCACTTTTTCCTGTTTTTTGCTTGCGGCGTTTGAAGCGGGCGGGAACCGACCGCAGCTGCAGGGATTAAGGGCCAGCGTGAGCCGATTAGGCTCACAGGCTCGGCATTAAGCCCAGCGGCGTGCCCTTGGGCTTCAAACGATGCAAGCGGTTTTTATGGTTTTTGTCTAAAATCTTAGGGCTAACTCCAATAACATAAATCACGACAACCATGACTTCACTCTCTTCCTTAGTAAAAGATACGGCCATCTACGGGCTTAGCAGCATTATCGGGCGCTTCCTCAACTATTTGCTCGTGCCGCTCTACACCACCGCGCTGGCGGCCTCGACGGGCGGCTACGGCGTGATAACGGAAGTGTACAGCTACGTGGCCTTGCTGCTCGTGCTGCTCACCTTCGGCATGGAGACCACCTTCTTCCGCTTTGTAAACAAAACCGAGGAAGACCCCATGCGCGTCTATGCCACGACGCTCATCGCCGTGGGCGGCGTGGGGCTGACGTTTGTTGCAGCCGTGCTCGGGCTGCTGCCGCAGATAGCCGCCGCGCTGGGCTATGCCGACCACCCCGAATACCTCGGCATGATGGCCGTGTGCGTGGCAATCGACGCTTTCCAGTGCATACCCTTCGCCTATCTGCGCTATCAGAAGAAGCCGATAAAGTTTGCCGCGCTGAAACTGCTCTTCATCGTGCTCAACATCAGCCTCAACCTCATCTTCTTCCTACTGCTGCCCGCGCTCTACGCCCTGCCCGCCACGGGAGAGATTGTGGCAAAATTCTACGACCCCGCCGTCGGCGTGGGCTACGCCTTCGGCATCAACTTGTTCTGCACGGTGCTGGTCACCTTCTTCTTCCGCCGCGAACTGACAGGCTTCCGCTACCGCCTCGACACGCGGCTGCTGCGCCGCATGCTCTCCTACGCCTGGCCGATACTGATCCTCGGCATCGCCGGCATTCTCAACCAAACGGCCGACAAGATGCTCTTCCGCCACCTCGTGCCGGGCGAGGACGGCAAGGTGCAACTCGGCATCTACGGCGCGGCGGTGAAGATTGCCATGATTATGGCGATGATCACGCAAGCCTTCCGATACGCCTACGAACCCTTTGTGTTCGGCAAGCAAGCCGACAAGGACAACCGTGCCACCTACGCCAAGGCAATGAAATACTTCCTCATCTTCACCCTCCTCGCCTTCCTGCTGGTTGTGGGCAACATGGAAATCCTGAAACACCTCATCGGCAGCGACTACTGGCCGGGACTGAAAGTGGTGCCCGTTGTGATGGCCGCCGAAATCATGATGGGCATTTATTTCAACCTTTCCTTTTGGTACAAACTCACCGACCGCACGATTTGGGGCGCATGGTTCTCGGGACTGGGTTGCCTTGTGCTTATCGGCGTAAACGTGTGGGGCATTCCGCGCTTCGGCTACATGGCTTGCGCCTGGGCAGGCGTGGCGGGCTACGGCACAGCAATGGTCACGAGCTACCTCGTGGGGCGCAAGTACTACCCCATCGACTATCCTCTGAAGAGCATGGCAGCGTACGTGCTGCTCGCCGCCTTCTTCTACGCGCTGATGCAGGGCTTTGCGGCCTATTGCCCGAACGCCTGGCTGCAACTCGGATTCAACGAAGTCTGCGTCGTGCTCTTCGCCGCCCACATCGTCTACCACGACCTGCCGCTCCGGCAACTGCCCGTCGTGGGAAGGTTTTTTAAGAAATGATTATGAGTAGACAAGTAAACGAGTAGACGAGTAAACAAGACAAGTTTCCATATAAAATAAAGTTTGCAAGACAAATCTATCTCGTCTACTCGTTTACTTGTAAACTCGTTTACTAAAAACACAACCAATGGCTCACTATACAGACATCTTGCCCAACGGCCTGCGCCTCGTTTGCGAGCGCACGGCTTCCGACGTAGTGTATTGCGGCTACGTGGTCGGTGCCGGCACGCGCCACGAAGACACGGCCGACGAGGGTATGGCGCACTTTGTGGAGCACCTTTCGTTCAAGGGCACGGCACGGCGCAGCTCAGCAGCCGTAAATAATGCGCTCGAACGCTACGGCGGCGACCTCAACGCCTATACCAACAAGCAGGGCACGGTGTATCACGCCACGGTGCTCAAAGCCCAGTTCGCCCGCGCCGCCGACCTGCTCACCGACATCGTGTTTCACAGCACCTTCCCGCAGCGCGAAATCGACAAGGAGGTAGACGTGATTTGCGATGAAATCGAGAGTTTCAAGGATTCGCCGAGCGAACTCATCTTCGACGAGTTCGAGCAACGCCTCTTTGCGGGAAGCCCATTGGGACGCGATATTCTCGGCACGGCCCGGCGCCTCAAAACCTACACCACAGCCGATGCCCTGCGCTTCACGCGGCGGCACTACCGCCCTGGAAACGCCGTGTTCTTCCTGAGCGGCGACATTGATGGCAAGAAAGCCGCGCGGACGCTGCAAAGGCTTTTTGAAAAATATCCCATCCCCGAGCCCGAGCCTGCTGAAAAGGCTTTTGCCGCCGCGCCCTCAGAGCAAATCTCCGCCCCTGCGGCGCACTGCTTCGACGTTTCGACAAACAAAGACACGCACCAGGCGCACGTGATGATCGGCGCGCCGACTTTCGGCGGTGAAGACCCGCGCCGCTTCGCCTTGCTGCTGCTCAACAACATGCTGGGCGGACCGGGCATGAGTTCTCGCCTCAACATTGCGCTGCGCGAGCGGGCCGCGCTGGTTTATTCAGTAGACTCTTATATTTCCACCTATCCCGATGCCGGCTATTGGCACGTATATTTCGGCTGCGACGGCGCAGACGTGGCGCGCTGCTGCCGGCTGGTGCAGCGAGAACTGCGCCGCTTTGCCGAAACGCCGCTTACGCCCGGGCGGCTTGCGGCGGCGAAGGCGCAACTGTGCGGACAAATCGGCATTGCACAGGACAACGGCGAAAGCCGCGCCCTCGCCCTCGGGCGCACCTATGCCGAATACGGCACGGTGCGCGACATCGCCCTCCTGCGCCGAAACATCGAAGCCGTGACCGCCGAGGACATCCGCAGCCTCGCGGCAGAAATCTTTGCGCCCGAGCGGCTCTGCCGCCTCGTTTATATGCCAAAAGCAGAGGAATAACTTGTTTTTTGCCCTTATCTTATAAGATAATTGCGCTTTTCTGCCGTGACACTGCCAATTTAGTTGTAAATTTGTGCGTTTTATTATGTATTGTGGATAAGTCTACCCTATAATTACTTATGCAAAGCAGAAAGAAACGCAGCACGGGAAGCTTCAACACCGTAACCTCCTGCATCAGCACGACGCTGGTGCTCATTTTGCTCGGCACGGTGGTCACCTTTGTCACGATGGCAAATAATTTCAGCCGCCAGCTCCGCGAGGAGTTTACGGTGACGGTGCTCGTAAACGACACGACCTCCAACGCCACGCAATACAAGCTGCAAGCAGCGTTGCGCCAGATGCCCTACGCCCGCCACGTAAATTATATCTCAAAAGAAAAAGGCACAAAGGAACTCAACGAGGCGTTACAGGGCGACATGGGCGACTTTATCGGCGCAAGCCCCATTCCGGCAGAGTTTGAAATATATCTTAAAGCCGACTACGCCAATGAGGATAGCCTCAACCGCTACGTGCCCGCCTTGAAAAGCCTGCCCGGCGTTTCGGACGTCGTATATCCGAGAGAGGAGATACAGACGCTGAGCAAAACCATTCCTACCGTCAGCCTCGTGCTGCTCGCCTTGGCGGTGCTGCTGACGTTCGTGTCTTTCTCGCTCATCAACAACACGGTGCGCATGAATATCTACGCGCGCCGCTTCACCATCCACACGATGAAACTCGTGGGCGCCAAGTGGCGGTATATCCGCCGCCCGTTCCTCGCGCAGGCCTTCCGCATCGGACTGGTCGCCGCCCTGCTTGCCGGCGGGCTGATAGGCGGCGGGCTGTATTATATGCAATATGAGGTTGGCGGCGGCGAGGTATATTTCAACCAGCTCGTAACGCCCACCGTGTGGATTGCCACGCTCGGCACGATTGTCGTTTGCGGGCTGCTGCTCACCATTCTTTGCGCCTTTATCTCCGTCAACCGCTTCCTGAAAATGAGCGGCGCGGATATGTATTTGAAATAATCCTTTATAACAATGTCTGAAAACAAAACCCAAGTGTTTGCGTTCGACCGCATCAACTTTATCCTGCTCGCCATCGGCATGGCCATCGTGATTGCCGGCTTTATCCTCATGTCGGGCAGCGGCTCCAACGAAACGCAGTTCAACGCTGCTATCTTCGACGCCCGCCACATCAAGGTTGCGCCCCTCGTATGCCTCGCCGGCTACCTGTTTATTATTTACGCCATCATTCGCCGCCCGAAGACGGCGGCTACAAAAGATTAAAGCCTTATGGATACACTTGAAGCTCTTTGGCTCGGCTTGCTGCAAGGACTGACAGAATATCTGCCCGTGAGCAGCAGCGGGCATCTTGCTATCGGCTCCGCCCTGCTCGGCATCGAAAGCGAAGAAAACCTGATGTTTACCGTCGCCGTCCACGTGGCCACCGTGTTGAGCACGCTCGTGGTGCTGGGCAAGGAAATCGTGTCGCTGTTCAAAGGCACGTTCAGCCCCTTGCAGGGCGGCACGGGACTGAACCGTCTCAACGCCGACCAGCGCTATATGCTCAACATCGTGATTTCGATGATACCGATTGGCATCGTCGGCGTGTTTTTCAAGGACGCGGTAGAGGATATATTCGGTTCGGGCCTGCTGATTGTGGGCTGCTGCCTGCTTTTCACCGCCGCCCTCTTGGCATTCTCCTATTTCGCCCGTCCCCGCCAGCGTGAAAACATCTCAGCCTGGCACGCCTTCATCATAGGCTGCGCGCAAGCCCTTGCCGTATTGCCGGGGCTGAGCCGCTCGGGCACAACCATTGCCACGGGCCTCATACTCGGCAACAATAAGGAGCGCATGGCGCAGTTCTCCTTCCTCATGGTCATTCCGCCCATTCTCGGCGAGGCATTGCTCGATATCGTCAAAGCATCCAAGGAAGGCTTTGCCGCCGCGTTCGGCGACCTTACCGTCAGCGCCCTCCTTGCGGGTTTCATCGCCGCTTTCATCTCGGGCATATTGGCCTGTAAATGGATGATAGGCATCGTGAAGAAAGGAAAGCTCATCTACTTTGCCTACTATTGCATCGCTGTGGGTATCATCACAATCATCGCCAGTCTTTAAGGGACGTTTTGAAACTTAGATTTTTCAAGTGAATTTCTTAAGCGGACAAATACTTTGCTTCGACAAGCCCTACGGCATGACGTCGTTCCAGCTGGTTGCCAAGGTGCGCTGGCTGCTCACGCGGCGCATGGAGGGACGGAAGATTAAGGTGGGGCATGCCGGCACGCTTGACCCCCTGGCCACGGGCGTGATGATCATCTGCACCGGCCGCGCCACGAAACTCATCGAGCAGCTGCAAGGGGGCGCGAAGACCTACGAGACTACGCTTAAACTCGGTGCCACCACGCCGAGCTTCGACCTCGAACACCCCGTCGACCATACTTTTCCCACAGACCATATCACGGAGGAAGAGATACGCCGCGTGCTCTCCGAACAGTTTACCGGCGACATCATGCAAGTGCCGCCCGTGTTCTCCGCCTGCAAGGTCGGCGGCAAGCGCGCCTACGACCTCGCCCGCAAGGGGAAGCAGCCCGAACTGCAAGCCAAGCCGCTGCGCATCGACAGCATAGAACTCACGCGCTGCGACCTCGATAATTCTGAAATCGACCTGCGCATCTGCTGCTCCAAGGGTACCTATATCCGCGCCCTTGCCCGCGACATCGGCATCGCCTTGCGCAGCGGCGCACATCTCACCGCCCTGCGGCGCACCCGAGTGGGCGAGGCCGACATCAGCCGCTGCTTCGCCACGATCGACGACTTTGAGCAATGGCTCGGCGGCATCGAAGTGGAAACGGAACTGCCCGCCAACCCCGAAGAGCGCGCACCGATAGGGATTTATCCCGAGTAGGGGCGTTTCGCAAAAAACGCACGCCGGCCTATTTTTAAAAGAAAACAATAAAAAATACAGGTACTATGAAACTTTCCCAATTTAAGTTCGACCTGCCGCAAGAGCAGATTGCCCAGTATCCCGCACCGCATCGAGACGAATGCCGTATGATGGTGCTCCATCGCAAGACGGGCGAGATAGAGCACCGCATGTTCAAGGATATCCTCGACTTCTTCGACGAGCACGACGTCTTCGTGTTCAACGACACCAAGGTGTTCCCCGCACGCCTCTACGGAAATAAGGAGAAGACCGGCGCACGGATCGAAGTGTTCCTGCTGCGCGAACTCAACCAGGAACTGCGCCTGTGGGACGTGCTGGTAGATCCCGCGCGGAAAATCAGAATAGGCAACAAGCTATACTTCGGCGAAGACAACTCCATCGTGTCGGAAGTTATCGACAACACCACGAGCCGAGGCCGCACGCTCCGCTTCCTCTACGACGGCGACCACGACGAGTTCAAGCGTTCGCTCTACGCCCTCGGCGAAGCGCCCATTCCCCGCTTCGTAGGCCGCGAGAGCGAGCCGGAAGACTTGGAGCGCTTCCAATGCATCTTTGCCAAAAACGAAGGCGCAGTCACCGCGCCCACCGCAGGCATGCACTTCTCACGCCAAATCATGAAGCGCATGGAAATCAAGGGCATCGAATTTGCCTACATCACGCTCCACTGCGGCTTGGGCAACTTCCGCAGCACCGACGTGGAGGACCTCACGAAGCACAAGATCGACTCCGAACAGATGTTTGTCGAGGCCGATTGCTGCCGCATCGTGAACAAGGCAAAGGACGAGGGACATAAAATCGTGGCCGTAGGCACCACCGTGCAGCGCGCCCTCGAGGCGGCCTGCGGCACAGAGGGACGCATCAAGGAATTTGAAGGCTGGACCAACAAGTTTATCTTCCCGCCCTACGACTTCTCTGTGGCCGATGCCATGCTCTCCAACTTCCATCTGCCTTATTCTACCCTCCTGATGCTCACAGCCGCTTTCGGCGATTACGACTACACGATGCACGCCTACGACGTGGCGCTCCAAGAAAAGTATCAGTTCGGACCTTTCGGCGACGTGATGCTGATTGTCGACTAAGAATTTTTAAATAGGAGCGTTGCCAAGCGCTCCTATTTGTTTATAAAAAAAATAACGATTTTAGTAAACAAGTAAACGAGTAAACAAGTAAACAAGACAGAGATGTCTTGCTAATTTATATTTTACATGAGAAACTTGTCTCGTCTACTCGTTTACTTGTAAACTCGTCTACTAATAAACGAACATGCAGACAGAAAACCGGCTTTTGTACGTTTCCCTCGGCGCGAACACAGGCCGCCGCGAAGAGAGCATCGGGCGCGCCGTGGCGATGATGGAAGAAGAAATCGGGAAGTGCACGGCCTGCTCGCGCCTCTACGAAACAGAGCCGCAAGGCTTTGCCTCGCCCAATAAATTCCTCAACGCCGCCGCCGCTTTCAGCACCGCGCTGTCCGCCTCGGAAATCTTGCAAATCACGCAGGACATCGAGCGCCGCCTTGGGCGCACCGCAAAGAGCACGGGCGGGCACTATGCCGACCGTCCTATCGACATCGACCTGATGATGCTCGGCGATGAAGTTTCAGACGAACCGGCGCTAAGGCTGCCCCACCCGCTGATGGCGGAGCGGGCGTTCGTACTCGAGCCGCTCTGCGAGATTGCGCCGCAGGTTGTCGTGCCGACAACGGGCCAGACCGTGCGCGAACTGCTCGTTGCCCTGCAAAGACCCGCCATTGTCCGCGTTCAAACCGCCACGCGCCCCCTGCTCGACGGCATCAACTGCTTGCTGCCGCAACTCTCATCGTCAGCCGCGCCGCTTACACCCGAAAGCCTTGCCAGCCTCCTCCGACGCGAGGACACCTATATATATATTGTCCCCGACGCCCACGGCACGCCGCAGGCCATGGCCACGCTCTGCCTCTGCGCTTCGCCCACGGGCACAAAGGCGTGGATAGAGGACGTGGTGACTGACCGCGCCGCACGCGGCAAGGGTTACGGCCGCGCATTGATACTCCACCTGTGCGCCGAAGCGAGGCGCATGGGCGCAAAGAGCATCAACCTCACCTCGCGCCCCGAGCGCGAGGCTGCCAACCGCCTCTACCGCAGCCTCGGGTTCGAGCAGCGCGACACGAACGTTTATCGCCGCAGATAACTGAGATTTTCATTAAGCACCGAACAATTTTCTCGGTGCTATTTTTTTCGCTCTGCGCAGACAGTTTTTCCTGTCTGCGCAGAGATTTTTTATTTTCTCGGAGATATTTTTTATTACAAAGTTTGTAATGCTTGTTACAAAGTTTATAACACGTGTTACAAAGTTTGTAATACATGTTACAAACTTTGTAACAAAAACTTTCTGCGCAGATAGTGAAAATTGTCTGCGCAAAGAGGAAAAATTATCTTGCAGAAAGGAAAATTTTTCTCGGAGCGCGTGCGCACGCTCATATAGGATAGTTTGAACGGTCTGCGGTTAAAACTTGCCGCAAACTATATCCCCCGCGTACAGCTTCCATAGGAAATCTTGTTCTTTTGCTCAATTTTTATTAAATTTCGTTTGGAAAAGCGTAGAAAATAAGTATATTTGCTGCGAATAAAGCTTGCAAAAGCACTTATTTGGCACTTCTCTTTTCTGAAAACGCTTTTGTGAAATCCTGTATTGCACCTTTTCTCAAACAGATTTCACGGAATTTATATAAGATAATATTTCATTCATCCTTAAAATCACTTTCATTATTATGGCACGCAGAACAACTATCAAGCTGCTCGCAAAAAGCCTTTTGTGCGCGGTCTGCGGTCTTGCATTCACGGGCTGCGTCGACGACAAGTACGACACAGACAGCATTGACCTTACTATGGGACTCGGCAGCGACGGGCTCGGCATGACGCTCGGCGCAACCGAAAAGATTTATTTGGGCGATATGCTCAACGTGGACGAGGACGACCTTTGGCACGTGGACGGCAACAACCTTTTCTACCTCGTGCAAAACGGCACTACTTCGTTTAACTACCACGTGCAAGACGTGACGACGAAAATCGACGAAGCCAAGCTGACGCCTACCGTAGAGGTGTTCAACTTCGACAGAACAGGTTTCCCCGTTCCAGTTACGCTGGGCGCCGGCAACTCGCTGTCCCAAATCCCGGGCTTCGATCTTTCAAAGGTAGAAGCCAAGGAAGACTTCAATTTCAGCATGAGCGGCATCATGGGCGACATCGTATCGCTCAAGAGCATCGTGCCGAAGGAAAGTTCGAGCCGCTTCAAACTCATTCTCGAAATCCTCTCAAACTCTGGGACGCAGGACTTTTACATCAAAAGGATTGAGGGAATGAAAATCACCTTCCCCGACTTCATTAAGAGTAACGAACTGACCGGCCAGACCAAGACTTTCGACGACCTGTCGCCTTCGGCACAGACCAACCGGCTGGAACTCGGCACCGTATCGCTCGACGAAGTGAGGCTTTCGGAGGACGAACTCGGCATGACTATCGAAAACGAACAAATCGAACTGGCGGGCGAGATTAAGATGGAGGGTAAATTCGACATCTGCACCAAGCGCAACGTGACGCTCAGCACGGGCTCATTCATCAACGTGCGCCTCACCGTAGCCCTCGAAGGCAGCGCGCCCGAAAACGGGAAAATCCTCGTAGCCCTAGATAAGGTGAGCGGCGTTTACAATCCTACGGTACACGTGGGCGACGTGGCGCCCTTCGACATCGCCGAGCAGCTGCCCGACTTCCTGAAAGACAACTCGGTGAAGATCGACGTGGCCAACCCGACCATTAAATTTAATGTAGACCTGTCGGAAGTGCCGATGTCGTTTGAGTTCCAAGGCAAGATGTGGGGGCTTGACAAGAACGGGCAGCCTACCTGCGAAACTATCTACTTCCCGAAGCAGGCGGCAGGCCACGCCACGCTCAACAAGCACGACCGCTCGGGCGTTTACTTCTATCAGGGAAGCAGCCCCTACGACCCCGATGGCGTGGAAGCAGGTGCCAACATATACGATGTGCCCAATCTCAGCAAACTCATCGACCCCATTCCCGAAAACATCAAGGTAGATATGCCCGATGGCAGCGTGCGCATCAAGCAGGGCGAGCTGAACACCATCTCACTCGGCAGAGACTACAACGCCGGCATCGGCTACGAAATCTTCCTCCCCTTTGAGTTCAACAGCAAGTTGAACATCCTCTACCGCGACACCACGGACTGCATGAACGACGACCTGAAAGACTATCAGGCTTCGGGCGTCACCATTTCGGCAGAGGCAAAGAACACCGTGCCCTTAAAGCTGATTGCCGAACTTAAAGCACTCGACATCTGGGGCAACGAAATCGCGCTTGCAACACCGGCAATCGGAACCATCGAGGCCGCACCGGCAAACAACGGCGAAAAGATTTCACCCTTCTCCGTAAACGTTACGTTCAAACAACCCTCCGACCTCTCGCGCGTAGACCGCTTCGCCTTCAGAGTGTCGGCAGCAGCCGACCAGCCCGCCGACGAAACGCGTAAGCTGACATCGGAGCAATACCTGCAATTAAGCAAAATACTCCTGCGCCTCAACGGACAAATCATCGGCGACTTCAACTAATGAGAAAAGACCGCTATATGTGTAATATCCATTAAACGACTATACAATTATGAAATCTATCATAAAATCACTCGCCGCCCTCACCCTCGCGGCAGCAGCCGGTCTTTCTGCCACGGCGCAGGAACTGCGCTCCTCCTATTTCATGGAGACTTCCAACTTCCGCCATCAGATGAACCCCGCCCTCCTCGATTCGGCAGGCTACGTGGGCATACCCTTCCTCGGAAATATCAATATCGGAACGACGGGTAACTTCGGACTTAAAAATTTCGTGTACGACCTCACGCCCGGAATGCCCGGCTATGGCAATGGCAACACGCTGACGACCTTTATGAACCCCGGCGTGGACAAGAACAAGTTCCTCGATGAGCTGCACGACAACACGCGCCTCGGCCTCTATCTCAACTACAACCTCTTCTCTGTGGCTTTCCGCGCCTTTGGCGGCACGAACCTCATCGAACTTAACCTGCGCTCGAATACCAACGTGAACCTGCCGAAAGGCCTCTTTGAACTGATGAAGGAAACTGGCTCGCAGGAACAGTACTCGCTTACCGACATCGGCCTGCGCACGCAGAACTATGCGGAAATTGCCCTTGGGCACTCGCATAAAATCAACGATAAGTGGAAAGTCGGCGCAAAGATGAAATTCCTCGTTGGTCTTGCCTACGCTGACATTCAGTCGGAACGCCTCGACCTGACCATGCGCAACGACCACTGGGCCGTTAACGGCGATATTCGCGGAACGATGGCATTTGGTAAAATGCCGTTTGAGCATGAAGATGCTTCGAAAAACGACCCGCGCACCGGCCGTCCGCGCATCTCGGGCTTCGGCGACTACTCTTTCTCCATGCCCGGCTTCGGCTTGGCCTTCGACCTCGGTGCAACCTACAAGGTGCTCCCCGACCTCACGCTTAGCGCCGCCCTCACGGACCTCGGCTTTATCGCTTGGAAGAACGTGAACAAGGCATCCTCTGCAGGCCAATGGGAGTTCGACGGATTTCAAAATGAAATCCATGTAGACGGCGACAACGGCGAAAAGATTGGTGACCAGTTCGAGAAAATCGGCGACGACCTCGAAGAACTCTTCTCTATCTACGACGATGGCACAGGCAAAGAGACCAAAGCACTCGCAGCCACGCTCAACATCGGCGCAGAATACACGCTGCCCGTTTACCGCAAGCTGCGCTTCGGCTTCCTCTACACTTCCCGCTTCGCCGGCATACACAGCTGGCATCAGGGAATGTTGTCGGCAAATATCCGCCCCGCGAAATGGTTTGAGTTCAACCTCAACGGCGCACTCTCTTCCACGGGCGGCTCTTGGGGTATGGTGGCTGACTTCCACGCCAAGCACTTCAACTTCTTCATCGGCACGGACCGCTGGATAGGCAAACTCGCCAAGCAAGGCATTCCTCTCAACCACATGAACACCAATATCAACATGGGCTTCACCTGCCCGCTCTAAGGCAGACAGGAAAGCATAATCACCGGGCGGCGGACAAGGCAACGGACTTGTCCGCCGCTTTGCGTTGTGAGGGGCGTTTTGATTGTGGCGCACACGGCGGGCGTCTGCGTGTGCAAAACGCCCCTACTTTATAGTAACGTATCTGCCTTGAAATCCAGCCTTTTTCCTAACTTTGCAGAGATTTAATGCTGTTTTTATGGATTGGCAACAACTCATTTCTTCCAAACGCTGGGGCAAGGCAGGCACGCAGCGCTCCGCCTCGGAGCGGCGCACGGAATTTCAGCGCGACTACGACCGCCTAATCTTCTCGTCCGCCTTCCGGCGCATGCAAAACAAGACTCAGGTGTTTCCCCTGCCGGGCAGCGTGTTCGTGCACAACCGCCTGACGCACAGCCTCGAAGTGTCGAGCGTGGGGCGCTCTCTGGGCACCGATGTCGCCGATATTTTGAAAAAGCGTTATCCTGATTATCCCGATGAACTTTGGAGCGAATTCGGCGCAGTGGTTTCTGCCGCCTGCCTCGCCCACGATATGGGTAACCCGCCTTTCGGTCACTCGGGCGAGCGCGCCATTCGCAGCTTCTTTTCGGAGGGGCGCGGCGCAGAGATGAAAGACACGCTCGACTTCACACCCGGCGAATGGCACGACATTACGCGCTTCGACGGCAACGCCAATACTTTCCGCCTACTCACGCACCATTTCAACGGCCGGCGGCGCGGCGGCTTCGTGATGACTTATTCCACCCTTGCCTCCATTGTAAAATATCCGTTTAGTTCTTCTCTTGCCAAGAAAGCCAAGTTCGGTTTTTTCGAATCCGAGCGCGACACTTTCGAGCACATTGCCCGCGAGTTGGGCATACCATGCCTTGAAGACAAGGGCAATGAGGGCGTGCGCTATGCGCGGCATCCGTTGGTGTATCTCGTTGAGGCGGCCGACGACATTTGCTACGAAATCATGGATATAGAGGATGCCCACAAGCTGCGCATACTCTCCAACGAGGCAACTACGCGCCTGTTTCTCGATTTCTTTGCGCCCGAAGAGCAGGAACGGCTGATGACGGCGTATGAAGACTGCACGGACACCGACGACCGCATCGTGTATCTCCGCTCTTGCGTAATCAATGCTCTTGAACGCGCCTGCGTGCGCATCTTCACCGACCACGAGGCAGAAATCCTCGGCGGAACTTTCCAAGGGTCGCTTATTGACCACTTGCCCGAGCCTTTGAAGGCTGCCTACAGCCGTTGCACCAAAATCGCCGCCGCGCAGATTTACAACTGCAAAGGCGTGACGGACATCGACCTCGCAGGATACCATATTATATATACGCTCCTCGGATTGATGACAGAGGCGGTGCTGTCGCCGCAAAAGGCATACTCTGAACTGTTGCTGCGCCAAGTCTCGCCGCAGTACGAACTGACTGCCGAACGGCCCGCAGAGCGCATCTTTGCCGTCTTAGACTATCTCTCGGGCATGACGGACGTCTACGCCCTCGACCTTTACAGAAAAATCAACGGGCACTCCCTGCCGGGAGTTTAATGCCGATGCCTCCTGCTTCTTACAGACATATATTGAAATATACGGGGCTGTTTGGCAGCGTGCAAGTCGTCACCCTGCTCATCTCCGTGGTGCGCAACAAGTTCGCCGCGCTGCTCATCGGCACGGCGGGCGTGGGGCTTGCCGACCTCTTTTCGCGCACTGCCGAAATGCTCAGCACGGCCACGGGCTGCGGCCTCTCGCTCTCGGCGGTGCGCCGCCTCTCGGAACTGCATGAGGCAGGCGACGGCAAGCGCGTGGCGCGGCAGGTGCGGCTCATACGTTCGTGGCTCGCCGTCACGGCACTCTCGGCCATCGCTGCCGGCATAGCGGCCGCGCCGCTGCTGAGCCGCCTGGTGATGCACGATGCCGCCTATACCGTCCACTTCATGCTGCTCTCCTTGCTCGCGGCAGCCACCACGCTGACGGGCGGCGAGATGGCAATCCTTAAAGCCCTGCGGCGATTGAGGCTCTTGGCACGCATCACGACCGTGGGCGCGCTCAGCACGCTGTGCATCTGCGTGGCGTGCTACTGGCTGTGGGGCCTCGGCGGCGTGCTGCCATCGCTCGTGCTCTCGGGCGCGGCACTCTACCTGCTTTGCCTCAGTGCCACCGTGCGCCTCGTGCCGTGGAGCATCACGCTGCGCAGCACGCGCTACCTGAAATGCGGCCTGCCACTGCTCAAGCTCGGCATAGGCTTCGTGGCCGCCGGCGTGCTCACGGCTTTGGCAGAACTGATTGTCAGAACTTATATCTCTTCCTCCTCTTCTATTGCCGAATTGGGCCTGTTTGCCGCCGGCTGCACGCTGACGGTGAGCTACGCGCGGCTGGTGTTCTTGGCATTCGATGCCGACTACTACCCGCGCCTCTCGGCGGCGCACCATGACGCGGCGGCGTGCAACCTGGCCATCAACCGGCAAATCAACATCTGCCTGCTGCTGATGACGCCGCTGCTGCTCCTGATGATGCCGCTCCTGCCGCTGCTCATCAGGCTGCTTTATTCCGAAAATTTCCTGCCCGTTGCGCCGATGGTGCTGCTGGCTCTGCCCTCGATGTATTTTAAGGCGATTTACACGCCTATCGCCTACCTCACCTTGGCGAAGGGCCACTCTACCGTTTATTTCTTCATGGAGGCGGCTTATAATGCCTTTTTCGTGGTAGCCATTGCGGCAGGCTATCATTGGGGCGGACTGATTGGCGCGGGCATCGGCCTCACCGTTGCCAATGCCTTGGACTTGCTCAATCTTTCCGTTGTTTACGGGCGTCACTACGGTTTCCGTTTCCAGCGGGGCACGGCCGCGCTGTCGATCGCCCATTTCCTCCTGCTCTGCCTCGGGCTTTGGGCCGCCTATTGCCTGCCGGGCATTTATCAATGGCTTGTTCCCGGCGCAAGCATTCTGCTTTCTCTCTGCTTTTCTTATGTTGTTATTCGCCGCCGATTTTGAGTCTTTCGAGTAGACGAGTAGACAAGACATAAAAAATCGGGTGCGCCGACAAGGGGCGCACCCGATTTGCTTTTGTATGGGCAGTAATGCCTTATTGCTTGTTCACCTTGAAGGAGCGGACGCACTTGCCGTCTTTCAGCACGGTAATCACGTAAGTGCCTTTCGCGCCATTGAGGGCAATTTCGCTCACCTCGCCAGCGGCAGCCTCAACGTAGGAGTTTCCTACCTGCTTGCCGCTTGCGTCGAACACCATCATGCGATAGTTGCCTTCCTGTGCGAAGAGCAGGTTCACCTTATCCTTGAAGGGTTTGGGGTAAACCATATAGCCGCCTTCGGTCTGCACGTTGTTGATGCCGGTGCTGCTGGTCACTACGATGTAGTCGCTAATGGTCTTCGTGGTGCTGCCCCAAGAGTTGGAAGCAACGAGCGTCACGGGATAAGTACCCTTTTCGTGATACGTGGCCGTAGCGGCTTCGTCGGCAGAGGTGTCGAGCAATGCGCCGTCGAGCATCCACTTGGAGCTTTCGTAAGCGATGGCCTGATTGCCTTCAATCATAGGCACGCCGAGGGCTGTGGTAAGCTGGTTCTGCTTATAGTCGGTCGTCACATCGTTTTCAGACTTGCCGATCGTCATGTAAGCGCCCGGAGCACCTGCTGCGCCCGTTCCGAGGTTCGGGAAATAGATAAAGCCCTCGCCATCGGTACGGCTTTCCTCGAAAGTGAAGTAGCCTTTGAGGTTTGCGGGGATATTGCCTGCGCTGTAGCCCTGCATGCTTTGCAGCACTTCGGCATCGGTGAGCGCCTTGTCCCAAATCTGCACTTCGTCTACCCAACCGGTAAAGCTGGCGAGGTTCGTCATAGAGCCGCCAACGTAGAACTTGGCGCCTCTCCAGTCCTTAGGACCTGCGCCGCGGCTGGCGCACTGCACGATCTTCTTACCGTTGAGGTAGATGCGCACGTCGCTCTTGCCGTTCTTCACAACGCAGACGTGGTACCACGTGCCGGGCTGCAAGGAGTAGCCGTCGGAAAGGCCGTCCACATCGTTATTGTGCTCGTATCTGGGCGTACCGGCTTTGGGGCCGTCGAAGCTGACAGAAAGCTCGTTTTCAGCGTTGTTGCGGCCGATGTTGTTGTTCTTGGCATAGCCGGCGGGACGGATAGCCGTCCACATTTCGCCCCATACGCTTTCAGTCCACGTGCCGCCGTAGTTGCGGTTCACCTTGGTCATAAGGAGCGTGCCGAGGCTGGCGTGCTCGAACTTCTCGACCTTGAACCACAGCGCGTAGGAGTTAGTGGTGTGTTCACTCATCACGCCAGCGTCAACCGTGAGCTGATAAGGCTCTTGCATGTAGAGCGACTTGGAAACGGTACAGGGCTTGCCGTTGTAGGTGTCGCCCTTATTGATAGAAGCGGTGAAGTTCACGCTTTCGCCGCCGGCAACTGTGGTCTTGTCGGCCGCAAGGCTGTTGATTTGCGGCAGGCGGCCCGTAGCTTCGGGGGAAACGAGAATGAGCGAACGGTTCATCTTCTTAACGCCGTTGGTCGTAACCTCTACGTCGTAGCTGCCAACCTCGGGCAGAGAGGTTTCCATAGTCAGCACGCCGGTGGCGGTCTTCACCACGGCACCCGTGCGGGCGTTGTAGATCTTAAAGTCAGAAGCCACGTGGTTGGGGTCTTCAAAGCCGATGGTAAAGGTTTCGTTGGGCTTGATGACGTCCTTGTCGATGGTGAGCGTTTCGATGAGCGTGAGGGGAGACTCGATTTCTTCGGTCCACGTGATGGGGCTCTTCGTCTTGCCATCCTTGCCCACGGCGCGCACGCCGATTTGGAACTTAGAATTGTTCACGTCGAGCGGAGCGTCCACTGCGTAAGCCGCCCAAGAGGTGGTGGTGGTAACGAGGGTTTCCTTTTCGCCCTGCTTGACGAATATTTCGTAGTACCAGGCGCCCACTTCTTCGTTGTAGATGGGGCAACCGTCGTATTCGGCCTTGCGCGTACCGCTGAACGGCATATCGAATACCACCTTGAAGTCGGCGCGGTTGTACACGCGCTTCATTACTTCGGAGTAGGTAATCTGCGGGGTAGCGGGCGTTTCGTTGAAGTTGGCGGGCACGAATGCGAACTCGCCGAGGAGGATTTCATAGTTGGCGGGCGTAGCCTGGAACGACAGGCCGGCGCAGCCAATCACGTCGCCGCCCTTCAAGCCGAGGGCAGAAGCCTTGATTGTGGCAGTGTGCCACTCGCCCTGCTTTTCGGCATCGGGCAGAGCCACGAAAGCGAAGTTGTTTTCAGCACCCTGCTTCGACACCATGAGGCGGGCACCCGTTTCCTTGCCAGAGTTAACCTTGTAGACAAGGCGGAACTCGTCGTTTTCGGAAGCCACATTCCACTTCGTGGCAAAGAGGCGCACGTCGGAGCGCATCGTCTTGCCGTGGAATTTGAGGCAAGAACCGCCGAACCAAGCGTCGTCGTAAGTAAAGTCAGCCTCGATGGCCTGGGCGGGCACGGTCTTGCCGTCGCCGTTGTCAATCCACCAGCGCCACGTGGGCAGCAGGTCCTGCACGCCCCAGTTGTACCACTTGTGGTTCCAGGTCGTCACGCCTTCATTGTTCATGAAGCGGCCGTTACCGAGGTTGAAGCGCGTCACGAAGGGCACTTCGCTCAGCGTGGAACGCTCGCGCACGGCCTTGGCATAGCCGTGCCAAGAGGCGAGGTCGGAGAAGGAGGTCGTGGTGTTGCCCGTGTTGAGCGCAGGCAGGTTGAGCACATTGCGGTTGGCGCCGGAAAAGAGCAGTTCCTGCTTCTTCTGATACTCGTTTTGCACGGCGTAGTCGCTCTGGCCGCCTTCGGTGGAGCCGATGTAGAGCTGGCTGCGGTCGTGTGCGCCCCAAACTACGATGCTGACGGGATAGCGCATCAGCGTTTCCCAACCTGCGTTGCCGTACTTACCGAAACCGCGTCCCTGCATGTCAAAACCGGCATACACATCGAACGTGGAGCGTCCGTGGGCTTTGGCCGTGGCCACGCTGGTAGAGAGCGAACTTTCGCCCCAGTTGTAGTTGAGGAAGAACATATCCGTGACGGGCTGGCCGAGGTCGTCGTTGTGGAACCATTTATCGTTATAAGAGCTCAGCGTGCAGCCGTTGTCGGAGAGTGCGCCCGTGTTGCTCACAAAGGCGTACCAGTCCACGTGGAACGGCCAGCCCTTTTCCTTGGCGATGCGGTGGCATACGGCGAGGAATTTCATGAAGCGCGTGTAAACAGCCGCGCCCCAAGTGCCTTCGGGGTTCAGGCAGATGCCGTCGATGCCGTAGTAGCGGAGGAAGTTGATGAATTTCTCGGCGTAGATGGGGTTACCCTTCGTGTCCTGTGCCGAGAGTTCGTAAAGCGTCTTGCCCGGCTCGTTCGCCATGTTGACAGAAGCACCCCAGTCGATAAAGTAGGTGCAGCCTGTCTTGACGCCGTTCTTGTGGGCCACGTCGTTGAAAGCGCCGGGCACGCGCCACCAGCCGTTGCTCCAGTTGGAGTGGATATTGATATACTGCCAGAGGTTGAAGTTGTCGGCATCGAAATTGTAGCGCGGCATCGGGCCCCATTTTTTGGTCATTTCGCCCGTGGGAGCGCACCAGCAAAGGTTTTTGTCGGTAGCGTCGGTAATCTGCTGGTTGGCGTAAACGCCAGGCAGGAACTTCTGCTTCATCGGCACGCGCGAGATGAAGAAATTCTCGTCCTTGTAATTGGCATCGCCGTTGAAGGGCTTGCCCGGTTCCCAGTTCTTGAGTGCATCGACGATGCTGCTCGGCATACCGTAGCTGACGTACGCCTCATGCGTCGGCACACTCTGTGCCCACGCGCCAGTGGCAACGAGAGCTGATGAAAGTAAAAAGGCTTTCAGCGTTTTCATTGTGTGTTTTTTGATAGATTTAAGTGATGCCCCGAAAGGGCTAATATAGTTATTACCCTGCAAAAATAGCGATTATCTTAGTAGGAAACAAACAAATCAGGGGTTTCGTGCTTGTTTTAAGGCATTAAGGGACGTATTTTCTTTGGTTTATTAGTAGACGAGTTTACAAGTAAACGAGTAGACGAGACAAGTTTCTCATGTAAAATATAAATTAGCAAGACATCTCTGTCTTGTTTACTTGTATACTCGTTTACTTGTTTACTAAAAATCGTTCATATAAACGAACTTTTTCCTGCGCGGCAAGATGAGAAAAGCGCAAACACGCAAAAAGGGCATGCCAAGCCAATGCCTGGCATGCCCTAAGACATTTAATATATGCCTGTCCTCTCGGGATCAGTTCACGGTGATGAGGTAGTAGTTCTTCTTGCCGCGCTGCACGAGGAGGTATTTGCCGGCAATGAGGTCGGCTTCCTCGATGGGGCGGTCGAACTGGGCGAGCTTTTCCTTATTGAGGCTCACGCCGCCGCCCTGCACGAGCTTGCGCATCTCGCCCTTCGAGGCGAAGCACTGGGTGGTTTCGGCAAAGAGGTCCACGGCCTTTGCGCCGATGGCCTGGCCGCGGCCCACGGTGAAGCGGGGCACGCCGTCGAAGACGCTCAGGAGGGTGGCCTCGTCGAGGCGCTGCAGGCTTTCCTTGGTGGCCTTGCCGAAAAGAATGTTGGAAGCCTCGACGGCCATCTCGTAGTCGGCGCGGGAGTGCACCATGCAGGTCACTTCCTCGCCGAGGCGCTTTTGCAGCACGCGGCGGCCGGGGTCGGCGCGGTGCTCGGCGATGAGGGCGTCGATTTCGTCCTTCGGGAGCGAGGTGAAAATCTTGATGTAGCGCTCTGCCTCTTCGTCGCCCACGTTGAGCCAGAACTGATAGAACTTGTAAGGCGTGGTGCGTTGCGGGTCGAGCCACACGTTGCCCTGCTCTGTCTTGCCGAACTTCTTGCCGTCGGCTTTCGTGATGAGCGGGCAGGTGAGGGCATAAGCGTCGGCTTCTGCGCCGAGCTTGCGGCGGATGAGTTCGGTGCCCGTGGTGATGTTGCCCCACTGGTCGGCACCGCCCATTTGCAGGCGGCAGCCTTTTTCCTGATAGAGATGGAGGAAGTCGTAGCCTTGGAGGAGCTGATAGGTGAACTCAGTGAATGAGAGCCCGTCGCCTGCCTCGCCGTTGATGCGGCGTTTCACGCTTTCCTTGGCCATCATGTAGTTGACGGTGATGTGCTTGCCGATTTCGCGGGCGAAGTCGAGGAAGGAATAGTTCTTCATCCAGTCGTAGTTGTTCACCAGTTCGGCTGCGTTGGGTGCGTCGCTGTCGAAGTCGAGGAAGTGAGCGAGCTGTGCCTTGATGCAGGCCACGTTGTGGCGCAGCACGTCCTCTGTGAGCAGGTTGCGCTCTGCGCTCTTGCCCGAGGGGTCGCCTATCATGCCCGTTGCGCCGCCAACGAGGGCGAGGGGCTTATGGCCGCACCGCTGGAAGTGGCGGAGCATCATCACGCCGCAGAGGTGGCCGATGTGGAGGGAGTCGGCCGTGGGGTCGATGCCCACGTAGGCCGTTGCCATGCCTTGCGAAAGCATTTCTTCTGTGCCCGGCATCATCTGGTGTATCATGCCGCGCCATTTGAGTTCTTCTACGAAATTCATATTATTTCCAAAAATTTGATTTTACAAGTTTCTGCGGACAAAGTTAGGCATTCTTTTCGAGGTAGATACCTTTTTGCCTATAATAACGAGGAAACGAGTTGTTTAGTAAACGAGTAAACGAGTAAACAAGTGGACGTTAGAGCGCATCGCTCTCTCGATGCCGCCGCTCGGGAGGGGTAAGAAGAAAACTTTCGGGATTGTATCGCGCGCCGAAACTAAGGTCAATGCCAGCATCGAGCAATTGCCGGGCAAGGGCGGGCTTGCCGCGAAAACCGTGTACCGTCCACTGCGTAGTGGGTCGCAAAGACCGGTGCAGCCGCAGCAGGGCGTCCCAAGCGCGGACAACGTGGAGCGTGACGGGCAGGCGGAAACGCTCTGCCAAGGCTATCTGCGCCTCGAAGATTTCTATCTGGAACGCCTCGGCACCGCCGCGCAGCCTATCCAAGCCACATTCACCAAGCATCACCACCTGCGGATGCGCCAAAAGGCACGGCAGGCCTTGCAACTGCACGCGGGCATCAGCCTCGTCGACCGTGGCCCAAGGGTGCACGCCGGCGGCATAGAGCGCACCCTCGCGCGGCTCGAAAGCGTCGGGACGGCGCAGCACTTCGGCGGGCAGGCAAATAATGGCTTCGCCCACAGGAGCATCAAGGCGGTGAGTGTGGAAGTCGAACATCGAACTGGAGTAAACGAGTAGGCGAGTAGACAAGTAAACAAGTAAACGAGTAAACGAGTATACAGATAATTCGTTTACGGCACGGGGTCGTAGCCGCTGCCGCCCCAAGGGTGGCAGCGCAAGATGCGGCGCACGGCAAGGTAGAGTCCTTTTATGGGGCCGTGGCGGCGCAAGGCCTCGACGGCGTATTGCGAGCAAGTGGGGGTGAAGCGGCACGCCGGGGGCGTGAGGGGAGAAACAAAACGTTGGTAGAACCTTATCGGCGCTACCAACAGAATAATAAAGAAACTACGGATTTTCTGAAAAATAAGGTCCATGCCATCTCTGTAAACTTTATGCCCCTACCTTTTCTCGGTAAGGCGCACAAGGAGGTTCTGCATTTTCGACATCACGAACTTGGAGGGCAGCGGGCGGTCTGCCAGCCAAACGAAAGCGAGGTGCAAACATTCGCCCTCTGCAAGGCTATCTAAAAGGATGTGCTTGTTGAGCCTGTAAGCCTCGCGCATCTGCCGCTTGGCGCGGTTACGGTCTACGGCGTGGCGCAGCCGCCGCTTCGATACGCTCATCAACACTTTCACGGGCACGGCGGCACTGTCTGCGCTGTGCGCCACAAGGCGCAAGGGATAAGCCGAGAGCGATTTGCCTCCGGCGGAAAAGAGCCGCTCTATGTCGTTTTTCAGACAAAGATGCTCCGCCTTGGGAAAAGTGAACCGATGAGACATTGTTTTTGAAAAAAAAGAATCTGCGAGGCACGCGCCACGCAGACCCGTCTATTTGTTTTCTTTTTCAAGATAAAGGTCGATGGCGGCCGTCATGGAGCGCGCCTCTACCGTGGGGGCTTCAAGGTCTAAGCGGAAGCCTGCATCGCCCAAAGCCTTCGCCGTGCTCTTGCCGAAGCAGGCCAGGCGCGTGTCGCCCTGAACGAAGTCGGGGAAATTCTTTTGCAGCGACTCTACGCCGGCAGGCGTGAAGAGCACTATCATGTCGAAGTCGAAAGGCTTGTCCTGCGGATAGTCGTTGCGCACGGTGCGATACATAATGCACTCGGTGTGGTTGAGTTTCTTCTCTTCCAGCAAGCGGTGCACCTCGTCGCCGGCCACGTCGCTCTGCGGCACAAGATATTTCTCCCCCTTGTGCTTCACCATCATCGCCACCAAATCGGCAAGTTTGCCCGTCGCGCCGCAAAACACCTTGCGCTTGCGGTACTGAACGTATTTCTGAATATAATAGGAAACGGTTTCGGAAATGGCAAAGTATTTCATCGTTTCGGGAATGGCTACGCGCATCTCCTTGCAAAGCGTGAAGAAATTGTCGATGGCGTGGCGCGAGGTGAACACGATGGCCGAGTAGTCGAGCACCTGTATCTTTTGCTGGCGAAACTCCTTGGGCGTGAGGCATTCCACCTTAATGAAAGGATGGAACACGAACTCTACGCCGTGCTTCGCCGCAATGTCGAAATAAGGCGACTTTTCCGTAGAGGGTGCCGGTTGTGAAACAAGTATTTTTTTTACCATGAGAATCTTTTGATTCGCTTAGATATTTTGTGTTGCAGAGTCTTGCTTTTTCTTGTGCCGCTCTCCTTTGCCCGCCTGCGCTTCGGCTGTGCAATTATTATTCAAGCACAACTAAGTAACCTGTAAAAATATGCAACGACCGCCACAAAATAATCAAGGGAGCAATTTCAAGCGTGCAAAAGTACAAAATTAAATGCACCCAGCCGAAAGCGTAACCGAAAAATATGCAAAAACACTTATAAGCAAGTAAGATTTCGATGAATAAAAAGGTAAAAAGGAACAATGTTTGCGTCAAAGCAAAGTCCAAATCGAAGTAAACGACCAATAGCACCAAGGGAAAAAGAAAGATACCCGCCAAGAAAATACACAGGTTGGCAGCGTCGGTCCAGCGGCGGTTGCTCGCAGCATCGAAAAACACGTTGCCGACGAACCGCTGCAAGAGCATTTTCAACCAATAACAGAGAATGCATAACAATACAGCGCCACCAAGGATATAATAAGGCGACACCTTGGCGCAGGCTTCGGGCAACCGCTCTGCGGCATAGTCGTAAAAGAGAATGCCGAGCAGGAAGGAGGATTGGAAAACGAGAAAGGACTTGCCGCGCAGGCTATTGTCTTCCTGAGTGGTGAGCCGCTCGCTGCGGCTGCCCTTATGGAAAAAATCTTTTAGGGCCGCCGCAAGGAAACGGCGCGAATAGGCGGTGACAAATGCCACCAAGAAGAAACTAAGCAGCAGGAAGGAGGTAACTATATCGTCCGTCCTGAAACAATAGGGCAGCGGCGCGCCAGCCATGCCCTCGGGATTATAAGCGGTTATCTCCCCGTAATGCAGAAGCGTGCTGTCGGGCGCACTGGTAGGCGGCATATTCTCGAAGCGAAGCAGACCGTGCTGCCACTGCGCCGTGTCGAGCGCGGCAGGATACATCTGCAACGGCTCGCCGGCAGGCAGCGGCCGAATGTCTGCCGGAGCGGCAGGCACTGTGTCGAAAGCCGCAGGCGGCACTATCTGCAAAGAGTCTTGGAGCATCTTTTCGGATTAAGGTGGGTTCTATTAATTCGCTTTGGCAGATTTTGGATTTATTTTCGAGGATAAATTGTAAGTGGAAGAGGGAGCGTAGCGGGCTACGTGACCGATGAGACTTACGATTGAGACCGAAAAGAAAACAAAAGATGACAAAACGTCAACCCAA
>JALFUO010000040.1 GCA_022784065.1 Bacteroidales bacterium | reverse complement strand
ACATGTAATTTGTTATTTGTCATAAAGGTACAAAAACTTTTTGACATGACAAAGCCCCGGCTTGTGAAAGTCAGGGCTTTGTTTTATGTTTTTCAATATATTACAAAACAAAGAGGCTGCGCCAATTTTGACACAGCCCCGTGTTACAAACTTTGTAATAAACTTTTCCTTGGAGACGGTGAAAAATATCAGGCAGAAAGGAAAAACTATCTGCTTGCAACTAAAAAATATCAGGTAGAAAATCGCCCCGCCAAACCGTATCAAAACTTGTTTCGGTTTAGCTATAAAAAATCTCGGGGCTGTGTTCCAATGCGGACACAGCCCCGAAGTTGCTTTTTATAGGATAAGTCAGAATGCTTAAAACTCTGCGGATTTCGGTGTGCGGGGGAAGGGAATGACGTCGCGGATATTCTGCATGCCGGTGACGAAGAGAATGAGGCGCTCGAAGCCGAGGCCGAAGCCGGAGTGCGGGCACGTGCCGAAGCGGCGCGTGTCGAGATACCACCACATGTCTTTCATCGGAATGTGCAGCTCTTCGATGCGCTGCGTGAGCTTCTCGTAGCTCTCCTCGCGCTCCGAGCCGCCGATGATTTCGCCAATCTGCGGGAAGAGCACGTCCATGGCGCGGACGGTCTTGCCGTCGGCGTTCTGCTTCATGTAGAAGGCCTTGATTTCCTTAGGATAGTCCGTGAGGATTACGGGACGCTTGAAGTGCTCCTCTACGAGGTAGCGCTCGTGCTCGCTGGCGAGGTCGCAGCCCCAATATACGGGGAACTCAAATTTGCGGCCGTTCTTGATGGCGGCTTCGAGGATTTCGATGCCCTCGGTGTAGGTGAGGCGCACGAAGTCGTGCTCGACGACGAAGTGGAGGCGTTCGAGCAGCGTCTTGTCGATCATCTTGTTGAGGAAGTCGAGGTCGTCGGCGCAGTTGTCGAGTGCCCAGCGCACGCAGTACTTGATGAAGTCCTCGGCGAGGTCCATATTGTCGTTGATGTCGTAGAAGGCTACTTCCGGCTCAATCATCCAGAACTCGGCGAGGTGGCGCGGCGTGTTAGAGTTTTCGGCGCGGAACGTGGGGCCGAAAGTGTAGATTGCGCCGAGGGCGGTGGCGCCGAGCTCGCCTTCGAGCTGTCCGCTCACGGTGAGCGAGGTGGTCTTGCCGAAGAAGTCGTCGGAATAGTCAATCTTGCCCTCCTCGTCCTTTTTGAGGTCGTAGAGGTTCTTGGTGGTCACCTGGAACATCTGGCCTGCGCCTTCGCAGTCGCTGGCGGTGATGATGGGTGTGTTGAAGTAGTAGAAGCCGTGCTCGTGGAAATAGCGGTGGATAGCCATTGCCATGTTGTGGCGGATGCGCATCACGGCACCGAAAGTGTTGGTGCGCAGGCGCATGTGGGCGTGCTGGCGCATATATTCGAAGGTCTGCCCCTTCTTCTGCATGGGATAGTCAGCGCCGCACGTGCCGTAAACGGTGATAGCCGTGGCCTGTATCTCCACGCTCTGTCCCGCGCCTTGGCTCTCAACGAGCGTGCCTTCAACGCAGAGGCATGCGCCGGTGGTGATTTGCTTGAGGGTTTCTTCGTCGAACTTCTCCACATCTGCCACGATTTGCACGTTCTTGATGGTTGAGCCGTCGTTAAGGGCGATGAAGTTCACAGATTTGCTGCCGCGCTTTGTGCGCACCCAGCCTTTGACGCACACCTCTGCACCGAAGTCGGTGCGGGCGAGGAGGTCGGATATTCTGGTTCTAATCATGATGATTAAATTTAGTCGTAATTAATATAATTAGACAAAGCCTTTATTCAAACGCGCCCATGCGGAGCATGTTTACTTCCTTTTCGGTGAGGAAGCGCCAGTCACCGCGCTTCACGTTCTTCTTGGTGAGGCCGGCGAAGTACACGCGGTCGAGTTTCGTGACGTGGTAGCCGAGGCTTTCGAAGATGCGGCGCACGATGCGGTTGCGGCCGCTATGGATTTCGATGCCGATCTGCTTCTTGTCGGTGGGGCTGGCGTATTCGATGGCGTCGGCCTTGATGTCGCCGTCTTCGAGCGTGATGCCTTCGGCGATTTGGTTGAGGTCGGCTGCCGTGAGGTTTTTATCAAGATAAACGTGATAGATTTTCTTTTTGAGGAACTTGGGGTGCGTGAGCTTGGAGGCCATGTCGCCGTCGTTGGTGAGCAGCAGTACGCCCGTGGTGTTGCGGTCGAGGCGGCCTACGGGGTAGATGCGCTCGGGACAGCAGTTTTTCACGAGGTCCATCACGGTCTTGCGGTTCTGCGGGTCTTCGCTCGTGGTAACGTAGCCTTTGGGCTTGTTGAGGAGCACGTAAACCTTCTTCTCAATCTTTACAGGCTGTTCGTGGAACTGCACCACGTCGGAGCGGAGCACCTTCGTGCCGAGTTCGGTAACCACTTCGCCGTTTACCGTCACTACACCGGCCTCGATGTATTTATCGGCATCGCGGCGCGAGCAAATGCCGGCGTTGGCAAGATAGCGGTTGAGGCGAATCGGTGCATTGGGGTCGATGTGCTCCTCTTTATATTCAAGGCGCTTTTTCTGCGAGTACTTGGCGTGGGGGTCGTAGCCGGCCTGGCGGCGGTTGTTGTAGCCGTTGTTGTAACCGCCCTGGCGATTATAGCCGCCTTGCTGGCGGTTGTAGCCGTTATTGTAGCCGCCGGTGCGCTGACGGTAGCCGCCCTGTGCGGGACGGTTGGGGCGGAAGCCCGTGCCCTCGTCAAAGTTATCGGTTGCTTCGCCTGCGTTGAAGCGGTTGGGACGATAAGCGGGGCGGTCGTTGTTGTAAGGGCGATAATTGCCCTGCCCTTGCTGGCGGTAACCGCCCTGACGGTTGTAGCCACCCTGCTGGCGGTAGCCGTTATTGTAGCCTCCGTTTTGGCGGGGGCGTTCGCCGTAGGCTGTGCCTTCTTGGTCGCCGTAATTGTTGGTGCGCGGACGGTAGCCTCCGGCGTTTTGATAGCGCGGACGATAGCCGCCCTCGCCATTCGCGCCGCCGTAGCGGTTGCCTTGGTTGAAGCGCGGACGGTAGCCGCCGTTGTTATAGGAATTGTTTTGATAAGGGCGGCGTTCTGAGTTATCGCCCGACTGCGATGCGTAGAAGCCCTCGCGGCTGCCTGCATGCTCTGTGTTTTCTGTTTGGCCTGTGCCAAATACTTCTTCAGTCATGGTTTTTTGTAAAATTAGAAATGATTGTGTTGGGTAAGTTTTTATTTAGTAGACAAGTTGACGAGTAAACGAGTAGACGAGACAGGAATGTCGTGCTATTTATATATTAAGATGAGTAACTTGTCTTGTTTACTTGTTTACTCGTTTACTAAAAACGTTTCTATTATTTATAGGCCTGTGTAATTGTGGGGCGCGATGGCCATAAGCTCTGCCTTCACGGCATCGCTCACCTCGAGAGAGGCGATAAAGTTGTGTATGCTTTCTTCGGTGATGGCGGCGTTGGTGCGCGTGAGGGCTTTGAGAGCCTCGTAGGGGTGGGGGTAAGCCTCGCGGCGCAGTATGGTCTGGATAGCCTCTGCCACCACTGCCCAGCAGCTGTCGAGGTCGCGGCTGATGGCTTCTTCGTTGAGCAGCAGCTTGCGCAAGCCTTTGAGCGTGCTTTGGAAAGAGATGAGGGCGTGGCCCATAGGCACGCCGATGTTGCGGATTACGGTAGAGTCGGTGAGGTCGCGTTGCAAGCGGCTGATGGGGAGCTTGCGGCTGAGGTGCTCGAGGAGGGCATTGGCCATGCCGAGGTTGCCCTCGGAGTTCTCGAAGTCGATGGGGTTCACCTTGTGGGGCATTGCGCTCGAACCCACCTCGCCCTGCTTGATGCGCTGCTTGAAATATTCCATCGAAACGTACTGCCAGAAGTCGCGGTCGAGGTCGATGACGATGGTGTGTATGCGCTTCATCGCGTCGAACACGGCGGCGAGGCTGTCGTAGTTGCTGATTTGCGTGGTGAAGGTCTCGCGCTTCAGTCCGAGCTTCTCGCTCACAAAGCGGTCGCCGAAGGCGCGCCAGTCGTAGGCGGGGTAGGCCACGTGGTGCGCGTTGTAGTTGCCCGTTGCGCCGCCGAACTTGGCCGTCAGCGTGCAGGCTTTGAGCACGGCGAGCTGCTGCTCGAGACGGTAGGCAAACACCTTGACCTCCTTGCCGAGGCGCGTGGGCGAGGCCGGCTGGCCGTGCGTCTTGGCCAGCATGGGAATGTCTTTCCACTCCTCCGCGTAAGCGTTGAGCTGCGCAATGAGTTCCTCAACCTGCGGCACGTAGACCTCGGCGAGGGAGTCTTTGAGCATGAGGGGGAACGACGTGTTGTTGATGTCCTGGGACGTGAGGCCGAAATGGATAAATTCCTTGAAACTTTCCAAACCGCCGATAGCATCGAACTGTTCTTTAATGAAATACTCGATGGCTTTCACGTCGTGGTTCGTCACGCTTTCGATGTCCTTGACGCGGGCGGCGTCTTGCTCAGAAAAATCTTGGTAGATGCTGCGCAGGCGGGGGAATAAATCGTGGGGAAAAGCCTCCAACTGCGGCAGCGGCAGTTCGCAAAGCGTGATAAAATACTCGATTTCCACGCGGACGCGATATTTCATCAGAGCATATTCCGAAAAATAATTAGCCAAGGCTTCGGTTTTGCTGCGGTAGCGTCCGTCGATAGGCGACACGGCGGTCAGGATGTCCAGTTCCATGGGAAGAATGAGATATTTGAAAAAAAAGAAAAGCGCAACCAATGCGCACAAAGTCGTTTTAATGACTGCAAATTTAGCAGAAAAAACGCAGTTTCTGCGCATATAATGCCTTTTTTTTAGCGATTAACGGATAGCAATTAGCGAATACTTGCTTATAAGTTGCTAACTTTGCAGCAAAAGCGGGAGCGTTTCGGAAAACGCCCCTCCCCAAGAACGTACACAAAGCACACAATATTCATATATTATGCCGAAAATCTCAAACCGAGGCATGGAAATGCCCCAATCGCCTATCCGCAAGCTTGCGCCGCTGGCAACGGCTGCCAAGGAGCGGGGCATTCATGTCTACCACCTCAATATCGGCCAGCCCGACCTGCCCACGCCGCAGGCAGGTCTCGACGCGTTGAAGCACATCGACCGCAGCGTCTTGGAGTACAGTCCGAGCCAAGGCTTCCGTTCCTATCGCGAGAAACTCACGCACTACTATGCGAAATACGATATCCGCCTTTCGCCCGATGACATCATCATAACAGCCGGCGGCTCGGAGGCGGTGCTCTTCGCCTTCATGTCGTGCCTCAATCCCGGAGATGAAATCATCGTGCCCGAGCCTGCTTATGCCAACTACATGGCCTTTGCCATTTCGGCAGGCGCGCGCATCCGCACCATAGCCACTACGATAGAGGAGGGATTTTCGCTGCCGAAGGTGGAGAAGTTCGAGGAACTCATCAACGAGCACACGCGGGCTATTCTCATCTGCAATCCCAACAACCCGACGGGCTATCTCTATACGCGGCGCGAGATGAACCAAATCCGCGACCTCGTCAAGAAGTACGACCTTTACCTCTTCTCCGATGAGGTGTATCGCGAGTTCATCTACACCGGCTCGCCTTATATTTCAGCCTGCCACCTCGAAGGCATCGAGCAAAACGTGGTGCTCATCGACTCCGTGTCGAAGCGTTACAGCGAGTGCGGCATACGCATCGGCGCGCTTATCACGAAAAACGCCGAGGTGCGGAGCGCGGTGATGAAATTCTGCCAGGCGCGGCTCAGTCCCCCGCTGCTCGGCCAGCTTGTGGCAGAAGCCTCGCTCGACGAGCCGCAGGACTATGCCCGAGAGGTCTACGACGAATACGTAGAGCGGCGCAAATGCCTCATCGACGGGCTCAACCGCATTCCCGGCGTATACTCGCCCATACCGATGGGCGCGTTCTACACCGTGGCAAAGCTGCCCGTGGACGATGCCGAAAAGTTCTGCGCATGGTGCCTCACGGATTTCTCTTACGAAGGCAAGACCGTGATGATGGCGCCCGCCGCCGGTTTCTACACTACGCCCGGCGCAGGCATCAATCAGGTGCGCATCGCCTACGTGCTCAAAAAAGAAGACCTTACCGATGCCCTCACCGTGCTGGGCAAAGCCTTGCAGGCATATCCCGGGCGCACGTCAGTAGACAATGAGTAAACTGCCCTTTTTTCTTGCCGCCCGCTTCTTCCGCTCCGATGGGGAAAACAAGGCCAAAGCCTCGCGCCCGGCGGTGCGTGTGTCTACCATCAGCGTGGCTGTGAGCCTTGCGGTGATGATTATTACCGTGGGCGTTGTGCGCGGTTTTCAGCAGGAGATACGCGCCACGCTCTCCGGCTTTGCCTCCCACATCACGCTACTCAATCCCCTTTCTTTCTACAATCCCGAAGCTGCGCCCATTGTCATAGACGAGGGTGTGGAGCGCGACGTGCGTGCCTGCCTGCCGCCCGGCAGCCGCTTCGCGCGTTTTTCAACCAAGAGCGGCATTCTCAAAACCGACGATGCCTACGCAGCCATCACCCTCAAAGGCATCGGCGCGGACTACGACACGGCGTTTCTCAAAAGCCGCCTCGCCGAAGGTCGCCTGCCCGCCGTGGGCACGGAGCGCGGCAAGCGCGAAATCCTGCTCTCGCGCCTTACGGCCGACCAACTCAAATTGAAGCGCGGCGACCGCATCGCCGCCTACTTCTTCGAGCGCACCGTGAAGATGCGCCGCTTCGACATCGTGGGTATCTACGACACCCACATGCCGCAGTTCGACCGCTTCTTCGCCGTTACCGACATCGCCGCTGTCAATACCCTCAATTCGTGGCAGGGCGACCAGTGCGGCGGCATAGAAATCATGCTGCCCGACGACGGCGGCATCGATGCCGCGCAGATAGCACTGGCCGGCCGCTTCAACGGCCGCACTGACCGCAACGGCAGCGCATATCTTTCGCAAAGCCTGCGCGAGAATCCGCGCACGGCCTCCGTGTCGGCATGGCTCGAACTGCTCGACATGAACGTGCTTGTAATCCTCGCCCTCATGACCGTGGTGGCGGTGGTGACGATGATGTGCAGCCTGCTTATATTAATATTGGAACGCACGCGCGACATAGGTCTGCTCAAAACCCTCGGCGCGCGCGGCGGCACGGTGCGCAGCGTGTTTCTCTGGCTCTCCGCCCTCATTCTCTCGCGCGGCATGCTGTGGGGCAACGCCGTGGGGCTGGGCATACTCGCCCTGCAGCATTTCTTCGGCATCGTGCGCCTCGACCCCTCGGTCTATTATGTCGACCGCGCCCCCGTGGCGTTCGACGTCCCCCTCTTCCTGCTCATCAACGCCGGCACGCTGCTCGTCACGCTGCTTGCCCTCGTCCTGCCCAGTTTCATCGTGGGCATCATCAAGCCCGCCAAGACCATGCGCTACGAATAAAGAACCCGCATTTTGCAAAGTGTTCCAGTTCCTTATCTCCCAAAAGTAGTGCAAACCGAATGCAGCCTCCAAAAGGAGATAACTTCTCAGATTTTATTGTAATTAAGGTATTATATGCACACCACGGAGAAAGTAAATCAGTGATAACATAAAAAACAATATTATGCTTGTAATTAGAAAAACCAGCAATCCTTACACATTGAGAGATTTTTTGGAAAATGATTATCCCGAACTTTGGGAGGCGGCCGAAAGCATGTGTGTAGTATTGACCGATTTGCAGAATGCAATTGTAGAACTGTTGCCGTTGTCAAAGAGACTCTTGCCCGGCGACGTAAAGCAACTTGCCCATATTGAGAAGCAGGCAAACCTCATGGTCTACATCTCCCACCATTCTCTGTTTGCATTTGCCGACAAGGTATATACCATACTCAACAAACAATGCACTGCACTGGCTGAGGTCCTCAATTCAAACCGACAAGCCGATGAGGCTGTTGCTGTCGCTGATTTGGAAAAGACATTGCAATCCTTGGCCAACATTCCGTTTGACAAACTGCTTGACAACAGTGCAGCCTGTTTGCTAAAGCTTGTGGTTTTCAAGGATTATCTTCAGACGAGACTGGATTTCAATGTAATTCCGATATTCAACGACACAGGCAAAATTCAGGCTCACTGGACTTTCCGTGACATTATAGGCCAAATTACAGGGAATGGATTGGATGAGAGGCTGTTGAAAGACTTCATCAACGCACCGTTCCCCAATGCTCCCACCATTGGCAAGGTTGTGGATGACGATACCTTGAAGCGTATGTACTGAAGTGCTGCACCGGCGTTTACATAATCTCTTTATCTACGAATCTGTCATCCCGACAGAGCGTAGCGACGAAAGCCACAGGGTTCGACAATGCTGCTATTAAGCGAGCGAGATACAAGTTTACTTTAATCTTACAGCGAGCGCAAGCAGGTTCAACGAAGTTAATACTGACTTCCCCTCCTGACTTCATCAATGCGCCACCCAAACTAAGATTTACTGTCAGATTGATCGATACAGCAATTTTATTTCCCACAGGAAACAAAAACAGCGTTTTTTACTCCTTAATCCAATTAAAAAGGCAAGCATATGCTTGCCTTTTATCGCCTTTTTAGTTATTCACACTGCAAGTTATCTCCCGGTTGTGCACAACCGGGAGATATGGTTTCACCATGAGCGTCATTACTTTTTCTTTGCCTTCTTCTCAGGCTCCATCTCCACGATGAACTGGTGGAGTTCCTCGGGCAGGCGTTTCTTGTAGTAGTCGGTCTTCTTGGCTGGGATATTGATGGTAGTTATACCAGTACAGTTAAGGAAAGCGTCAGGCATTTTTTTCACCCCATTCGGGAGGGTTACTGTGGTTAGGGCCGAACAACCCCCGAAAGCGTCCTTGCCTATGCTTGTAACACCCTCTGGAATTGTAACTGAGGTTAAGCCGGTGCAACCATTGAAAGCATCCTCCCCAATGCTATAAAGAACCCGCATTTTGCAAAGTGCTCTTTGCAGGCAGCCGCCGACTTGCTAAAAGATGGTTACGAAAGAGCGGTTTCTCGGAAAAATGTTTGGCGGAAACGATTTTTGCCCCTTATCTTTGTATCAGAAACAACACAAAACATTAGGTATATATAGTTCACAGAAGCCTCGCAAAGGGCAAGGCTTTATTTTAAGGTAAAAAGATTATGGAACAGAAGCAAAACAATTTGGACAACACGGAGAGAAAGAACGAGACGAACACGCTTGCAAGCCGTATCAAGACGCTTCGCTACCGCTTTCAGCGTTACCGCGAGATGCGCAACGGCACGAAGTGCCAGGACATTCTTTCTCAGATTAGGCTGGCTGAGGCATAACCGCCTCGATTGCCTATTCTTTTTTTGCTTACGACATCTACGGCCTTTTGGCTGAACTGACAGAGGGTGTATCAAGAATGAGACCTTGGTACACCCTCTGATAATTCTGAACTTTGAGTAGCGGACGTTTGGTAGCGCTTGGCAGTAGGGTCGCCCTGCAGAACGCCGGTCTAAGTTGGATGCCTCGCTCGGTATTCAGTCCATATAGTTACCTTTGCAATTACAAAAAACAAATAACTATGAACAAAGACAGCCATTTCACCGAATAGGAATAAAAAAGTATAGGTGTAAGGCAACAATAGAATTTAGCAAGATGAAAACAAAAAGTATTATCAAAAAGGGATGTGGCTTCTTGTTGGGAGCGATTTTGCTTTTATGCATCGTAGTAGCAACAGTTGTTTTTGTGAATAGGCCCAAGTGGAAAGACGAGTACGGGCGGCGATTCGCTGACGTGGCTTATGGAAAACATGAACACAACACCTACGACCTGTTTCTGCCCAATGATGCAGAACATAAAGACAGCCTTGGACTTATCCTATATGTTCATGGCGGTTCGTGGTTGGGCGGAGACAAGAATGAGCATCATGGCGACTGCTACACTTGGGTGCGTAAAGGCTATGCAACAGCAACAATGAACTACACCCTCCTGAAAGAAAAAGGTGCTTCAATATCTGCTATGATTGATGAAATTGACTCCTGCATCCGACAAATCGTCAAATTTGCGGCAACGAAAAATGTTCATATCCGACAAATGGCTATTTGCGGTACATCGGCAGGCGGGCATCTTTCTATGTTGTACTCTTACAGTCATTCACACATACTTCCGTTACGCTTTACTGCTGTCAAGGTGGGGCCGGCAGATATGCGAATACTGTTTCCATACGACGGTAATGCCAAAGCCGAGGACATAGAGAACTTCGTGTTTGGCTGCACGGGGGAACGCATAAATGCATCCTCACTGACACCCGAACAACTCGACGGCATCAAACTGAAGGTTTCCCCCGTCCGCTATATCAACGATTCGACAGCCCTGCCAGCTATTTTTGCCTATGGAGAAAAAGATTGGGTAGTCAAGCCTGAACACTACCGCGCACTTCAAGCAAAATACGATAGCCTTGGCAAACCATACGATTTAATAGTTTTCCCAAATTCAAGCCATTCACTCGCGGATGATAAAGATTGCACTATGCGTTACGACAGCATCATGGGTGTTTATTGCAAGAAATATTTCGGATATTGACATTCGCGTAACTTTGCATTTGGAACTTTTGCAAAGACACAAAGCAATGGATTTCAAAAAAATGTCGAACAAATCCTCAAATATCAACTTATAATAGGCGGCTCTATTGCCGAACGAAGGGGACAGGCGCGGCGTCTGCCGTTTGCGTGCGCTTTTTCCTTTCTACGCCCTTTGTGCTCATCGCACCTCCCGTAGTACGGGCTTCTCAAGGGCGCAGGGCGACTGGAATGAGAGGCAAAGGGAGAATCGCCCCGCTCAAGATTGTACTTGCAGCGGGGCGATATGCTGATTGTCCACCTAATATAAAAGTCCGAACGACCAAAGCGGGAGCACGTTGTCAACGGCATATTCTGTGTCGTCGCGCACGACGTAGGCGTTGTCTATGCCTTGGATTTGCTTGCGCCCCTTTCCAGCTCCACCTACTTCGAAGGTGTATTTACTGATGCGGAAGTCGGCTGATTTTGAAGCGGTAACCTTTTCTGTCAGGCGCGTTTGATTGTAGAAAAACGTTTCGCGGATATTGCCGATATTGGCATCCTCGCCCGTCAAGGCATAGATAAGGTTTGGATTGTCAAGGTATACTTTCTCTGTCTTTCCTAATCCGCGCATACCGCCCGTTTCGTCGCGCAACAGGCTTATCATGCCTGCTTTTTCCATATATGCCAAGAAGGTAGGGATGTCGTTCCTGCTCACCTTTATCTCGTTGGCAAGTCCCGTGGCTTCGGGCTTGTAGGGCACGTTACCGGCAATAATTGAGAGCATTTGCCTGAGTTTTCTGCCTGTGGCGGGCGACATGTTGGCATATTGAGGAATGTCGACCTCCATCGTAAGGCGCACCACTTGCTGCATGCGGCGCTGGAAGTAACCCTCTTTGGAAAATGGATAATAGCCCTCGCGCAGATACTGTCCGAACAGGGGCAGAGGGTGCTGCAAACCTTCTATCTGTGCCTGTCCCTGCAATAGTTCGGAAAGGGTGCGGACGGGCGACTTGATACCGTGGAACATTTCGAGATATTCCCTGAAAGATAATCCCTGCATCTCAAAAAGCAGGGCGCGGCGGCTGAGGTCGGCTTCACCTTCGAGGATATCGAGCACGGAAGAACCCGTAAAGCAAACGTGTAGTTCGGGATGCGTGTCGTAAATCTGTTTCAATTCGCGCGACCACCCTTTATATTTATGCACTTCGTCGATAAACAGCCATTCGCCCCCTTGGAGCACGAGGCGGTCGGCTACGCCGGTAAGCGTGTTGTCTGCGAAATAGCTGTGGTCCGTGGAGATATAGAGCGATTTAGCGCGCATATCCGGTTCCATTTCCTTAATGCGTTGCAAGAGCATCGTGGACTTGCCGATACCGCGTGGCCCCATAATACCTAAAAGCCTTGCGTCCCACGGCAAGTTGCCGAATAGGTATCGCTTGAAGTCTAAAGAGATCAAGTCGAGCTGCTCTTGCATGTAATATTTCAGCGTTGCTTCGGTCATAATTGTTTCGATTTGCATTTTCAAAAGTGCAGATTTGTTGGTTATGTGCACTTTCTAAGGTGCAAATATAAGAAAAAATCCGCTTCCCCTGCATAGGGAAAGCGGATTTTGTAGCGGTTTTATGGCATAGAGGCTTTGGTTGAAATCGTACTCGTATTGCTCAAATGGCCACTCTATTGTGCAGGCTCAGCCGAGCCACCCCCCCCGTATTCCAGTGTTATTGTTTATCGGGTGCTGAAAATTTCTAAAAACATCTGCTTGTAATAGGCGGCTTTCTTGTCGAGCGACAGGGGATAGGCGCGGCTGCTGCTGGGCATACGGTAGAGGCGGAGCGGACGGCCGGCAAACCTGACGGCGGCATACGAGCCTATTTTGGGCAGTTGGGCGTTGAAATGCGCGAGGAGCGTTTCGGTAGCCTTTCCGCCCGTAGTCACTATGGCGCGGCATTGGGGCAGTTGCGAAAGCAGGGCATCGAGGTCGGTGGCCGTGACGATTTCGAGAAATTTGTCGGAGGCATTGCCTTGCAGGCGGCGCACGGCGCAGGCGGTGTCGTAGAGGGCGATGCCTTTTTCTTCGAGAAACGGGCGAAGCAGGTCGAGGCGGAAGGTCTTTGCCGCCGCATCGACGAAATAGTCGCGGTCGTCCTTAAAGACAAGTCCGAAGATGCGCCACATGTCGTTGATGTAGTTGGGATAGAAAAAGTCCATCGACCACTTGCTGCGCGGCGGCGGGAAACTGCCGAGCATAAGCACTTGCGCCCCTTCGGGGAGGAAGGGGCGCAGAGGGTGTTGCTCGATATTTATTGCGGGTTCTTGTTGCATGGTAGTTAGTAAACGGCTAGACGAGGAGATTTTCGTGCAAGCGAGCGCAGAGCCGAACTTGTTCGGACTATGTCGAGCGCAGCCGAAAATCACGAAGTAAATAAGTAGACAAGTAAACAAGGCGAATTTCTTATGCCATCGTCTTTATCTTTTTCTGCGATGCGACTGCCCGCCGCACAGCCAGTGCTTGTCCCAGAAACTCTCGTTGAGGCTCGACACCACTACGCCGCGCGAGGTGGAGGCGTGAATGAAGCGGTCGCCTTTGAGGAAGATGCCTACGTGCCCGCACTTTTTGCCCGATCCGGGCGTTGTGAAGAACACGAGGTCGCCCTCTTGCAGTTTGCTGCGGCGTATGCGGTAGCAATCCTTTTTCAGTTGGTCAGCGCTGCGGCGCGAGAGCTGCACGTTGTACACATCTTTATAAATGGCACAGGTCAGCCCCGAGCAATCCACGCCCCGCTTCGTCGTGCCGCCCGGCGCATAGGGCGCGCCGAGCCATTCGGCGGAGGCAATCATCAGTTGGTGATTGTCGTGCTCCTCAATGTCGAAACCAAGTTTCACCGCAGCGTGCACGATGGCACGCATACGACTGTCTACCGCCACCCGCTGGGTGCGGCAAGAAGAGAGTAACAGGGCTGCGATGATGAGGGGCAACAGGCGTTTCATAAGCCTTGTTCCATGAGATAGCGTTCGGCTTCGATGGCCGCCTTGCACCCTGCCGCTGCGGCTGTGATGGCTTGGCGGTAATGCGGGTCGGCCACGTCGCCGGCGGCAAACACGCCGGGCAGCACGGTGCGCGGGCTGCCGTTTTCGGTGATGATGTAACCCGTTTCGTCGCACGGCAGGGCGGGGCGGAACAGTTCGCTGTTGGGGCGGTGGCCTATGGCGAGGAAGAAGCCGTCGATGGGCAGGTCGTAGGTGCGCTCTTCGGGCGTGCCCTTCTTATGCACGAGGTGTGCGCCCTCCACGCCGCCCTCGCCGTAAAGGCCGAGCGTATTGGTTTCAAAAAGCACTTCGATTTTCGGATTATCCAGCACGCGCTGCTGCATGGCCTTTGAAGCACGCAGGAAAGGTTTGCGAACAATGACGTAAACCTTGGCTGCAAGTCCCGCGAGATAGGAAGCCTCTTCGCAGGCTGTGTCGCCGCCGCCTACCACGGCAACTGTTTTTTTGCGATAGAAGAAACCGTCGCACGTGGCGCAGGCTGAAACGCCCATGCCGCGATATTTCTCTTCGTCGGCCAGTCCGAGAAATTTGGCTGATGCGCCCGTGGCGATGATGAGCGTATGGCACGCCACCTGCGAACCGTCGTCGAATGTAAGCACATAGGGACGCTTCGAGAGGTCGGCGGCCGTGGCGGTCTGCTGGCGGATTTCCGCGCCGAAGCGCTCGGCCTGGCGGCGAATGTCGTCCATCATCTGATTGGCGTCTACGCCTTCGGGATAGCCGGGAAAGTTTTCCACTTCGGTGGTAATGGTGAGCTGGCCGCCGGGTTGCAGGCCTTCGTAAACTACGGGGTTGAGATTGGCGCGGCCGGCATAGATAGCCGCCGTGTATCCGGCAGGGCCGGAGCCGAGGATAAGGCAACGGAGGGTTTCCATAGTATGTGTATCTATATTATTGGTAAAAAATCATCTTAAATCTATGATTTCGATGCCGGGGTGCTGCTTGGCGTCGAAGGTAAAGGCGGCATCGGCGAATTTCCTGCCCGTCTTGATGCTGCGTACGCGGATACGCGTCCAGTCGCCCTTGGCGTTTTTGAAGCGCACGGAGAGGGGCATCAGCGTCGTGGGGTCGATGGTGAGCAAAATCTTTTGCATGCTGCTTTTCTTCGATGTGGCCACGAGGCGCACCTCGTGCACGCTCTTGCCTTCGTAAGAGGCTTTGGTGAGCGTGGCGGCGTAGCCTTTCTTATATATATTAATAAATGAGTAGGGGTTGATGGCCTGCAATTCTGCCGCCGTGGGCGTGCTCACGTTCACCTCGTCACTGCCGGCGAGGAGCGTCCATTGCGTTTTGCCGTCGAACCATGTGGTGAGGCTGTTGCTTTCGATCTTAAACTTATTGCCTTTCACCTTAATCGTGCCGCCTGCGCTGCCCGTTTCTGTTGTGCCCTTGAAGGCGGTGGCCTCGAATACGGCTTCTATGCCGCCGCTGTTTTTCAGTTTACCGGCGGTCTTGTCGAGAATATCCTGCGCCTTCTGTGCCTGGGCGGGCAGCAGCGTGCAGGCGCAAAGGATAATTTGGAAAATGTGCTTGATGTTCATGGCATTGATGTGTTTTAAATATTACCCAATGGTGCTCAACTTGTCGTCCAACTCTATTTCGTCGGCAATCAGCACCTCGCGCGGTTTCGCGCCCCGCGTCGGACCCACGATGCCCATGGCTTCGAGCTGGTCCATGAGGCGGCCAGCGCGGTTGTAGCCGATGGCAAACTTGCGCTGGATAAGGCTCGTGGAGCCGAGCTGGTTCACCACGATGAGCCGCGCGGCTTCCTCGAACATAGGGTCGAGGTTGGAAGCGTCCACGCTTGCCGCACCGCCTTCGCCCTCGCCTTCCACGGCAGGCTGCGGCAGCTCGAAGGCGCACGGGTAGCTCTGCTGGCGGCAGATGTAGTTGTTGATTTCCTCCACCTCGGGCGTATCTACGAAGGCGCACTGCACGCGCACGGGGTCGTTGCCGCTCAGGAAGAGCATATCGCCCTTGCCCACGAGCTGGTTGGCGCCGGGACGGTCGAGAATGGTGCGGCTGTCGATTTGCGACATCACCTTAAAGGCCATACGCGCCGGGAAGTTTGCCTTAATCGTACCCGTGATGATGTTCGTTGTGGGGCGTTGCGTGGCGATGACCATGTGCATGCCCACGGCACGCGCCAGCTGCGCGATACGGGCGATAGGCAGTTCAACTTCCTTGCCGGCAGTCATGATGAGGTCGCCGAACTCGTCGATAATCACCACGATGTAAGGCATATACTCGTGTCCTGCTTCCGGGTTGAGGCGGCGCGCCTTAAACTTGGCGTTGTATTCCTTGATGTTCCTCACCTTGGCTTTCTTGAGCAGGTCGTAGCGGTGGTCCATGAGTTGGCAGAGGCTTTTGAGCGTCTGCACCACTTTCGTCACGTCGGTGATGATGGGGTCTTCGCCGTCGGGTATTTTGGCGAGGAAGTGGTTCTCAATCGGGGTGTACACGCTAAACTCTACTTTCTTCGGGTCCACCATGACGAACTTCAACTCTGCGGGGTGCTTCTTATAGAGCAGCGAGGTGATAATGGCGTTCAGACCGACCGACTTACCCTGACCCGTGGCACCGGCAACGAGCAGGTGGGGCATCTTGGCGAGGTCCACCATAAAGGTCTCGTTCGTAATGGTCTTGCCGAGGGCGATGGGCAGTTCGTACTCCGTTTCCTGGAATTTCTTGGAGTTGAGAATGCTCTCCATCGACACGATGCGCGGGTTCTTGTTCGGCACTTCGATACCGATTGTGCCTTTGCCGGGAATGGGCGCGATGATGCGGATACCGAGGGCAGAGAGCGAGAGGGCGATGTCGTCCTCGAGATTTCTGATTTTGTTGATGCGCACGCCGGGCGCGGGGGTCACCTCGTAGAGCGTAATCGTAGGGCCGATGGTAGCCTTGATGCCCGAAATCTCTACGCCGAAACTACGCAGCACGGTGATGATGCGGTCCTTGTTGGCGTTTTGCTCCGCCATGTCTACCGCCGTGCCGCCGTCGTCGTAATGCTTCAAGAGGTTGAGCGTGGGGAAGCGGTAGTTTTCGAGGTCCTTGCGCGGGTCGTAGGGTTCCATTTCCAGCACGTCGCCCACCGTCTTGCCAGAAGCCTGCTCCTCGTCCTCAGGTGCTTCGATTTCCATTTCGCTCTCACCCTCGGCTGCCGGCTGCGGCGCGTCGGTATCGGCGGCGGGATTGTCGGGCGTTTCTTCCGAAAGGATCAGCGCGGGCTGCGCCTCCTCGTCGGGATTGTCTGAAAAGTCGAGCGCAACGGTATATTCCTCGCTGTACTCCTGCGGCTGGTCGCTCTCTGGCTCTTCCTCTTCCCCGTCAGCCGGCTCTACATTCTGCTCCTCCTCTTTCTTCTTGTGCGGGAAACGGCCGCGCAGATAGTCTTGCGGCTTGAGCAACTTGCGCACCACGTTGATGGTTTCGCGCGACACGTACACGAGGTATATCACGAGTGTCACAAGCAGGGTAAGCAGCGTGCCAGGCACGCCGATAAGTCCGTTCGTCCACTCTTTCATAAAGTCGCCATGCAAGCCGCCGAGCTTGAAACTGAAGGCTGTGAGCACGCTCTCGGGGATTACGTAGTCGGCCGCCACGCTCAGCGCGACAGACCCCCAAATCATTAGGAAACTGAAATTGATAAACCACTTCCACAGCCTTACGCGGTATGCCCCCATCAGCTTTACGCCGAACAACAGCAGGAAGAGCGGTATGAACACAGAGCATATTCCGAAGCAGCCATTCATGAAGTAGTCGGCTATATATGCGCCGAGGCGGCCGCCGTAGTTGGCGGCGTTGCCCACGTTGCCTGCTTCCACGCCCGACTGGTCGACGGGGCCTGTGAAGATATTGGAGCAAAGACACAATAATATATATATGCTTGACACGAGGAGCGCTATGCCGATGACGAAGCGCGGCATGTCGCCCTGATAGATATCTTTGAAGAATGAGGCGTCGATACCGAAGCGGCGCGTGCCCTCGCTCTTCTTGGGCGTGCGCTTCGCAGCGGCGGCGGTAGTCTTTTTCTTGGTTGTAGGCATTGGGATGTGGTTTCCCCTTGCAGCGGGGATTTTATTATTGTCTTTTAGTAAAGGCGGTTTGAGAAATTATTATTTACGACAACTGGAACAGCTTTTGACAACTTGCAGTTTACTTTTGCGTGACATTATGGTTTGTTTTCAACAGACCTTTGGCTGCGGCTCGGCATAGTCCAAGCGAGCTTGCCCTCTGCGCTCGCCTTGCACAAACGTTCTCTAATTCAACCAACAGATTATTCCGTGTAAAACCTTATTAGCCGTTCAATGGCACGGCGGCATACGGGGCAGAACGCCCGCGCCTCGTTGGTCTTCATGCGGCAGTCGGTAAAAGCTCGGTACACGCCTTTCGACATATAGCCGCCGCCCTCATACACGCCGATGTCGCTTGCGGTGCGCCCTTGCGGGTCGGTGGGCACGGGCGTGCCGCTGGGCAGCAGGTCCTGCCATTTTTGGGAGAAGTCTTTCAAAGTCGTGATGTTTTGCTCCCACGGCTCTACTGCCGGCGTATAAAACTCTTCGTATTGGTCGTCGTAGTAATACTCGTCGGCAAGGCCTGCAAAGCTGTGTCCGAACTCGTGCACCACCACGGGGCGGAAAGCCGTGTGTCCCGCCGTGGTGAGCGTGTAGGAATTGTAGATGCCCCCGCCGCCGTAGGTTTTCGTATTGGCCAGCACCACGATGTGCTCGTAGGGAATGCCGGCGAGGCTTTCGTGCATCAGGCGCACGTTGGGCGTGGTGAGGTAGCGGTTGGAATAGAAGGTGGAGAAGTGCGAGCCGAGTGCCGTTTGCTTCCACGCGCCCTCTTTCGGCACGCTCACGCCGCTCTCAGCTGAGGGCAGTGCAACGGCCACGAAGTTGAAACGGTCTTTCAGCTTACCGAACGGCTCGTGCGCTAGAATCGCATCTACCGCCGTCTGCGCAGCGGCATAGAATTGCTCGCTTTCAGCCGCCGTGTAGCCTTCTGCCACGATGGCCACGTCAATTTTTCCCTCCGGCTGCCCGCTTTTCAGCAGGTAGCGGTGGGGCGGCGCGGGGTGCTTTGTCTTTTTGATAAGGATATCCTGCGGGTCGATATCGTGCGCGAACGAGGCGAGGGGCTTGCCTTGCAGCGCGTCCAGTTCCACGGTCAGCGTGGCTGTGCGCTGCGGCATCGGCACGAGAAACACGTTTTCAAACGAGCAGCTCACCCTTGTGGCTTCCTCCGTGCCCAGCCATTCCTGGAAGAGCGTGGAAAACGACGTGCGGTAGAGCACGCGCCCCGTGGCCTTATCGGCAAGTGTTAGCCGCCCGTTACCGTTTAGGGGCAGTTTGTCCAAGTTGCCGCGCCTGCCGTACCAGCCCTCTGTCTGCGCCAACTCTGCAAGCGCGATGTCAGCCGCGCCTGCTTTGCCCGAGAACGCATACGCCACGCGCAGCGTTTTGCTGAAATCAAGCCCCGCTTCCTGCGCCATAAGTTTGCCCGAGGGCAGCGCGGCGCAGCACAGCGAGAGTATACAATATATAATATATATAGGTCGAAACATGAATCGCAATGTATAAGAGTATCTTCTGCAAAAATACGAATAAAATTGTAACTTTGCGGCCTATCATATAAGCTAAGTGCGTTTTTACTTATGCCAAATACCTCTTCCCCAATCCTAATTGCCGATGCCGGCAGCACCAAGACCGACTGGGCGTTGCTAAGCCCCGAAGGCGGCGTGTCCCTAATTTCTACGCAGGGCATCAATCCCTTTATGCTTACCGCCGCGCAGATTTCCGGCATCTTGCAGGCCGAACTTCTGCCCGGTATGCCAGGCAGCGAGCCCTCCGCCGTCCATTTCTACGGAGCAGGCTGCGCGGGAGCGGGCATTGCCGTCGTGGAAGAAGCCCTGCGCGGGCTGTTTTCTGCGGCGGAACTCCATGTAGCGTCCGACCTGCTTGGCGCGGCGCGCGCCCTGTGCGGTCACGGCGACGGCATAGCCTGCATTCTCGGCACGGGCAGCAACAGTTGCCTCTTCTTAGACGGAGAGATCCGCGCTAACGTGTCGCCCCTCGGATTTATCCTCGGCGACGAAGGCAGCGGCGCGGTGCTGGGGCGCAGGCTCGTGGGCGATGTGCTTAAAAGGCAGTTGCCCGAAGAGATTTGCCAAGCCTTCCAAGAGGAATACAAGCTAACTGCCGCCGACATTATCCAGCGCGTATATCGCTCGCCCCTTCCCAACCGCTTCCTGGCCTCGTTTGCCCCTTTCCTTTTGCGCCATAGGCATGTGCCCGCCGTCCAGACATTGCTCGAAGAAGAGTTTAAGCGCTTCTTTCGCCGCAATGTGTGCGCCTACGGCCGCCCCGATCTCCCCGTGCATTTCGCGGGCAGCATCGCCCGCCATTTCCAGACGGAGGTCTTTGCCGCCGCCCGCCGCCTCGGCTTGCAGCCCGGGCGCGTAGAGGCCGCGCCGATGCAGGCGCTGATAGAATACCATAGAAAGGCGCAGTGAGAATAAAGGAAGAGGATGCTTCAAAATAATACTGATGCATCCTCTTTTCGTTTCTGTCTTCTTTTGTATGCGCGTTTCTGTATGGCGGGAAAACCGTTCTTTGCTTAAAGAAACTTGTTTTATTTGACCCATAGGCCAAAAATGACTGCTTACGAACGGGTTGCGGTGAACCGTCGTAAGCAGTCAAATTATTTCCGATTGAATTTTCCGTTATTATATCGAAAGTTCGTCGAGCACCCTGATGAGTTGCTTGTCAATAAGCTTGCGGCGACCTACGGCATCGACGAAGGGCACGTAAACCACTTCGTTGTTGCGCACGCCTACCATCACGTTGCGCTGTCCCTGCACCAAGGCCTGGATAGCACCCACGCCGACGCGCGAGGCAAGGATGCGGTCGCGGGCAGAAGGGCTGCCGCCGCGCTGCAAATGGCCGAGAATGGACACGCGCACGTCGAAATTAGGATATTCCTTGTTCACGCGGTCGGCGTAATAGATTGCGCCGCATTTGGGGCTCTCGCTCACGATGACGATGCAGCTTTTCTTACTCTTGCGGATACCGCGCTCCATGAATTTGATGAGCTGGTCGCTGCCCGTAGAATCCTCAGGGATAATCGCGGCTTCCGCACCTGCGGCAATAGCACTGTTCTGGGCGAGGAAACCTGCGTCGCGGCCCATTACTTCTACGAAGAAGATACGTTCGTGGGAAGTGGCGGTGTCGCGAATCTTGTCCACGCAGTCGGTAATCGTGTTGAGCGTGGTGTCGTAGCCGATGGTGCTGTCAGTTCCGTAAAGGTCGTTGTCGATAGTGCCGGGCAAGCCGATGCAGGGAAAGTCGTACTCCTCTGCGAGTTTCATGGCACCCGTGAGCGAACCGTTTCCGCCGATAACCACCAGCGCGTCGATGGCTTCCTTGCGCAGCGTCTCGTAGGCGCGTTGGCGTCCTGCTGCCGTTTGGAACTCTTTGCAGCGGGCCGTGCGGAGGATTGTGCCGCCTGTCTGTATGATGTTGCTCACATCTTCGGTGGTAAACGTCTTTACATCGTCGTTGATGAGGCCTTCATAGCCTCTGTAAATGCCTTTCACCGTGAAGCCGTTGCAGATGCCGCTTCGCGTCACGGCTCGGATAGCGGCGTTCATGCCCGGAGCGTCGCCCCCAGAGGTCAGCACGCCGATACATCTTATTTTTCCCATAGATATTTTATTTTTGTCTTTTTAGTAGACGATTAAACCAGTAGACGAGTAGACGAGACAGGAATGTCGTGCTAATTATATTTTAGATGAATAACTCGCCTTGTTTACTTGTTTACTCGTATACTTGTTTACTAAACTCGTTATTTAGTTCAAAATATACATCATTACGAAGAGCACGGCCAGTCCCGCCAGCCAGCCGGCGAGGACTTTGGGCATCACGTGCGTGGCGTACCATTTCAGGCTTACGTTTTCCATGCGCATCAGCACGAGGCCCGTGATAGTGCCAGTGGCGAGCAGCGAGCCGCCCACGGCGGTGGTGTAGCTGAGCAAGGGCCAGAAGAATTCGGGGTTGGTCGCGGCGGCGAGGTCGGGTTGCTCGAATAACGCCGTCAGTCCCAAGAGCGTGGCGACGTTGCCCAGCACGCCCGAGAGCAGTCCGCCTATAATGCCCGTGCCGTAAGCCATATAGTCGCCCGCCGAGGCAAGCCATGAATAGCCCTTTTGCAGCAGTCCCGTCTCCGTGGCCGCGCCGAACATCAGCGTAAGCCCGATGAAGAATAGCAGGTTTTGTATGTTCACATATTGCAAAGCCAGGGGCTGGCGTTTGCGCACCATTTGGTCGCTGCCCAGAAGGGAGCGGTTGCACAGTTCGTTCACGATCCACAGGAGCGAGAGCACGCACATCGCGCCGAGGAAGGGCGGCAGCTGCGTGATGCGGTGGAACGTGGGGATAAACCACAGGCCGCCCGCGCCTACGAAGAACATAATCATGCGCTGCCAGCGGTTGAGTATCGTGTCGTCGCCGCGATAGGGCGGGATATGCGTGCCGAGGTGAATGCGGGCGGGCAGGCGGAGCGACATCAGCGTCAGCGTTGTGCCGAGCGCCACGACGAGGGAGGGCATCACCATCATAGAGTAGGCTGTGGGCGTGATGAGCCCGTCGGTCCAGAGCGTGAGCGTCGTGAGGTCGCCGATAACGGTGGCCGCGCCGCCGCAGTTGGCTGCGAGGATAATGGCCGCGCCGTATACCTTGCGCATCCTTTCGTCTTGGAACACGGGGTGCATGATGCCCAGCATGAGGCAGGCGGTGGTCGTGTTGTCGAGGTTGGCTGAAAGTAGGAAGGTGAAGATGGCCAGCACCCACAGCAGCGTGACGGGGCGCTTGGAGCGCAGCCATTCGCCGATAAAGTCGAAGCAGCCGTTGTTGGTGAGCACTTCCACGATGGTCATCGTGGCCAGGAAGTAGAGCACCACCTGCGCGCCGCGGAAGATATATTCCGTAAAGATGTTGTGCGCGATGAAATCCTTCACGGCCATCGCGTTGATGGCGTGCGAAGAGATGTAAGAGAAAAATTGTACGGGGTGTTGGCTGATAACGAAGTCGGAGCCGAAAGCAATGTAAAGCAACCAACAAGACACGCCGGCGAACATCGCAACGGCGGCTTTGTTCATTCGGTTAAGGGATTCGGTAGCAATTAGGAAGAGGCCGATAAGAATAATAGAAATGATAATTGCTCCCATATAGAAATATAAAAAGAGCGGCAAACGGGGCTCGAACCCGCGACCCTTGGCTTGGGAAGCCAATGCTCTACCAACTGAGCTACTGCCGCATTGCTTTATCTTGGCAGCAAAGTTACGCAAAAATCATAAAAGGGCGCATTTCTTAGCAGATAATTTCGCTTGCAGTTACGTTAAAGGTCAAAAAACAGGGAAAAAGGGGATGTCTTGTCCCAAAATAGGTTCGTTTTCAACAGACCTTTGACTGCGACTCGGCATAGTCCAAGCAAGCTTGGCCTCTGCGCTCACCTTGCACAAACGTTCATATAAATGCATGATTTCACTGCGTTGGCTGCACAAGTGTAGCGGGCTGTAAGCCCAATTGCAGCACTCAGCCCAGGGCAGCGCCCTGGGGAAACGATGTTGCATTGATTAAAGTGTCGCGCTCTGTAAGAGCAGCCTGCATTATGAGGGGCAACGCCCCGTGTGGCGTTAAGGGCATTAATGGGTTACGCGCTTTCGGCGCGTGGCATTTTTGCGC
>JALFUO010000078.1 GCA_022784065.1 Bacteroidales bacterium | reverse complement strand
TTTCTAACATGTGTTACAAACTTTGTAACAAAAACTTTCTTATATGACAGGAAAAATTATCTTGCTGATAGTGAAAATTATCTTGCTGAAAAGAAAAATTACCTCGGGGATAATTCGAGGGCAGGCGGGGCAGACCAAGGTTGTGCTTCTACCCCCAACCCGTCACTGGTGACGGGTTGGAGGCGCAAACTATACACTCACAACAGACTTATATACAGTAGATTATATCGTTTATGACGGGTATGCTGGGTTTTTCGGAAAAAAATTGCGTATAGGGGAACTGCCGCAAAAAGGACTTGCAGCAATATTGTGATACGGTGACGAAGAGCGCGGCGGAGGAGAAAGGAAACAAGGGGGCTGTCTTGATTTTTTTATTCTGCCAGTATAAAAGTTCGTGGGTTTTATATATATTTGCATTGGCTTTATCCACTTACAAGAAAAGCCTGTACTCCTATGAGCGAAGAACAGAAAAAAGACTTGAAACGGTTTTTCTCCATTAAAGAAGTGGCGGAAGAGTTCGGCGTGAACGAAACGCTGCTGCGTTTTTGGGAGAAAGAGTTTCCGCAAATCTCACCCAAGAAGGGCGGCCGCGGCATCCGCTTCTACACACGCGACGACATTGAGCAAATCCGCATTATCTACAACCTCGTGAAGGTGCGCGGCCTGAAAATCGCCGCCGCCCGCGACCTGCTGCGCAAGAACAAGGAGGGCACCACGCAAGCCGTAGAGGCCGTGGAGCACCTGCGCAACGCCCGCGCCGCGCTGGTGGAACTGCGCAACCAACTTTCTGAAATGTAAAGACGGCGATGGCAAAGGATAAGACTGCTTTCGTGTGCTCGGAATGTGGTTACGACTCGCCCAAATGGGCGGGACGTTGCCCCTCGTGCGGCCGCTGGAACACGATGAAGGAATTTACCGTATCGGCAGAGCCTAAACCTTCCGCATCGACCCGTGCCGCCGCTGCTTTGGGCGGTACAGGCAGACAGCGGGGCGCAGTGCGCCTGGCAGCGATAGACGCTGCCGCCGAACCGCGCATGGCGATGCCCGATGCCGAACTGAACCGCGTGCTCGGAGGCGGGCTTGTGCCGGGGTCGCTCACGCTCATTGGCGGCGAACCGGGCATCGGCAAGTCTACCCTCCTGCTGCAAACGGCTCTTGCCCTCGGCTGCCGCGTGCTCTACGTGAGCGGCGAGGAGAGCGAAAGGCAAATCAAGCTCCGCGCCGACCGCATCGGTACACCTAAGGGCGACTTGATGCTGCTCTGCGAGACGAGGCTGGACGAAATCTTTGCGCAAATCAAGCAAGTGCAGCCCGACATCGTTGTGGTAGACTCCATACAGACGATTTATCTGGACGGACTGGATAATTCGCCGGGCTCGGTGACGCAAATCCGCGAATGTGCCGCCGCGTTGCTCAAATATGCCAAGGAGAGCGGTGTGCCGGTGCTGCTTGTGGGGCATATCACGAAAGACGGCACGATTGCCGGCCCGAAGATTTTGGAGCACATTGTGGACACGGTGCTGCAATTCGAGGGCGACCGGCATTATCTATATAGAATATTGCGCAGCATCAAGAACCGCTTCGGCTCTACCGCCGAACTGGGCATCTACGAGATGCGCGGCAGCGGGTTGCGCTGCGTGGACAATCCGAGTGAACTGCTCTTGACGCGTGAGAATGCCGAACTGAGCGGCACGGCTGTGGCGGCAGCCTTAGAGGGTTTCCGACCTTTCCTTATCGAAACGCAGGCGCTTGTGTCGTCGGCTGCCTATGGCACGCCGCAGCGCACGGTGACGGGGTTCGACCTGCGCCGCCTCAACATGCTGCTCGCCGTGCTTGAAAAGCGTGTGGGCTTTAAGATTATGCAGAAAGACGTGTTCCTCAACATCGCCGGCGGTCTGCGCGTCTCCGACCCTGCCATCGACCTTTCGGTCATCGCCGCCGTGCTGTCGAGCAACGTGGACACGGCCATCGGTTCGGACGTTTGCATGGCGGGCGAGGTGGGGCTGAGCGGTGAGATCCGCCCCGTGACGCGCATCGCCCAGCGCATCGCCGAGGCCGAGAAACTCGGATTCAAGCGAATGCTGGTGCCTGCCGGCAGCGTTAAGGGACTGGAACAGCAGCCGCAAAACATGGAACTGGTGCCGGTGGCACGTGTGGAAGAGGCCCTGCGGCAGTTATTCGGATAACCTGTTGATATTTGTTTTATTTTGAAGAAAATGTACTACGTAAAGAAAAGAATAGAAGTGGCATTCGCCCACAACCTCTGCCTGAACTACGAGAGCAAATGCCAGCGATTGCATGGCCACAACGGCATCGTCACCGTTTACTGCTGCTCCGAAGAGTTGGACGAGAACGGCATGGTAGCGGACTTCTCGCACATATCGAGCAGCGTGAAAGATAAACTCGACCATCGCTGCCTCAACGAACTCTTCGACTTCAACCCTACGGCCGAAAACCTCGCGCGATGGATTTGCGACCACACGCCCCGCTGCTACAAAGTGTCGGTGCAGGAGAGCGAGGGCAACACGGCCGTCTATGTGAAACCGGGGTTTGAAAACGCCGCCTTATAGCAACCATGCGCGTCAACGAAATCTTTTACTCCCTCCAAGGCGAGGGCTTTTTCACAGGCACGCCTGCCGTGTTCGTGCGCTTTTCAGGCTGCAACCTGCGCTGCCCTTTCTGTGACACGCACCATGAGGACTTTACCCTAATGAGCGAGGAAAAAATAGCGGAGACTGTGGTGCGCTATCCCGCGCGACACGTAGTGCTCACGGGCGGCGAACCGTCTTTGCAGGTCACTCCGCGCCTTGTGGACTTGTTGCACAAGGCCAAACGCTTCGTGGCGATGGAAACCAACGGCACGCGCACTGTGGATGGGCTTGGCCTCGACTGGGTGACCGTTTCGCCGAAGCATTATTTCCTCGGACAGGCCGCCGCCCACGCCGTGCGCCGCCCCGATGAATTGAAACTCGTCTTTTCGCCCGAGGCCTTCGCCGCCGCCCACGCCAGCCCCGAAGATATTGCCGCCGGCTTCCAAGCCCAGCATCTTTTCCTGCAACCTTGCGACACGGGCGATGCTGCCCGAAACCGCCGCCTGCTGCAAGAGGCCGTGGACTACTGCAAAGCGCATCCGCACTGGCGGCTGTCGTTGCAGACGCATAAATATATAGGAATAGAGTAATATTCCGCCCAAAACTTGCCTATTCTATAAGAAACTGCTAATTTTGCAATCCAAATATGCACTTGGCTTATTTGCCAACGACGGGTCAGACCGGATTTGACAGCGGGCAGAAGCGGTGTGTAAGCATGCAGTGCGCCTGAAAGTGGGCACTTAAATCTCGGCTTTCAAAAATTTATCTGGCGAAAACAACTACGCTATCGCTGCCTAACCGAAGCACAGTAGGTTATCGGCTTAATTCCGACACAAGGTGACGGAACGATACATCACCCAAGGCTACATGTCCTGAAGCGACTTGACAAGGTGGTGCAGCAAAATCGGGACTGGCCTGAGGCAGCCTCGCGCCGAAGGCGAGATTTTTAGAGGATAAGGCAACGGTTGGTGGCTCTGGTCTTGCCGCTGCACGAAAATTCAGTCAGAGATAAGCATGTAGAAAGCATATTGGTTCCCTGTTTGGACGAGGGTTCGACTCCCTCCTGATCCACCAAAATTTACATATATCTTTCAGAGCAATGAAAGTAAAGGAAGTCGCCGAGACCCTTGAAAGGTTCGCGCCGCTGCCGCTGCAAGAAGGCTATGACAATGCCGGCTTTCAGATTGGACTAACAGCCGCCGAAGATGTTTCAGGGGTCTTATTGTGTCTTGACGTGACCGAAGAGGTCATAGCCGAAGCAGCGCAGAAGGGCTGCAACCTCATCGTGGCGCACCACCCGCTACTCTTTCGCGGCGTGAAGTGCATCGACCGCTCCACCATCGTGGGGCGTTGTGTACTCGATGCCATCAGCGCCGGTATCGGCATCTATGCCGCGCACACCAACCTCGACAACGCACGGGGAGGCGTGAACTTCGCAGCAGCCAAGATGCTCGGGCTCGAGGCCGTGCGGTTCCTGCAGCCCACGGCCGGCGGCGAGGGCGGTAGCGGCATCATCGGTTCGTTGGCAAGTCCCGTGCCCGCAGCCAACTTTTTGCAATTTCTGAAAACGGCATTCCGCGCCGATAGTCTCGCCTATGCGGCAGGGCCTCAGAGCGAGATACGCACCGTGGCCTTCTGCGGCGGCGCCGGGGACTTCCTCATCGACGAGGCTGCGAGGCAGGGCGCCGACATCTTCATCACCGGCGAAATGGGTTACCACCGATATTTCGGCCACGGCGACGAACTGTGGCTCGCCACGCTCGGGCACTACGAAACGGAGCGGCACACCATTGCCCTGCTCCACGAAGTACTGGCCGAAGCGCTACCCGGCCTGCGCCTTGTGGAAACGGACGTGAATACTAATCCACTTAGATACATTTAGCGTTTTGCCCACGAATGAAATATTTTTTTGCCCACGAATCTCACGAATCTACACGAATCTCGTGCTATGCATTTTAATGGCGACCTGTACGGTCGCACGAATCACACGAATGCAATCATTGAATTAGTGAAAATTCGTGAGATTCGTGGGCAAAAAAAATAATCCGTGGACAAATAATCATATAAAACTAACATTGCAAATGGCCATCTATTATAAACAAGAAAGCTACGACGTTATTGGAGCTGCCCTGCGCGTTTATAACAACTTGGGATGTGGTTTCCTTGAAGCTGTCTACCAAGAGGCTCTGGCCATTGAGTTTGATAACTCAGGGATTCCCTACGAACGAGAAAAAGATATTAAAATCATTTATAAAGGCATCGAACTCAAGCAGTCATACAAAGCAGACTTTCTCTGTTATGATGGTATTATCATCGAACTGAAAGCCGTAAACCATCTGGAACAGTGCCACAAGTCACAAGTGCTCAATTACCTGTTTGCCACCAAATCCAAACTTGGCCTCCTGCTCAATTTCGGGAACCACGAAAAGTTGGAATTTGAGCGCATAGTCCTATAATCATATTTGTACACGAATGATATTTTTGCCCACGAATCTCACGAATCTTCACGAATTCATTGCTCTCTGTAATAATGGCGACCTGTTCGGTCGCACGAATCGCACGAATTCAATTATTGCATTCATGAAAATTCGTGAGATTCGTGGGCAATATAATCCGAGGACATTAACCCCAAATGCTTGCATTCGTGAAAATTCGTGCGACCGTACAGGTCGCCATTTAAACCCATTGAAAACGTTTCGTGTAGATTCGTGAAATTCGTGGGCAAAAAAAATAACCCCGTGGGCAATAAAATAAATTCCGTGGGAAAATAACAGAAACAACAACATTAACCAATAATTTACCATAATGGCAACATCTAAAAAAGAAACAGTAGACCTCACCGTAGAGCAGCGACTCAAAAAACTCTACGAGTTGCAAACCATGCTGTCTGAAATCGACCGCATCAAAATCCTCCGTGGCGAACTCCCCCTCGAAGTGCAAGACCTCGAAGACGAAATCGAAGGCATGACACACCGCGTGGGCAAATTCACCGAAGACGTTGAAAATCTCAAAGCCGATATCGAAGCCAAGCAAAACAAAATCAACACGGCGCAGCAGGCCATCAACCAGTACAACAACCAGCTGCACGACGTGAAGAACAACCGCGAGTACGACATGCTGATGAAAGAAATCGAATATCAGACGCTCGAAGTTGAACTCCAAAACAAGCGCATCGGCGAAACCCAGCGCGCCATTGAATCCAAGCAGGCCGACATCGAAACCACGAAACAAAACCTCGAAGAACGCCGCGCCGACCTCGACCTCAAGAAGTCCGAACTCAACGAAATCGTTTCTGAAACCAAGGCCGAAGAGGAAAAACTCCGCGAAAAGGCTAAGGCGCTTGAATGCGAAATCGAGCCGCGCCTGCTCACCGCCTTCAAGCGTATCCGCAAGAACTGCCGCAACGGTCTCGGCATCGTTTACGTACAGCGCGGCGCATGCGGCGGCTGCTTCAACAAGATTCCGCCCCAGCGCCAGCTCGACGTGCGTATGCGCAAGAAAGTCATCGTCTGCGAATACTGTGGCCGTATCCTCATCGACCCCGAACTGGCTGGCATCCAGACCGAAGTGCCGGAAGAAAAGCCCAAGCGCCGTACCGCTCGCGCCGCCAAGAAAAAGTAGTCCTCAGTCTCATCTACACAATATTTATATATAATGGGAAAAGTCCTTATCATCGGCGCCGGCGGCGTGGCCACGGTGGCCGCGCACAAAGTGGCGCAAAACAGCGATGTGTTTTCTGAAATAATGATTGCCAGCCGTACGCAGTCGAAGTGCGACGCCATTCGCGACGCCATCGGCCGTCCCGACATCAAGACGGCACGCGTGGACGCTGACAACGTGGAAGAACTCTGCACCCTCTTCAACGAGTTCAAGCCCGACCTCGTGATGAACCTCGCCCTCCCCTACCAAGACCTCACAATCATGGAAGCCTGCCTGCAATGCGGCTGCTCCTACCTCGACACGGCAAACTATGAGCCGAAGGACGAGGCACACTTCGAGTACTCCTGGCAGTGGGCATACAAGGAACGCTTCGAGCAGGCTGGCCTCACCGCCATTCTCGGCTGCGGATTCGACCCGGGCGTAACGAGCATCTACACAGCCTATGCCGCCAAGCATCATTTCGATGAAATCCAGTACCTCGACATCGTGGACTGCAACGCCGGCGACCACCACAAGGCTTTCGCCACGAATTTCAACCCCGAAATCAATATACGCGAAATCACCCAGAAAGGCCTTTACTGGGAAAACGGCAAGTGGGTGGAAACCGAGCCTCTCGAAATCCACCAGCCGCTCACTTATCCCGAAATCGGTCCCCGCGAGAGCTATCTGCTGCACCACGAAGAGATTGAAAGCCTCGTGAAAAACTATCCCACCATCCGCCGCGCCCGCTTCTGGATGACCTTCGGCCAGGAATACCTCACCCACCTCCGCGTGATCCAGAACATCGGAATGGCAAGCATCGTGCCTATCAACTACGAAGGCCACGAAATCGTGCCCCTGCAATTCCTCAAAGCCGTGCTGCCCAACCCGCAGGAACTCGGCGCGAACTACGAGGGACAGACCAGCATCGGCTGCCGTATCCGCGGCTTGAAGGACGGTAAGGAACGCACCTATTACGTCTACAACAACTGCTCCCACCGCGCCGCCTACGAGGAAACGGGCATGCAGGGCGTAAGCTACACCACGGGCGTGCCGGCGTGCATCGGCGCACGCATGTTTATGCTCGGCCTGTGGAAGCGTCCGGGCGTTTGGAATGTAGAGGAGTTTGATCCCGATCCCTTCATGGACGAACTCAATAAGCAGGGCCTGCCTTGGCACGAAGTATTCGACGGCGACCTCGAACTGTAATCGTATTATTGAAAGAAACAACACCCGCCTGCAAACTACATCGCTTTGTAGGCGGGTGGCTTTTTTTAGGTGGGTTCTATAAATTCGCTTTGGCAGATTTTGGATTTATTTTCGAGCCTTCCTCCTCCTCGCTCGGCAGTAGGGGCGTTCTGCAGAACGCCCGCCGTGTGCGCCGAAAGGCTCGACTAATGCAGATAACCGATTACCGGGCGTTTTGCAAAACGCCCCTACTGCCTTCCTCGTTCGTCGGTTAGACCGAAAAGAAAACAAAAGATGACAAAACGTCAACCCAACATTATTGTAATTTTTACGGTGGGAATTTATAGAACCCACCTTTATAAGGCACCCGGCACTTTTTTCAGCGATGCCAATATGTTGCGATTGAGGCGGTCGATAGCCGATGCCTCAAACGAGGCGAGGTAGATGCGCGTGGTGCGCTCCGACGTATGTCCCAATGCCTCGCTTATCTCTGAAACGGGCGCACCGGCCTTTCGGGCGGCGGTGGCCCAGCCGTGGCGGGCCGTGTGGAACGTGAGGGGTTTGGACAGATGCAGAAGTTCGGAGAGACGGTGCAGGCGGCGATTATAATAATTGAGGGCCACGCAGTATTGGCGGTACGCCTCATTCGGATCGCTACTGCGGAGAATGGGAAACACGTAAGGCGATGCTTTTTTAGAATAACGCTCCATAAGGCGTGCCGCCAGCGGTTCCACGCGAATGGCGAGCGGCCGCCCCGTCTTGCGGCGCGTGTAATAGATACAGCCCTCTCGCACATCGGCACGCCGCAGAAAGGCGAGGTCGACGAACGACATGCCGCGCGTGCAAAAACTGAACAGATAGAGGTCGCGCACAAATGCCAGACCGCGCCGGCGGCTGAGGTCGGCATTGAGGAGCTTGCGGAAGGTGTCGGTAGAAGCGGCACGTTTGCGCGTACGCTCCACGCCGGTATACACAGCCCGAAATGGGTCGGAAGGCGGGACCAGTCCGCTCCGCACCGCTTTATTGAATGCAGCCCGCAGCGTGCGCAGGTAAAACGACACGGAATTGCGCGTCAACCCTTGGCCTATCAGGCTTGCCTCGTAGGCAGCCGCCCACTCTGACGTTAAGGCTCCAAGAGGCAGACGATGATTCTCTGTGTAATGGTTGAGGCGACGCAGGGCACGGCGATAGTTCATTGCAGTGCCATAACGGTTCTCACTTGTAAACTGCTTGATTTGCTGTTCCATAAGTTCTTGCATGCTCATAAGCGGCTGCATAGGCGTTTGATTTTCCATTTGTGGTTTTATGAACGATTAATAAAGATGTGAATTGATTGCCACACAAATATATCAAACGCAAGTTGGGTGCAATAATCCTGAGGATATGATAACTTGGAAAGCGATATTTGATGATTATTATATATGCCAAACGGCTTTTTCATACAAAGGGCAGTGCAGGCGAAATTAAAACACTAATTTTGCAACACGATTTATACATTATCTTATGGTGGGTTCTATAAATTCGCTTTGGCAGATTTTGGATTTATTTTCGAGGATTAATTGTAAGTTGAAGAGGGAGCGTAGCGGGCTACGTGACCGATGAGACTTACGATTTAGACCGAAAAGAAAACAAAAGATGACAAAACGTCAACCCAACATTATTGTAAATTTTTACGGTGGGA
>JALFUO010000089.1 GCA_022784065.1 Bacteroidales bacterium | reverse complement strand
GGCAGGCCAAGGCTGATATGTCAATAAAAACAGCACAACTTCCTGCATTGTGTCTATTGAATCAGTATGGCATAAAAAAACTGTCTACCGTTTCAGATAATAAGAGCAAAAAGTGTCTAGTAAAATCAGGAAAAGACATTCGCGCTCACCTAAGACATTTTTCATTATCTCCGAGCAAATTTTTCCTTTCTGCCTGATATTTTTCACTATCTGCGCAGAAAAAGTTTATCACAAAGTTTGTAACGCTTGTTACAAAGTTTCTAACACATGTTACAAAGTTTGTAATACGTGTTACAAACTTTGTAACAAAAACTATCTTATAGGACAGAAAAAAATATCAAGGAGAACGGAAGAAATTACCCCTTGAAAATAAAAAATATCAAGCAGAAAGCGCAAACGGACGCGGCTGGCATCATTGAAAAGAGGTTTTGCATTAGGAAAATGCGTATTTACGCAAAAATCCTTTGTAAAACAGGGTAAATACCCTATATTTGCATTAGAAAAATGCGTATTTACGCAAAAATCTAATACAAGATGATTATCGATAGAAACAAATACCTGTCCCGATTGCTGGACAGCAGACTGAACGGATTGGTCAAAATCGTTACGGGAATAAGGAGAAGCGGCAAGTCTTTTTTGCTGTTCAACATTTTCAAGCAGCGGCTTCTGAATGAAGGTGTAGATGCCGGGCATATCATAGAAATGCAATTCGACGATTTTGCCAATAAGCGGTACCGTGTGCCGGAAGTGTTTTACAACTATGTGAAAGAGAGGATAAAAGACGGCAGGGTTTATTATATTATCCTCGACGAAGTGCAGTTGCTCGGCGATTTCGAGGACGTGCTGAACGGGTTGATGCACATTGAGAATGTGGATATTTATGTGACCGGCAGCAATGCCCGTTTCTTGTCGAAGGACATCGTTACCGAATTTCGCGGGCGCGGGTTGCAGATACACATCTCGCCGCTATCGTTTGCCGAACTGATGACGTTTTACAATGGGTCGAAAGAAGATGCGCTGGAACACTATTTGCGATATGGCGGCCTGCCTCAGGTGGCCTTGCAGCCCAACGATGAATATCGGTCGACGGTGCTGAAAGATTTGCTCAAAGAAACCTATATCATTGACATTCTAGAACGCAACCGCGTAAAAAACAGCGCAGAGCTGGAGGAACTGCTCGCCATGCTCGCCTCTGGGATTGGCGGACTTACCAATCCGCAGAAACTTTCCAATACATTCAAAACCGTCAAGAATGTATCTATCGGCGCTCCGACGCTGAAGTCTTACATTGACTACTTCTGCGATGCTTTTCTTGTGGAGCAAGTGAATCGATACGATGTCAAAGGGAAAAGGTATATCGGTACGCCTTTGAAATACTATTTCAGCGACCTTGGTTTGCGCAATGCCCTGCTTAATTTCCGACAGGTGGAAAAGACACACCTTATGGAAAACCTGATTTATAACGAATTGCGTGGCAGGGGCTATAATGTAGATGTCGGTGTAGTGCCGTACAACGGCAAGAATGCACAGGGAGTGAGCTTTCGCAAGCAACTCGAAGTGGATTTTGTGTGCAACAAGGGCAGCCAAAGGCTTTATGTGCAATCGGCGTTGGCTTTGCCGACACAGGAAAATATAGATCAGGAGACCAAATCTTTGAGACGTATCGACGATGGCTTCCAAAAAATGGTGGTAGTCGGCGACCACACAATAGGCAGCCATGACGAGAGCGGCATTCTATTCATAAATATCTACGACTTTTTGATGCAATAAAATTACAAAGACAGCCTACGCCACACGGGGCGCAGGCGTAAAAAAAAAGACTGCCTACTCCACCAGCGGGCTAGGCAGTCTCTCTTTTTATCGGAGGGGGCGTTTTGCCGAACGCCCCTACTGTACCTTGATGACCGATGCGCCGTCAGCGGCTTTCGGCAGGAGGCGTATTTGCGGCGCGATTTGGGCGCGTATCTGTTCGGTGTGGCTGATAACGCCGACTTTGCGCCCCTGGGCGCGGTCGAGATTGGCAAGGGCGTCCATCACGGTGTCGAGCGAGTCGCGGTCGAGGTTGCCGAAGCCCTCGTCGATGAAGAGGCTGCCGATGCGCAGGCTGCCCGACGAAAGGGAGGCGAGGCCGAGGGCGAGGGCAAGGCTCACCACGAAGGTTTCGCCGCCCGAGAGGGAGTGCACGTAGCGTGGGCGATCGAACATGTAATGGTCTACGACTATGGGCGTGAGGCTGCCGCCGAGCGTTTGCAGCGAATAGCGCGGGCAGAGGGCGGAGAGGTGATGGTTGGCCTGCGCCACGAGGAAGCGGAAGGTGTAAGCCTGCGCCGCTTCTCGGAAACGCTTGCCGTCGCTGCTGCCGATGAGCTGGTTGAGGCGGGCCCATTGCGCGGCGTTGTCCTCCGCTTGGGCGAGGTCGGCGGAAAGCGCGGCGGCACGCTGCTCGCAGTTGCGGTGGGAGAGAAGACGCGAGCGGATGAGGGTGCTTTCCTCGCGGCAACTTTCCAATTTGGCTTCCATTTCGCACTTGGCGGCGGCAAGTGCTTCGCGGCTTTCGCCAGGCTGGTCTTTACTGGGTTTCCATGGCTCGGCTTGCAGGGCGAGGAGGCGGGCGCGGGCTTCTTCGAGGCGGTGGCCGGCAAGGGCGAGGCGGCCTCGGCAACCGGCGATGCGCTCTCGCAGGGCTTTGCGGTCGGTCTCGGCGGTGAAGAGGCGGGCGAGTTCGTCGGAAGTGACGGGCGGGTGCTCCGTGTTGAACCGCGCTATCCAAAGGTCGAGTGCCTGCGACTTCTCGCGGTGCGTCTGCTGGCATTTGTCGCGCTCTTCGGCAAGTCCCCGCAGGCGTGCCTCGGCAGCCTGCAAGCCCATTAGGGCTTCCTCGCTTTCCTTTCGGGCGGCGGCTTCTGCTGCGCGTGCTTCCTCGACGCGGGCATTGAGGGCTGCGAGTTCGCTCTCAGGCGTGGCCTCGCCGAAAAGGCGGAACATCTCGCTCTGCTTGGCATGCAGCTGCTCGGAGGCCGCGCCGATGCGCTCGCGGCAGTCGGCGCAACGCTTCTGGGCTTCCGCCTCGTTCTCGCGGGCATTCTTGAGCTCGTCGCGCAGGGCAGCCTCGCGGCGGGCGGCATCTTCGAGGGCGGCGCAGGTGTCGGCCCAGTCGCCGTGGAGGGCAGAGAGGCGCAGGCGAAAATTGTCGGGGCTCTTCTTCCAGTCGGCAAACCAGCCCGAGAGCGTCACCATATCGCCGAGGTCGGCATAGAGCGTGGCGCAGGAGCGGTCGGAGAGGAAGATGGCCGCCTGAAGGTCGTCGGCGGCAGCGGCGGCGATTTTCAGTTCCGTGCGGCAGCTGTCGATTTGCTGGCGGCTGTCGGCCATTTGCGCCTCGAGCGCGGCTATTTGCTCGTTGAGGCTGTTGATGTGGCTTTGGTGGAAGTTGTAGGCCTCCAAGTCTTTCTCGGCTTCTTTGAGTTCGCGTCCCGCGCCTTCTGCCAGGAGGCGTATGGTGGTGAGGCGTGCCTCGTGGTTCACGGTTTGCGAGGCATCGGCAAAGGTCTGGTCGATGGCGGCGTAGGCATGCCATTCTTCCAGGTCGGCCTCGAGGCGTTTCTGCCTTTCCTTGAAAAATCCTTGCTCGGCTTGCAGGCGCACCTCTTCCGAGAGAAGCCGTCCGCGCAGTTCTTCCACCTGCCCGCGCTTGGCAGCCAGCGAGGCGGAGAGGGCGTTGTATTCCTGCTCGAGGCTGGAAAGCAGGTCGCCCAGTTCGCGCTCCGTCTCGGTGTGGTAAGGGTGATGGGTCGCGCCGCACACGGGACAGGCCGTGCCCTCTACGAGCTGCTTGCGGAGCCGCTTGATGTTTTCTGTCTGGCTAAGGGTGTAGGCGGTGCGGATGCGGTCGTAGGCACTCTCTTCGGCAGCCAGTTCTTGGGCGGCGGCGGCGAGTTCAGTCTTTTGGTTGCGTATGGCTGCGGCAATGCGGCGCATGAGCGCGTTCTTCTCTTCTATTTCGGCATATCCGTCGGCGATGTGCCGCCACAGCTTTTCGGCGCGTTGCAGTCCTCCGAGCATGTTTTTCAGTTCTATGGCGCGCTGCTGCAGCTCCGTGCTGTCGTGCCCGTGGTTGCTCTGCCGGTGAATGAGGAGTTCGCTTTTCAGGGCGTTCATCTTGGCCTGGCTTTCCTGCAAGTTGCTTTCGCCGGCTGCGAGGCGGCCTTTGAGCATCTGCTGGCGGCTGGCGAGGGCAGCGTGCTTGGCGTGCTGCTCGCTGTTGCGGGCGGTTTCGGCCTGGAGCATAGTGAGTTTGTCTTTCACCAAGTCGAACTTATCGAACATCATACGGTGCACGGCGAGTTCCTGAACGTGGCTCTGCCGCAGGTTCTTCTCCTGTTCCGTGGCTTTAAGACTTTCTTCCTTTGCCTCGCGCTGCTGCCGTTTTTCATCGGCAAGGGCTTGGCTATTTTCCATTTGCTTCCTGAGGTCGTCGAGCTGCGCCTCCGCCATCTTGATTTCGCCGGCAAGGGCATTGCCCCTGCTGATGAGGGGCTGGCGGATACGCAGGAACTGCTCCGCCTCGTCGGTAGCCTCGCGGGCGGTGTCGAGACTGCGGGCGGCGGCATCGGCCGACTCCTTGGCGGCGGCGAGGCGGCGGGTGCTTTCCGCCTCGCGCTGCTGCATGGCGGCGAGGTCGTCCTGCCTCATTCTGATTTCCTGAAAAAGGGGCTGAATGGGCGAGAGTTCGTCGTAGCGCGAGAGTTCCAGTTCGTCGCCACGCAGTGCCGCCAGTTCCTTGTGGGCGCGGTCGCGCTCCTGCTCCTTCTGCGCCACCTTCTGCTCGGCAAGTGCCGTGTCGGCATACCATTGCAACTGCTGCGCAGTCTTTTCCAGGCTTTCCTCGTTCTGACCGATAGAGGCTTGCAATAGGTTTTGGCGTTCTTCGAGGGCGGCAAGTTCTTCGGGTTCGAGGCGGTCGTGGAGCATGCCCTCCATCTTGTTTTTCAGAGCCTCCACATCGGCCTGCGCCTCGGCGTTGAGTTCGTAAACCTTCTTAGAAATACGGCCGTAGATGTCGGTGCCCGTGAGTTTCTCGAGCAGGGCAGACTTATCGTCGCGGCGGGCTTTGAGGAAATTAGCAAAACTGTTTTGCGCCAGCAGCACGGTGCGCGTGAACTGCGCGTAGTCCAAGCCCACCGCGTCGCGCACAGCCTCGTCGATCTCGCGTTCGCCAAACGTGTGCTTCTTGGGCGAGAGGCGTCGGAGGGAACGCTCCACGCGGTCGTAAGTGCCCGTGCGCTTCACGCGTACCGACCAGCGAGCCTCGTAGCGCGCGCCGTCGGGCGTGGCAAAGACAACGGTGGCACTGCCGTGCTTCTGTCCGCGGCGCAGTATGCCGCGCACATCGCCTGCCTGGATAGATTGCCCTTTGTCGTCGCTCGTTTCAAGTTCGTCCTTCCTTATCCGCTCGGCATCGTCGAAACGCGGGGCGCGGTTGTAGAGCGCGAGGCAGATGGCATCGAGTATGGTGCTTTTGCCCGCTCCCGTGTCGCCCGTAATGGCAAAAAGGCCGGCGGAGCGCAGCGGCTCGGCGGTGAAATCGATGGTTTGCTCGCCGGAAATGGAGGCGAGGTTTTCTATGATGATCTTCTCAATATTCATCTTTCAGAATAGTCAAAGCGTTTTCTGTGCCTCTGCCTCCGCCTTGCGAAATCTCTCGAGCAGGGCATCGGGCAGGTCGCTTTTGTAAAGATTGGCAAAGGTGCGGCGCAGCATCTCTTCGGGCTTGATGTCGGCGAGCGTTTCCCTGAGGGTGGCCTCGTTTTCGGTTTCGACGGCAAGGTTGCTTTCGGGCTGCAGGCGCAGCATACGGCAGAAGTGCGCCGCCTTGCTTTGCAACGCCTCGGTGATGGTGTGCATGATGGTCGGTTCGGGCTGCCGTTCCTCGACCTTAATTTCCAGATAAGGCCATGCCGAAGCATCGTCGCCGTCTTGGCGTTCGGGCAGGGCGGCGATGGCATCGAGCACCTCCGACACCGTGGCGGCACGCCCCTTGGCAGGAATCGTTACCACCTGACGCAAGGGCGTGTAGTCGAGGCGCGTGACGGTCGTTTCGCCTTCGGCGGAAATCTCCACGAGGTTCACGCCACGGCGGTAATTCTTTTCAGAAAAAGAAAGGGGAATGGGGCTGCCGGGATAGTAGGCCGCGCCTTCGCCCACGGACTGTGCCTTGTGGATATGCCCCAAGGCTGCGTAGGCGATGCCTTTGCCTAAAACTTCAGCCGGCACACAGTCCTGACCGCCCACTACGAGGCGTTCGGAATGCTCCTCGGCGCAAATCTCTGCCCCCGCAGCGTAGAAATGGGCCAGGCAGATAGCGGGCAGGCCGTCAAAGTCGCTTTTGCGGTGGTGCTTTCGGATGTTGGAGAAATAAAGGGAAAGCCCCTCGGCTGCCGACATGCCCGCGGGATAATCGCACGAGCGCAAGAAAGGCAGCGCGTAGCACACGCACACGGCTTCGGAACTGCGGCGCGTGGAAAGGGGGAGAAGAAAATGTCCGAAGTCGGGCTGGTCGTGCTCTGTGCGCGGCACCGTGCCCCTTATATATATATTGTATGGCTTGAGCAGGGCGGCGGGTGCTTCGAGGCGCGGCGCGGAATCGTGGTTGCCGGCAATAGCCACGATTTGCAGGCCGGGCAGGCGGCGCGTGGCTTCAGCGAAAAAGTCGTAAAGCATCTGCTCGGCCGCAGCCGGGGGATTGGCGGTGTCGAAAATGTCACCGGCAATCAGCAAAGCGTCAGGCTGCTGCTGGCATAGCACGCCGAGCAGCCAGTCCAGGAAATGCCGATGCTCCTCGGTGCGCTCATGCCCGTGGAACTTGTTGCCGAGATGCCAGTCGGCGGTATGGATAAATTTCATTTTCCCTTACGATTTATTTAGTTGGGAAAATGCGAGGGCGTACATCCTGATTTGCTTCACCATAGCCAGCAGGCCGTTGCTGCGCGTGGGGCTGAGGTGTTCTGTCAAACCGATTTGGGGAATGAAGTAAAGGTCGGCATCGAGGATTTCCTGCGGCGTATGACCCGTGACTACGCGGATCAGCAGCGACACGATGCCTTTCACAATCAGCGCGTCGCTCTCGGCGCGGAATTGCAGTTTTCCTTCGCGTTCGTCGCAAACGAGCCACACGCGGCTCTGGCAACCGTCTATCAGGTTCTGCTCCGTTTTGAGTGCGGCGGGCAGCGGTTCTTGCTCCTCGCCCATTGTGATGAGCAGTTGGTACTTGTCCATCCAGTCGTCGAACTCTGCGAACTCCTCGATAATCTCGTCTTGTATTTCGTTGATGGTCATATTATTCTTATTCGTTATTTTCTTCAGAAATAAGTTGCACTAAGGTTTGCCCCACGGCTTGGAGCGTTTCGGTGGAAATGTTTTCGGGCGTGTCGTGCACGGTGTGCCACGTTGCGCCGAAGCTGTGCGCCCCGTCTACGAAGGGAATGATGTCGATGGTGGGAATACCAGCAATCTCGTTCATCGGCACGTGGTCGTCCTGCGCCCAGCCGCCTTCCTGCTGCAAGAAATATTTGCCTGCGCCTGCCAGTGCGGCTGCTTCCCACGTGCGCAGCACGATGTCGCGGGCATAGCGCAGCGAAACGCCTTCGTAACAGAAACGGGCATCCTTGCCGCCCACCATGTCGAGCAAGATGCCGTAGCGCGCGGCATAGCCCTCGCGGTGCGGGTGGTTGGCCCAGTAACGCGAACCCATGCACCAGTCGGTGCCGTCGTCGGGCCCTTCTTCCCAATAAGGCGCACCGTAGTCTTCGGAGTCGAAACAGATGAAGTCGATGCCCACACACGGATTGAGTTGCTCCAAAAGGCGTGCCACTTCAAGCATCACGCCCACGCCGCTCGCGCCGTCGTTGGCAGCCATCACGGGCTCGCGGTGGCGCGTGCTGTCGGGGTCGGCATCGGCCCACGGACGACTTTCCCAGTGCGTGCAGATAATGATGCGGTCGGTGAGTTCGGGGCGATAGGCGGCGATGATGTTGCGCGTCTGGAGCACGTTGCCGTCCCACGCCGTGAGGCTGGCTTTTTGTTCCGTGACTTCCAACCCAAGCGCCTTAAACCTTGCCGCGATGTAGTCGCCGCAGCGGCGGTGGGCTTCCGAGTTGGGCACGCGCGGCCCGAAGTTGCATTGCGCCTCGATGGTGGCAAATGCCGAGTCGGCGATGAAGCGCACGCCGGTGATGCGTGCCGAGTCTATGGGGTCGGTCGCCGTGGCTTGCGAATTGCCCGCGTTTTTGCAGCTGCTTATGAAGAGGCTTGCCGCCATGAGGGCGCAAGCAGAGAGAAAGCTATTCAGTGACATGAGATTGATAGTGGGGTGTAGTTTTTATAGAGACTATTGATTTGATAATTTATAGGGACTTCATTCTTTGGCAGCCGCTTGTGCCTGTCGCATCACGCGAAGGAAGTTTCCGCCCCATATCTTTTCGAGGTCTTCGTGGTCGATGCCTTCTGCTTGGAGCGCCTCGGTGAGTTTTATCAGACTCGATGCCGAGTCCAGGCCACGCACGCCGCCGTCGCCGTCGAAGTCAGTACCGATGCCCACGTGGTCGATGCCCGCCACGCTCACGGCATGGAGGATATGCCGTACCGCGTCGTCGATGCTTGCCACGGCATCGCCCTCAACAAGAAAGCCGTTGTAGAACGTGATTTGCGCCACACCGCCCTTTTCTGCCAGGGCGCGCAGCTGGTCGTCCGTGAGGTTGCGCGGATGATTGCACAGGGCGCGGCACGAGGAGTGGGAGCATACGATGGGCACGCGGCTCTCGCGCAGCGCATCGTAGAACGATGTCTCTGCGGCGTGCGAGAGGTCGACCATCATGCCCGTGCGGTTCATCTCGCGCACCGCCTCGCGTCCGAGGTCGCTCAGGCCGCCGTGCGTCTGCTGCGAGCGGCGTGCGGAGTCGCAGAGGTCGTTGTCGCCGTTGTGGCAAAGCGTCATGTAAACGATGCCCATTTTGCGGAAATGCTCTATGAGACTAAGGTCGCGCCCTATGGCGTAGCCGTTTTCTATGCCGCGCATGATCGACTTGATACCGCGCCGCTTGTTGGCCGCCAGTTCGTAGGGCGTGCGTGCCAAAGCCACGCCCCCTGTGCGTCCCACGCGCTCTTCGAGTTCGCCGAGCAGGCGTTCCGCCATACGCGTGGCATCGGCGCGTCCCTCGTCCGTGAGCGGGCCTTGAGGGATATACGCCACCATGATGCTGGCATCGAGGCGGCCCTCCGTCATCTTGTGGAAATCCACCAGCAGTTGCGGGTCGCGGCGGTCGAGGTGCACGCCTTTGTCGAAGAACATCGGCGTGTCGCAGTGAGAGTCGAGCGTCAGGCTGATTTGGTGGAAGGCTTTTGCCTTGCGGAATGCCTCCGCCTGCGCCGTGAGGTGGCGGAAGAGGGGCATCATGCTTTCCTCGCCGGCGGCGAGGAAGCATTCCGGGTGCCACTGCACGCCCACGATGCTGCCTGTTTCGTTTTCCACGGCCTCAATCACGCCGTCCTTCGCCCAAGCCGTTGCCGTGAGGCAAGGCCCGGCTTCGGCTATCGCCTGATGGTGGAAGGAGTTGACGGCAAACTCGTCGCCCAAGAGCCGGCGCACCAGCGAGCCCTCCTTAGCCTGCACGGTGTGTGTGGGCACGCCGCGCTCCGCCTGCTGCGAATGCTTGATGAGCGACGCGATGTTTGCGGACGACAAGTCTTGGATTATCTTTCCGCCGAGCGCGGCGGCGAGCATCTGAATGCCCCGGCAAATGCCGAGCATGGGTATCTGCCGGTCGCGGGCAAGGCGTATGAGAAACATTTCGAAGCGGTCGCGGCGGGCGTTGATGCCGCCCAAGCCGGGCACGGGCTCTTCGCCCACGTAGAGCGGGTTGAGGTCTGCGCCGCCCGAGAGCAAGATGCCGTCGAGGCGTTCGAGCAGGCTGACGACCTGTTCGGGCTGCGTCATGGTAGGCGGCAGCACCACGGGCACGCCGCCTGCCGCCACGATGCTCTCGTAGTAACCCTCGGCAAGCTCGCAGCCCTTGTCGCCGAAGTTGCCGGCAATGCCTATGAGCGGGCGTGCTTCAAAGTTTGGGAAATGGTCTGTGGCGCGGCGATAGTCTGCGCCGTCGAATGGTGCGGTCATTTTTCTTGAAAATACTATTTACTTCTTCTTCTCTCCCCGTTTCGGGAACCACCCTTTCTTCACGCGTTCTTTCTGCTCGAAGAGTTCGAGAATCGTCCAAAGCGACGAGAAGCCGGTAACGCCGAGCAAGGCGCTCGCCAAAGTGCTTTCCACAAACAGCGCGCCGGCGATGCAACCCAGTCCGAGGAGCAGGAAAATCCACCAGGGGCGCGTGCCGAAATAATATTCCGTCTTAATGACGATGGGGTGGAACACTCCGATAATCAGGAACGTTGCCAACCCTATGAGCGGGCCTTCAAAATTCACCTTTAACAAAATTAGCAAACGAGCAGAGGCATCGCTGCCTCCACTCGTCCGGTTGGGGTGTTACATATATTTATTTTTCATTTTGCATCACGGGCACGCTCCTGCTGATGCTTTGCTCGAGCGAGATGAGCGTCTCGGTAGAGATTACGCCCGATATTTCCTGAATGCGGTTGTTGAGCAAGTCCATAAGGTGCTCGTTGTCGCGCGAGTAGAGCTTCACGAGCATTGTGTAGGGGCCTGTGGTGAAGTGGCACTCCACGATTTCGGGAATCTTGTCCAGTTCTGCCGCCACGCCCTTGTACATCGAGCCCCTTTCGAGCTTGATACCCACGTAGGTGCAGGTGCTGTAACCGATGCTCTTGGGGCACACCGTGTAGCCAGAACCTGTAATCACGCCAGCCTCAATGAGGCGTTGCACGCGCTGGTGGATTGCTGCGCGGGACACGCCGCACACGGCTGCCACGTCCTTAAAGGGAATGCGGGCGTTGACAGAGATGATGCCGAGGATTTTCAAATCCAATGCGTCAATATTTTCCATGATTTGAGAGATGCTTAAACATGTATTATTATTCACCGCAAAGGTACTGAAAAAAAACAATATGACAAGAAAACCCCGCTTTTTTCGTATGATAGTCTACATAAACCTCCCTTTTTTGGTGTTTTTGGCATTTTATGCATGCGCAAACGGTAACAGCCGCACCCTACTGGTTTTATCGAACCCCGCCATAAATGCAACGCGGCCGTTATCATATCCCCCTTTCCGCCCAATCGCCTCTATCAAGGTTTCGATAACTTACCGCTTCGGCAACGTGGGGATATTTTACCTGCTGGCTGGCGTCGAGGTCGGCAATGGTGCGGGCCACTTTGAGGATGCGGCTGTAAGCGCGGGCGGAGAGCGAGAAACGTTCCATGGCATCGCGCAGGGTGCGGAGCGACTCCTCGTCGGGGGCAACGAACTCTTGCAGCATCTTCTCGGTCATCTGCGCGTTGCAATGTATGCCTTTGAAGTCTTTGAAACGCTCTGCCTGTATTTGGCGGGCTGCCACGACGCGCTCGCGAATAGCCGCGCTGGGTTCGCCGGGCGCAGCCTTGGAGAGTTCGGAGAACGGGATTGCGGCTATTTCGCATTGTATGTCGATGCGGTCGAGCAGCGGCCCGCTGATTTTGTTCATATACCGCTGTATCTGCCACGGGTCGCACATACATTTGTGGTTCGGGTCGCCATAGTAGCCGCAGGGGCAAGGGTTCATCGAAGCGACGAGCATAAAGGAGCAAGGCAGCGTAGCGTTATATTTCGCTCTTGAAATAGAGATTTGCCGGTCTTCGAGTGGCTGGCGCATGGTTTCGAGCGCCGTGCGCGAAAACTCGGGCAACTCGTCGAGGAAGAGCACGCCGTTGTGGGCAAGACTGATTTCGCCGGGGCGGAAAGTGGAACCGCCGCCAATGAGGGCAACGTCAGAGATAGTATGGTGGGGCGAGCGGAAAGGGCGGTGCGCGATGAGCGATGTGCCGCTTTCGAGCAGTCCGGCCACGGAGTAGATTTGCGTGGTTTCGAGGCTTTCGGAAAGCGTGAGCTGCGGCAATATGGAAGGCAGGCGCTTCGCCATCATGCTTTTGCCGCAGCCGGGCGACCCGACTAATATAATATTGTAGCCTATTTTCCGTCTACAACAATCGTATATTGTAAGACCGCATCATTATCTGCAATATTTACATTTCCCAGAACCGCCACATAATGTACAATCATGCTTAGTGATATCACTCATCGCCTATATCTTCTTTTTCTTCTTTATTCAATGGACGATTAAAATGGTCCTGGATACACTTAATTATATTCCGTTTTACTTGTTGTTTTTTCTCAGAAGTGGCCGCCGAAGAAGGGTTTTTGTCATTAAACAAGGAATTGCCATTCTTGTCACAAATATACTTATTTAAATGCTCCCAGACATTTTTTGGGACATTTTCTTTATAAAGGTATGATACAAAACAGACGAGTTCCCATTTCGCCTTTTTATATCTAAGTGCCGGCGATAGCAAGTTACCACCATCACTTCCAAAGAAAATTGCACTAATATAATAATTTAGATCTTTGCTATTATCTAAAATATCGAACCAACCTACAAGGAATTGGGAGATTACAATTTTTTGGTGTCTCTTGTTTTGCAGTCTCTTCTTAAAAAGGTCTGGGTCACCACCACATTGCACTTGCTCAAGCGAATTATCTGTTTCGGCTTTTACCTCATGCTCTGTTAAATGAGGCAGAAACCTGTCTCTGTGACTTTTATAAAAACTATACATGTAACAATATAATTGCTCTGGTTCCTCAAGAAGTTCTTTAAAAAAAGACGACTCAGACTTTGAAATGTTTTTTATAAGACAAGAAAAATGAGGGGCATTTGTTTTAACAAACAATCTTTGCTCTATATTGCCAAAGTGTAGTATGAATTCTATGGAAAAAACCGCAAACGATAGGGCCTTGCCTATTTTTTCCGTGTTCAGTTTATCAACTCTCCATAAATCCCCTATACTTGTACAATCGAGAAAATCCGAGATAAAAGGTTTCATCACCTTTTCTTCTCTAAGCACAAACCAAAACTGAGAAGTGGTCATTAAATACAGAAAAGCCTTACTACCTGCTTTATGAATAGAAACAGAACATGAATATATCGTGGTACGGAAGAGTTTTGGATCCCGATTTCTTATGCAAGTATATAAGCAGTCAAACACGCAGCTTTCACAATTTAATGAACTCAACACGTCTTGGATATGGATGTCTGAAAGGAGAATTAGCATTCCATATAGTTCGTCGCATGTGGGAGATATTCGGATGAGGGGTTCTTCTGCATCTGGTGATAATGTCGACCAAATTTCTCCGATTTTGTAAACGGTAATACTAAATAAACAATATATAAATAATGCGGCAACTATCCTCGTTTCTTCGTCTTCTTCTTGGTCTTTTAAAACATCAAGTGCCGCATACATCAGTTTCTTTTCCTCTTCATTATGGACATATTCAGAGATGAATGTTTTGATAAAGTCATAGTCTTCCTGCGATATTTCAATTTTACTTAGGCTAACCATATTTGAATTAATCAACTCTTCAAGAGTTTTTAATTCAAAATCCAATCTCTCATGTAATTTTTCAATATCTTTTTCAAATTCCTCTTTGCAGTAATATACAGGAACGGCAACTTTTGATTTTTCCACCCTACTTTTTTCCACATACATGACGTTATCTGTATATAAACCATCAAGAATGCTGTTGCAGTCATCGGTTTCCTTCTGTTCAGCCAGTTCTACTTTGATGCGATTCAAATCTTGCGCCATATCAAATATATTATCGTTTAATGCAAATCTATATATATCAGATGATATAGACGAGGAAACCATCTGAATGCCCGCAGAAATCCCATTTATCTCGTATGTTCCAAGGGATGATAACTACGTTACCAAACAGCCTTTCCAATTCTTCCATGACCTCTTTTTGGGAGTATTGTAACTTACGATTCTCCAAGAACACTTTATCGGTCATTATTACCTTATCGGAGCATTTTATCACGTTTCCACCGTCTATTATAAGCTTCGTCGGGATTATCTCTAACATTGATGGAAGATTAGTTATTTCCTTACCGTCGGCATTATATATTTCAAATCCTCTGTGTAGATAGATTCATGGTTCTTGTTCTTAAATTTTGTAATTCTCCGTATAAGGAACATTTAGGGCTTCTGCTAACTTCTTATTCCTTTCAGATAGCCCAGAGGCAGTGACCAAAAGAGTTTTGACAGCATATTTATCATAGCCAATC
>JALFUO010000064.1 GCA_022784065.1 Bacteroidales bacterium | reverse complement strand
ATGGCTTCCGCCGTATAATAGATGCTGCGCTTCTTGAAATAGGGCTGCTCGCGGTTCTGCATCTCCACGATGATGTGCTCGCCGCTGTCGGTCTTGCAGAAGATGTCGTAAATCAGCGAGCGGCCATGCTCGAACTCTGCGAGCTGCTCTTTGTCGAGGAACGTTATCTCCTCGATGACGCGCTCGCCTTTGAGCAGGTTGTTCAAGAAATCCAGCAAGAGGGGGCGGGACAACTCTTGGCCGAAGATGCGCTTGAAACCTATATCGGTAAACGGGTTGATGTATTTGCCCATTATATTGTAGCTTTTAACTCTGCAAACTTACGAAAAAAAGCGGACTAAAAACCATTTTCAAGCGTGAAATGCCACAAAAAAGCGAGGGGCGTGCCGTGCGGCGCGTCCCTCGTCTTGTATATATATTAATATTGTGTGTTGCGGCAGGCTTAGAAGTTGCCGGTTTCTTCCATATTGTCCCACATGCTACCGCCAAAGGCAGGTTCTTTCTTGTTGGTATCCCAATCGGTATCGTTGTCGATAGTTTCGCCGGCATTGGCACTCATCGTCAAGAGCATGTTCTGCTCGGTATGGAGACTATACATTACCAGAGCGGGGGAAATATATTTTTTCTTCATTTGCTTTTCTATTTTGAATGTGAATTTGGGATAATTATTTTACAAATACTTTGCGGCCGCTGCCCGTCACGTACACGCCGCGCGTGGGATAAACCACGAGGCGGCCGTTGAGGTCGTAGTAGGTTTCGGCTTTGCCGCTGTTCTCTGCATTGACATTGGAGATGCCCGTTTCTGTTCCCTCTCCGAAGGCAAATTGCAGCATGTTGGCGCCTGCGCCTTGGTTGAGCTTTTCGCCGAGGAGGTAAGCCTTATTGGCGGGCACGGTGCCCGTGGTCACTTTATAGAAGCCCGTCACGTCGCTCTTGGTGGCAAGGGCGTAGTATTCCACGTCGGCCATGCCGCTGCGCTTCACGTTTGCGCCCTCAAACTGGTTGCCCGTGAGGTCGGCTTCGGCTTCCGAACCCGTGGCGATTGCAAAGGTATATGCGCCATCGGTATAAGTGTCGGCGTCTGCCAAAGCGAGGAAGCCCGTGCCGGCGGGAATGCGGCTGCCTGCTGCAAGTTCTTCAAGGTTGATGGTCGTGCCCTGAGTGCTGGCGGCCTTATAGGCTTTGAGTTCGGAGGGGATAATCACGTCAACGGGGAAGCAGAGGGAGGTCCAGAGCGTGCTCTTGATGGTCACGGGAATGCTCGTCACTTCTTTGAGGCGTGCCGTGGTGCCGCTCGTCGTATTGTTCACAATAGCGTTTTCGTAGCCAGCTGAATTAAAGGCGAGATAACCCGAAACCGTCTGAATGTTCCAACGGCTGTTGTCGCTCTGCCCGCTCACCACGGCAAAGGGATATTCCGTGCCTGCGCCCGTCGTGGCGAGGAGGCCATTGGTGATACTTACATCGCCCCAAGGCACATTTGCGTTCACGTTCTTCACGGTCATACCCGTCGTGCCGGCGGTCAGGGTGTAGAGCGAGGCGATAAAGTCGGTCTGCGAAAGCGATGCTTCTGCCACGGGCTCAACGGCCATTGCCGTATTGCTGGTTTCGAGGCTGAACGTTCCGTCGCCGCTGTTATAGTTCTGAGTGGCATTTTTGAGCGTAAGGGCCTTGTTTGTCGTATTGTCGGAAGAAACAAAGAAAATCTGATAATACTTATCGGCAGTCACGTAGTCGGCGAGCGTGGGATTATTCTTTGCATCGAGGCAAGCCTCAACGTTTGCAACGCTCGGCGTAGTGCCAGCGGCTGTGGCTGTTGAGATAAGGCGGGGCGAAGTGGTTTCGCCCACGTATGTGCCTTCCGTCACGGGGTCATTGCCCAGGGCGGCAAGCTCGGGCGCAATGTCCATTACATACACGCGAGAAGCATCGTGGCTCGGGTCACCAGAATTGCCCCATGCAGTTCCCAAATACGGGTTTTCGCCACGGCCATTGATGTGTGTGCCACAGCAGTTCGTATCACCTTGGTGCTGCAAATTGAAACCATCACCATTGGGCGTAATTCGGAAGATTTGGTTTGCCGTTCCAGCTCCCTTTTCATCCATAACGGCATAGTGCCTTTGCGTGTTACTCGACAGATACTTGCCCGTGCCCATATTGTAGACATAGAATTGGTTTTCCGTATTAGCAACGTGCACAAAAATCCAATAACTATTGGCATCTACTGCAGCTTTTACGCCCTTATAGGTGATATAATTATCCTCTGTTCTTGCCGTAAAGCAATAGTCGGAGGCATTAACGCTTTGCTGATCGCCGACGTAATTGGCGCCATGCATCTTATACACATGTCCCTCCGTGAACGGAAAGTCGGGGGTGCAGGTCACTGTAAACTCTTTGTTTTCTTCCGATACGGTCAAATTCCCTGTATTAAAGGCAAAGCCCTTGAAATAAGTAATATCATTCACTTCGGCAAGCGTTAGAGTTGTTCCTGTATCGTAGCTTTTCACTACATCGAACTGATAAGTACCTCCTGCATCGTAATGGAAAGTAGTTGAAACCTTACTGGATTGACCACCATAAACCTCAAATTCTGAAAGTTGTAACCAACCTCTTCCTGCAGTAGTTACTTTCATTCTAACATATTTCGCTCTTTGTTGCGCAAAAGATTTGTCAATCGTATAGTTATTGGCATTACTAATTTCATCTCCCGTGAATTCTGCAACTTTCACCCAAGAGTCATCCGTATCATCCACAGAAACTTCAAGATCCGCAGCAGCAGGCTTATCTGAAGCACTGGAAGTGAAATACAACTTAATCTGATCTACATAATAGGTGTCATCTAATGTAACCTTAACCCAAGCACCTGCTGCCGGTACCGTGTTACTCCAAAATTTATTTGTGGAAATATTATCATTTGTAGATGTATTTTTAATTCCATCAAAAATCTTAGTTATTTGATAGGCACCTTGCGAACCAGCAGACCCTACTGAATAGGCGTTCAAAGAGGTTGACGCACTTGAAATTGTCAGTTTATCACCAGCTTGCGCAGTTTGCACGGACAGCAGCGACAGTATTGCCGCCAGCAATCCAATAAGAAAAGTAGAATGTTTCATTACAGTTGTTATTTAAAAAGTTAATAATGTTGTTGAAGTCCGTATAGCGTTTGCGCCTATGAGTGCGCAAGGAGAGATTTTAGTGTTTTGGAAAAAAGGAAAGAGTATTCTCGCGAACCCTCTTTCCCCAAATCATTACTATAAAATTAACTATTAGCTTCAATATTGATTTGTGTTGCACGTATGGCAGATTAAAACGCAATCTTGCCAATGCTCCAAAAGGCGAGCCAAGCATTATTTCCTGCCTCAGCCTGATGGCTTAGCATAAAAATCGGTTTTTCTTCTGCCTTTGCGGTGCAAATTTAATTCATTTCCGTCAAATTATAATTTAATATAATTTACTTTCTTTTGGTCGTTATGTATTTTTAAATTTTACCCCCCCCATTTTGCAAAGTACGGTTTTCAATATAAGCATTATAATGACAAATATTTCGTTTATATTGACTACGGACAAGGGGCACACGGAAAGCAAAAGGGGGACGGTTGCCGCGCCAAAGAGTGACTTTTTTTAGGAAGAAGCCGATCGCCTTGCACTTTCTCGGAACGTTTGTGCAAGGCGAGCGCAGAGCCAAGTTTACTTGGACTATGCCGAGCCGCAGCCAAAGGTGCATGCATATGAACGAATTTGCACAAACGCCCAGTAAATGATTGGGGCGGGCTGAAAGCCCAAATGTTGCCCATAGCCCAGGGCAGCGCCCTGGGGGAACGTAGACCGCGATTGATACATTCGACATTTTTGCGCCAGCGCAAAAATGCCACGCGCCGAAAGCGCGTAACCCATTAATGCCCTTAACGCCACACGGGGCGTTGCCCCTCATAATGCAGGCTGCTCTTACAGAGCGCGACACTTTAATCAATGCAACATCGTTTCCCCAGGGCGCTGCC
>JALFUO010000063.1 GCA_022784065.1 Bacteroidales bacterium | reverse complement strand
AACGCCACACGGGGCGTTGCCCCTCATAAAGCAGGTTGCTCTTTTCATAATGTCGGCCGCACTCGGCAATCCAAGCAAGCTTGATTGCCCTCGTTTGCACGACATTTCAGAGCGCGACACTTTAATCAATGCAACATCGTTTCCCCAGGGCGCTGCCCTGGGCTGAGTGCAGCAATTGGGCTTACAGCCCGCCACACTTGTGCAGCCGACGCAATGAAATCATGCATTTATATGAACGTTTGTGCAAGGCGAGCGCAGATGCCAAGCTCGCTTTTGCTATGCCGAGTCGCTGCCAAAGGTCTGTTGAAAACGAACCTATTTCAAGACAACCCTTCATTGCTGAAAGGTTTGCACGCCCAACTGTTCAGCGGCAAACGTCTTAAAAACAAACAGATAGCATAACAGATGAAGGGTTGAAGCGTTTTTCGGGCAAAAAAATGCGTATAGAGGAATGGTCATTGACTCGGGAAGTTTGACCGTTTTCGACAGGAAACAATCCCTGTCGCACTGCCTTTTGTATAAAAATATTCTTAAACTTCTTGAAAAATGGGGGGGGGGTAATTGGCGATTCGGATTTTGTATTTATTTTTGCAATGTCAAAATTGCCCTGGGGCTTATCCCGGCTGGCAAGTGTGCATTTATATGCATGCCGAACAACTAAAATTAGAAAAGCTAACCTCAAGAATGTTTTTTTAGGGTGGGTTTGCCGTGAGGCACGCCCGCTTTTTTTTGTATCCGCTTTCAAGTCCAAAGTTTCTCAGGTTTATTTAAACCCTTCAATCTTAGTTTCTGATTTATCTCCAAAGCATCAATTTTGCTTTTAATATAGTTAAAGTATATAAAAATCAGGGGGGTAATTGTTATTATATAGAAATGAACTAACTTTGCACCCGATTAGCACATATTAAAATATAATTGTATGAAAAAAATCAAGATTTTTTTAGTTTTGGGGCTTTGCCTGTTGCTCGGCAATGCGGCAGCCAATGCGCAAACCTATGTTTGCAGTTCAACGCCGGTGAGCGATACTAACGGTATCACCTCGGGCATGTATATAATTAATGTGTGGGCAAAAGGCAACCAAGGTCTGCTTTACGAACACGACACGTCGCGGTATACAGGATTCGTGAGCGGGAACATTATAAATACTTATTCGGGACAAACTATAGATACCTCTAATGATGATATGAGAAAAATGCTGTGGAATCTCGAAGTGCAGGAAAACGGCAGCTTTACGATCCAGTCTGCCTCAACGTCTAATTATTTTTCTAAAAGGGGTGAAGGTGGCGAAGGCAAACACAATGTGGAGAGAGTACCGAACAATACGGATGCCAACATCGGACATTTTGCGCTCAAAACCAAAGTCGATATTTCCGGCGTGCCTTTCTTTTCCGTCCGTTTAGCAAACGGCACATTCCAAGGCAACGGCACCCCCACGTTCTTTCACGTGAACGGAGGCGGTACGGGCACGGCAGATGGTAATATGCACCTTAGCTATTGGTTGGGGGAGAACACAGGTCTCAAAACCGGTGACGGTGATAGCGGCGTACTGCTTTCCTTCTATAAGGTGGAGGAAATTCAAAATCCCGTGAACTTTGTTTACGTGTACCGCATCAACGGTTCGGAGATTTATCGGCAGGCTAAGACTGGATCGGCAGGCAGTGTCTATCCCGACCTTGCCACAGCCCCTGCGTTCTGCACAGCAACCAAGCCCGAGGGCACGGTGTCGACCGACCTCGAGGGGAAAGATGTATATATTGACGTTACGTGGAGCGCACCCGTTGCCTTCTCTACATTGCTCGAAAATGCCAAGTGGTATTTGATGACAGCAGGGCGAGATAATGATGCGAATCCAAAAGTCCTGCCTGTGATGCGCTATAAAGAGGGACAAAACCATATCACGCTTAACACGCTTAATACGACAGATAAAGAGTTTAGCCTTTCAAGTGCCGACCAATGGGCTTTTGTGGGCAACCCATACGAAGGCTTTAAGATTTACAACCGCTTCAATAAGGGAAGGCTGATTTCTACAACAACGTTGACATCGTCGACGGAGGGAAACATCAATCCCTATGTCAGCACTGGCGAATTGCCCTCCGGCTTTACAGAGTTGTGGGACTTGCAGGCTCAGCAGCAGGGAGGCAGTCCCTCTGCGATTGACGACGGTTTTTCGATTAGCCAGCACGGCCAGCCTTCAAAGAAGATGAACAGACGTCGGTATAATAATGACGCCTCTGATCAGCGCCTTGCCTATTGGACAGGCGGTGCCGACAACGGCAGCACCTTCACGGCCACACAAGTCCTGCCCTCTTCGCTGATAGAATATCACCGCTTTGGAGACAATGGCTACACCACGCTCTATGTGGACTACCCCATACTCGTGACCAATGCAAAAGTGTATACCGGCCAAAGAAACGATGCGCACACCAGTGTGGAAATGACTTTGGCAACCGATAACATTATCCCTGCTAATACGGGCGTAGTGCTTGTGCAGGACGAAACCAATATTGCATTACTTCCGACCTACACCATCTCCAACGAACAGGGAACGGTGGAGAGGGGCGACATATCAGGCACCACCTCAGAAATCGCGCTGACCGATGATAATACGAGGAACAATTATCGCGTGTTCGGACTGTCGACCGCCTCGCCGCAGCGCCTCGGCTTCTTCCGACCCTCCTCGAGCGTGACAAGCATTCCCGCCAACAAGGCATTCTACGACCTGACGGGCAGCGGCGTGCAGGGCTTTGTGCTCAGTTTCGACGGAATGGAAACGGGCATCGCCCTCGATCAGATTATGCAACCCAGCACAGAAGCCGACAAACCGGCTTACGACCTGAGCGGCCGCCGCGTGAACCATGCTGCCAAAGGCATCTATATCATCGGCGGAAAGAAAGTAATCGTAAAATAAACCTTTAAAACAAGTCTTCAAGTTATGAAAAAAATATATACCAGTCCCGCTTTCAACGTGTTTGACCTGCACACAGAAACAGCAATTTTGGCGTATTCTTATGGAGGTGATAAAGAAACCGATGCTGTTTGGACGAACAAGAAGGAAGTAGATACGGGCAGCAAAAGTCCTATTTGGGACACCGATTTAGAGAACTACAATCCTTATAATAATTAATTAATAGCTAATAGTAATGATTTTTTTTGGAGTGGGTTTGCCGTGAGGCACGCCCGCTCTTTTTTGTAAATCCAACCCGCATTTCGGGCGAAAATTACAGATAATAGGGATAATTCGGAGAAAATACGTATTTTTGCAAAGTTAATACCACAACACAATATAATGGGCAAATATATCAACCCGTTTACCGATATAGGTTTCAAGCGCATCTTCGGCCAAGAGTTGTCCCGCCCCCTCTTGCTGGATTTCTTGAACAACCTGCTCAAGGGCGAGCGCGTCATCGAGGAGATAACGTTCCTCGACAAAGAGCAGCCCGCAGAGTTCGAGCATGGCCGCTCGCTGATTTACGACATCTTCTGCAAGACCGACAGCGGCGAGCACATCATCGTGGAGATGCAGAACCGCGAGCAGCCCTATTTCAAGAAGCGCAGCATCTATTATACGGCGGAAGCCAT
>JALFUO010000067.1 GCA_022784065.1 Bacteroidales bacterium | reverse complement strand
GCTTTATGAGGGGCAACGCCCCGTGTGGCGTTAAGGGCGTAATGGGTTACGCGCTTTCGGCGCGTGGCATTTTTGCGCAGGCGCAAAAATGCCGAATGTATCAATCGCGGTCTACGTTTCCCCAGGGCGCTGCCCTGGGCTATTGGCAACATTTGGGCTTACAGCCCGCCCCAACCATTTACCAGGCGTTTTGCACAAACGTTCATATACATGCACCTTTGGCTGCGGCTCGGCATAGTCCAAGCGAACTTGGCCTCTGCGCTCGCCTTGCTCAAACGTCCCCTTTATATATACCAAGAAAGCGAGGAAAACCGCGTGTGGGTTTCCTCGCTTTCTTTTTGTAATTATCCTTTGTGGGAGTGCTTTTTATTTGATGATGTCCAAATCTTGGAACACCTTTTTAAGAGCAGCGACCGCGCGGTCTACCTGTTCCTTGGTATGCGTTGCCATGAGCGCCACGCGCACCAGCGTGTCTTGCGGAGCGCAGGCAGGCGGAATTACGGGGTTGATGAATACGCCGGCATCGAAGGCGCGGGCCGTGGCCACGAACGTCTTTTCCGGGTCGCGCACGTAGAGCGGAATAATCGGCGACTCCGTTTCGCCAATCTCAAAGCCTTCTTCCTTGAAACGCTTCAAGGCGTAGCGCGTCACGTCCCAAAGGGCTTCGATGCGCTCGGGTTCCTGCTGTAAGATGTGCAGGGCTTCGAGGGCGCTTGCGGTAGCGGCAGGCGTATTGGAGGCACTGAAAATATAGGTGCGGGCCGTGTGGCGCAGCCAGTTGATAATAGAACTGTCAGCGGCGATGAAACCGCCAATCGAGGCGAGCGACTTGCTGAACGTGCCCATGATGAGGTCAACCTCCGAGGTCAGTCCGAAGTGGTCGCATACGCCGCGTCCGTTCCTGCCGAACACGCCGATGCCGTGTGCCTCGTCCACCATGATCGTAGCGTTGTACTTATGCTTCAGACGCACGATTTCGGGCAGGTTGGCAAGGTCGCCTTCCATCGAAAATACGCCGTCCACAACAATCAGCTTCACAGCCTCGGGGGCGCATTTCTGTAACTGGCGTTCCAGGTCTGCCATATCGTTGTGCTTATACTTCAAGCACGTGGAGAAGGAGAGTCGGCGGCCGTCAACGATTGAGGCGTGGTCGCGGTCGTCGCAAATGATGTAGTCATCGCGGCCCGTGAGGCTGGCAATCACGCCGGAGTTTACCGTAAAGCCGGTGGAGAAGCAAAGGGCTTCGTCTTTGCCTACAAATTCGGCGAGTTCTTTTTCAAGTTGAAGGTGAAGGTCGAGCGTGCCGTTGAGGAAGCGCGAACCTGCACAGCCGGAACCATATTTACGCATGGCCTGTACGCCGGCTTCTATGACGCGCTCATCGCCGGGAAGCCCGGTGTAAGCATTCGAACCGAACATCAGCACGTGATGCCCGCCCATTTCCACCTCTGTACCCTGTTTGCCTTCGATGGCGCGGAAGTAAGGATAAACTCCCTTGGCCATGTATTCCTGCGGCTGCGTGTACTTTGCTAATCTGTCTTGTAAAATACCCATAATGTCATTTTACGGAAAGGCTAAATCCTTTCCAAGGATTATAAATTCTGGGCAAAGTTACGTATTTGATGCGACTTTCCACCTATTTAATTAGGAAATATTGCGCAAAAAGCAAGTTTTAGTGCAAAAAATGAAGTTTAGCAAAATATATTCATAACTTTGTAGTAAGATAATCATGAGTAGGGGCGTTTTGAAAAACGCCCGCCCAAGATAATATGACCAAGTCACGCTTATTATATATTGTCAATCCCATTTCCGGCACGAACCGGAAACGAGACTTTGCAGCCATAGCCGATGCCTATACCGACAAGAGCCGCTTTGACTTTCAGACGGTATACACCGAGCGTGCCGGCCATGCCTCCGAACTGGCTCGTCAAGCCGTCGCCGAAGGCATCGATATCGTGGCCGCAGTGGGCGGCGACGGCACGGTGAACGAAATAGCCGCCTCCTTGGTGCATACGCCTGCCGCCCTCGCCATCGTGCCCAGCGGCTCGGGCAACGGCCTTGCCCGCCACTTGCGGCTGCCTATGGATATGCCCCGCGCCATCGAGGTCATCAATAAAGCAGAAATCCACGCCCTCGACTACGGCACGCTCAACGGCCACCCTTTCTTCTGCACCTGCGGAATGGGCTTCGACGCGCTCATCAGCCTGAAATTCGCCGAGGCAGGGCGGCGCGGTCCTATGGCTTACGCCGAGAACATGATTAAAGAAGGATTTAAGTACAAGCCCGAGCGATACATTATTAAATATAAGAGCGCAGACGGCGAGAGCGACGATATTTTGGAGCAGGAAGCCTTCGTGGTGGCGTGCGCCAACGCCTCGCAGTATGGCAACAACGCCTACATCGCGCCGCACGCCTCGATGAAGGACGGACTGCTCGACATTGTCGTGATTGAACCCTTCCCGCCCTTGGAGGGCGCACAGGTTTGCTTGCAACTTTTCAACGGCTCTTTGGAGCATAATCCGCACGTCAAGACGTTCCAAACCAGTGCCCTGCACATCTCGCGCCCTTCCGAGGGGGCGGTGCATTGCGACGGCGACCCTTTCATCGCTTCCTCCGAGATAGACATCCGTATCGTGCCGCAGCAGTTGCGCGTCGTGGTCAATCCTTATGCCGCAAAGGTACGCCAATGCAATTTGCAGCAGTCTATCCCAGAATGGTTTAAGGAACTGACCACACTTCCTCCAACACTGCAAATGAAAACGGACAACTTGCTGCAACTCAATAGAAACCTGCTTGAAAAACTGCGCAAGAATTAAGGCTTTCGCCTATTCTTGCCGCCGCTTCATCGCATCGGATAAATACGCGCATATAAGATATTTCTTACGCGCTCGGCGCAACTTTTTATTATCACGGAGATAATTTTTATTTTCTCCGTGATAATTTTTACTCTGACACTATAAAAAGTTTGTTACAAAGTTTGTAACATGTATTACAAAGTTGCTAACATGTGTTACAAAGTTTGTAACGCTTGTTACAAACTTTGTAACAAAAACTCTCTTATAGGACTGGAAAAATTATCAGGCAGATAGAAAAAAATATCTCGGAGCAATGAAAAAATTTCTCCGAGATAATGGTTGTGCACATATAAGACAATATGTACTAAAACTAAGACACCCTGCGTGGAGTTCGTCCCCGCGCAGGGTGTCGGCATGATAGCAGTTTATTCGAGCGTGCTTATTTCGTCAAAGCCACTTCAATGTTATTCTGTAATATTTCGCTACCGGGATAGCCGCCACTGGAGAGGTTGTCGTAGGCGGTGCTGCCGTCCTTGTTGAGCAGCAGGTAACTCGGTATGCCGGGGATATTGAGGCTTTGGCAGAGCGTGCCCCACTGTTGCTCGGTGAGGCGGATGTGGTCGCCGTCGATATTCTTAATCATCTCCGACCATGTGTCGAACGGCGAACTTTCGCCCGTGACGTAAAGGAACACGCAGCCTTTCTTCATCAAGTCGCCCTTGATTTCGTCAATCTGCGTCATCGCACGGCGGCAGGGACCGCACCACGTTGCCCAGAAATCTACGAGCACCACCTTGCCGGCATACATCTTCTTGATTTCGTCCATCACCTGAGTGCCGGGAATGCTCGTGCTGATAGGCACCACTTTGTAGTTGTCTGCACTTGCTTCAACGGCAGCCGCGGGTTCGGCGGGCTCTGCCTGCTTGGGGGCATTCTTTGCACAACTCGTGGCGAAAAACACGAGCGTTGCCATGCTGGCTAAAAAAATCTTTTTCATTGTCTTCTTATATTATTTAATGATAGTCCGTATTTGGGAACTTTGCAAATGTACGAAGTTTTTTCAGAATTGCGCTTTTCTGCCCCGCAAAATGCACTTTCTTAGCAGAAAAAGGGGCTTTATAATCATGAATTTCCGCAAAAACTTCGTAAGTTTGCCTTTGATGTGCCGGACGGGTGGTCTCCATGACAGCCCCCGCCGCGCAAACGTGATGATTTTTATGGAAAAATTTGAAGTAAATATACTCGGCTGCGGTAGTGCCGTACCCACTATCCAGCATTTCCCTGCGGCGCAGGTGGTAAACGTGCGCGAGAAACTGTTTATGATTGACTGCGGCGAGGGCGCGCAGCATCAGTTCCGCAAAATGCGCCTGAAATTCCAAAGCCTCGGGCACATTTTCATTTCACATCTGCATGGCGACCACTTTTTCGGCCTTCCGGGTCTGATTTCTACCTTCGGGATGCTCGGGCGCACGGCCGACATGCACATTCATGCCCACCCCGACCTCGAAGCCTTGCTCAAACCCGTGCTCGACTACTGCTGCAAAGGCATGGACTACAAGGTGATTTTCGACCCTCTGCCCGAAGAGGTGTACCGGCAGCCGTGCCTTATTTACGAAGACCGCTCGCTGACGGTGCACACCATACCCCTGCGCCACCGTATGCCGAGCTGCGGTTTTCTCTTCCGCGAAAAGCCCTTGCTGCCACATATCCGCCGCGACATGATTGACTTCCTGCAAATCCCTTCCACGCGCATCGCGGCGATAAAGGCCGGCGAGGGCTGGACTACGGAGGAGGGCGACTTTTATCCCCACGAGCGGCTCGTCACGCCCGCCGACCCGCCCCGAGCCTACGCCTATTGCTCCGACACATGCCAGTTGCTGCAAAACGCGGAGCAGTTGCGCGGCGTGAATTTGCTCTACCACGAGGCCACTTTCTCCGAAGAATTCGCGCCCCGCGCCGAGCAAACGCAACATTCCACCGCGCGGCAGGCAGCCGAAGTGGCCAAAGCCGCCGGCGCGAAGCGGTTGCTCATCGGCCATTATTCTAAGAGATATACCGACAGCACCGTGCTGCTCAATGAGGCCCGCGCCGTGTTCCCAGACACCCTGGCTGCCAACGAGGGCCTCTGCATTCAGGTGTAAGGAAACGGTAAAAAAACTATCATATCCTTAGACAATATAGTTTTTGCCAATTCGTTGAATTAAGATAAAAACCAGAAAAAACAACTTGTTCTGTGTGGGCTATCGCTTGCCTTATCGGATAGTCCACGAGCCTGAAAGCAGAGCTTTAGTCTCGTGCTTTCTCCTCTAAGGCTGCGGTCGGTTCCCGCCCGCCCCACACAGAACAAGGGAAAAACCGGTAAAAACCGTTGTCAAGGGAAAACCTTCTTAACCTGCTTTGAGGCAATATCAAGGTCTCACGGGTTTTTAATGGTTTTTTCCTTGCGGCGTTTGAAGCGGGCGGGCACCGACCGCAGCCGAAGGGATTAAGGGCGAGCGTGAGCCGTTTAGGCTCACAAGCTCGGCGTTAAGACCGGCGGCGTGCCCTTGGGCTTCAAACGAAGCAAGCGGTTTTTCAAGGTTTTTATCTTAAAAGCCGTGAATAATCAATGTAAAAAGGTAACCTCTCTATATCTCTCTCCGAACCATGAACAAGAAACATATTTCCTCAAAAGACATCGTGGCCGACCTGCGCTATCTGCGCCTTCTGGCCCGCGACTTCCCCACCATTTCCTCGGTCACCACCGAAATCATCAACCTCGAAGCCATTCTGCACCTACCTAAGCCCACCGAGCATTTCCTTGCTGATCTGCACGGAGAGAACGAAGCGTTCCAGCACGTGCTGCGTAATGCCTCGGGTAACATTAAACGCAAGGTGCGCGATATATTCGGCAATACGCTCCGTGAGCAGGAAATCCGAGACCTCTGCACCTTAATCTATTACCCCAAGCAGAAACTCGACTTGGTGAGGCAGACCGACAAAAACCTGTCGGACTACTATCAGACGACCCTCAACCAACTCATCGCCGTGTGCCGCAACGTATCGTCGAAATACACGCGCTCAAAGGTGCGCAAGAACCTGCCCGAGGAGTTCGCCTACATCATCGAAGAACTCCTGCACGAGAGTTCCGACGACCGCAACAAGCAGGCCTATGTGAGCGTGATTATCCAGACCATCATCGGTACGGGACGCGCCGAAGGCTTTGTCGAAGCCCTCTGCCTGCTCATCCAGCGCCTCGCTATCGACCGCCTGCATATCCTCGGCGACATCTTCGACCGCGGCACGGGGGCGCATCTTATTCTCGACACGCTCTCAGGCTATCATCATTGGGACCTGCAATGGGGCAACCACGACATTTTGTGGATGGGTGCAGCTGCGGGCAACTTAGCCTGCATCGCCGGAGTGCTGCGCGTGTCGCTGCGCTACGCCAATACGCAGACGCTTGAAGAGGGCTACGGCATCAACATGCTGCCGCTTGCCACCTTTGCCATGGAAACCTACCCCGACCCCGATGCCTGCAGCATCTTCATGCCCAAACTCGAAGACCCCGAGCGCAGCCCCAACGAAAAGACCTGCCGCTATCTTTCGCAGATGCACAAGGCCGTGGCAGTCATACAGTTCAAACTGGAAGGCCAACTCTATAAAGCGCACCCCGAATGGGGCATGGGCGACCGCGCCCTGCTGGAACGCATCGATTTTGAAAAGGGAACGATTATGCTCGAAGGGAAAGGGTATCCGCTCCGCGATACCTTCTTCCCAACCATCGACCCCGCCGACCCCTATCGCCTTTCGCCCGAGGAAGAAGACCTCATGCAGCGTCTCCAGCACTCGTTCCTCATCAGCGAACACCTCCAAACCCATGTGCGCAAAATGCTGCGCCACGGCAGCATGTACGACATCTACAACGAAAATCTCTTGTTCCATGCCTCTGTGCCGCTCGACGAGCATGGCGAACTCTTGGTTGTAGACCTCGACGGCACGCCGCTTAAAGGCCGCGAATTGCTCGATGCTGTCGATATGACGGTGCGCTTAGCCTACGACGCAGCTGCCGATGACGAGGAACGCCGTAAGGCAACGGATTTCTTCTGGTACCTGTGGTGCGGCCCGCATTCGCCTTTGTTTGATAAGTCAAAGATGGCAACGTTTGAACGCTACTTTATCGCCGACAAGGAAACGCACAAAGAGCACAAGGGCTATTATTATACGCTGCGCGACAACGCAGCCGTGTGCGATCGCATCATGGATGCTTTCGGCGTGAGGGGTTTGCATCGCCACATTATCAACGGCCACGTGCCCGTCCGCGCCGCCAACGGCGAAAATCCCATTAAGGCAGACGGCAAACTCATGGTGATCGACGGCGGTTTCGCCAAGGCCTATCACGACACGACGGGCATAGCGGGCTACACGCTCGTTTACCACAGCCGCGGTTTCCAACTCGTGCAGCACGCGCCCTTTACCTCTACCGAGGAGGCCATTCTCAACGGCACGGATATCCGTTCCACCACGCAGATTGTCGAGATGATGGGACAGCGCGCCATGGTGAACGATACAGACAAAGGCGCAGAATTGCGCGAGCAAATAGCCGACCTCGAAAAACTCCTCGTTGCCTACCGCCGGGGCTTTATCAAGGAATGATCTATACCCTACATTTTCTAAATAGTCGCATTTAAATCTATATCATCACTCTAAAAAATGAAATCTCTCCGCGAACTCTACCGCATCGGCCAAGGTCCGTCGTCCAGCCATACAATGGGACCGCGCCGCGCCGCCGAACAATATGCCGAGCGTCACCCCGAAGCAAGCCAATTCCGCGTCACGCTCTACGGTAGTCTTGCCGCAACGGGCAAAGGCCACCTTACCGACTACGCTATCCTGCAAGTACTGGGCGAAGACCGCACCGAAATCGTGTGGCATCCCGAAATCGTGTTCCCTTTCCACCCGAACGGCATGAAGTTCGAAGCAATTGGCGACGACACGGGCGAGGTTTACGACCCCTGGACGGTGTTCAGTGTAGGCGGCGGCGCACTGGCAGAAGAGGGGGTTAGTCCCCTTGACACGCCCGACGTTTATCCCCTCAATTCACTTACTGACATCAAGCACTGGTGCGAAGTGAACGGCAAAGCCTATTGGGAATACGTGGAAGAATGTGAAGGCCCAGCAATCTGGGATTATCTTTCGGAGGTATGGCGCGTGATGTGCGCCGCCGTGGAGCGCGGGCTGGAACACGAGGGCGTGCTGCCCGGCTGCCTCAAACTGCGCCGCAAAGCCCCCGACTACTATATCCGCGCTATGGGCTACAATTCTAATCTCCAGACGCGCGGACTTGTCTTCGCCTATGCCTTGGCAGTGAGCGAAGAGAATGCCTCTGGCGGACAAATCGTCACGGCCCCGACGTGCGGTGCGTCGGGCGTAGTGCCCGCTGTGCTCTATCACATACAGAAGAGCCGCCGTTTCCCCGAGCGGCGCATCTTGCACGCCTTAGCCACCGCCGGCCTGATTGGCAACGTAGCCAAGACGCGCGCCAGCATCTCGGGCGCAGAAGCCGGTTGCCAGGCGGAAGTGGGCGTGGCATGCGCTATGGCGGCCGCCGCAGCCAATTACGTGTTCGGCGGTACGCTGGCAACGATTGAATATTCGGCAGAAATGGGCCTTGAGCACCATCTCGGCATGACCTGCGACCCCGTTTGCGGCCTCGTGCAAATTCCCTGTATCGAACGCAACGCCCACGCTGCAGCCCGTGCCCTCGATGCCAACATCTACGCTACTTATGCCGACGGCATCCACCGCATCTCTTTCGACAAGACCGTTGAGGTGATGAAGCAGACGGGGCACGACCTGCCCTCGCTTTATCGCGAAACGAGCGAAGGCGGGCTTGCCGCCGAATATGGCAAATAAAATCTGATGAGCCAGGAAGTAAAAGATTTCACCCTCGCCCTGTCGCGCTTCGTGGCGGCATTGCTGCGCGAGCGCGGCGAAATGGCGGAATACTGCCATGCGGCCATTCGCGTGGCCGACGCGCGCAATCATTTATTCACTGTATCTGAAAATTGCGGTACGGACGAGGAGCAAAACCTCTATGCCGTGAGCGATCTTTGCCGCGTGGACGAAAATTCCTTTGAAAGCGTGCCCGACGAAGGCAGGCTGCTTGCCGTGGCACGCAATTACTTTGATATTTAATATTATGCACACGCAAATCGACAACACCCCCGATGCCCTTTTCCGGCACCGCGTGCCTATTCAGATCCGCTTCAACGACGTGGACCGCTACGGGCATGTAAACAATAATGCCTACTTTTCGTATTACGACCTCGGCAAGGAAGACTACCTTTCCACCGTACTGCATCTCGACTACCGCTATTGCACGGTTGCGCCGGTTATAGCAAATATCAACGCCGACTTCATCAAGCCGATATTCTACGGCGACAAAATCGTAGTGGAAACGCGCATCTCGCATCTCGGACAAAAAAGTTTCACGCTGCAACAGCGGGCAGTGAACGAGGAGACGGGCGAAATTCATTGCGAGTGCCGCACCGTGATGGTTTGCTTCTCGCTCAAGGAGCAGGTGTCGGCAGACATTCCCGAGGAGTTCCGCAAAGCGATTGAAGAATTTGAGAAATAATGGACGCGACACACAATATTATATATACATCACAGCCGGCCGAAGCGGCGGCAAAGTTGGTGGCTGAAATGAGCCCCGACCGCGTGGCCCTGCTCTTCGACGAAGAAACGGCGCGGCTCTTTGCCGACGATTTCAAGAATGTTGCTCCGGGCATTCCCACCTTGCAAATCGTGATTGGCAGGGGCGACGCGCACAAGCACTTGGACACCCTCGCCGCCGTGTGGCAGCAACTCTCCACGGGCGGCATGACGCGCCACTCGCTCCTGCTTTGCATCGGGGGCGGCATGGTGACCGACCTCGGCGGCTTCGCAGCGGCGACGTTCAAGCGCGGCATTCGTTTTGTCAACGTACCGACCACGTTGCTCGCTATGGTAGACGCGGCGGTGGGAGGAAAGACGGGCATCAACTTTAATGGCTTAAAAAACGAAATAGGTGCGTTTGCCGAAAGCCGCGCCGTGGTGATCAGCACCGAACTCTTGCGGACACTCGACAGCGAAAACCTACTTTCGGGCTACGCCGAAATGATTAAGCACGCCTTGCTCGGCAACGAGGAAATGCTGGCCCGACATTTGAATTTCTCGTGGCAGGAGCCCGACTTTCAGGTGTTGCAGGAAATGGTGCGCGAAAGCGTTTCGCTCAAGCAGCGCATCGTCGCCGAAGACCCGCGCGAGCAGGGCATTCGCAAAGCCCTCAACCTCGGACATACCTTCGGGCACGCCTTCGAAAGTTTCGCGCTCGCATCTCCCACTCCCTTACTCCACGGCCACGCCGTAGCCCTCGGACTGATTTGCGAATTATGGCTGAGCGCCGCCTTGGCGGGTTTCCCCACGGAGCGAATGAGGCAGACGGTGCGCTATATCCGCGACCACTACGCCCCGCTCCCGTTCAGTTGCAACGACTACGAAGGATTGTATGCCCTGATGCGGCACGACAAGAAGAACGCCGGCGACAACATCAACTTCACGCTGCTTGAAAGCGTGGGGCACTGCCGCATCGATTGCCACATCGAGAAAGACTTAATCTTTGAGGCCTTTGATTTCCTGCGCGAAGGGTAATAGATTATATTAATCATATTCACACATCTCTTTTATACTAAACCAATGACTCCTAGACAACAAAACTTGATTTACTTTCTCCAACGCTTGCTTTCGCTGCTCGTGGTATTTCTGATGCTTGCAGCGGCTGCCGTTTGGACAGGGCGGCTCTTCGGACGCGATATCGGACTGTCGGCAAACAAGGCCGAGGAAATGAAACACGCGGTGCAAACTACGCTCACCGCCGACGCACTCTCCGCCCTCGGTCTGCCCACTGGCGTTTCGCTCACACCGAAGGATTCAGCCACTTGGCTCGTGGCAGCGGGTGACAGCGGCGTGATCGTTTCGAGCAAACCCTTTACAAAAGACATTAAAGGCTTTGCAGGCCCCGTACCCGTATATGTGTGGTTTGATGCCAACGGCGTGATTTGCGGCATCGCCGCAGCCGACAATGCCGAGACGCCCGACTTTTTCAGGTCCGCCTTTGAAAGCATCGCTCCGGCATGGAAAGGACAGTCGGCCGCAAGCGCATCGCCGCAAGTAGATGCCGTGACCGGCGCCACTTACACGAGACGCGCACTGACGGCAAATATTCGCGCCGCCGTAGATGCCTACAACGCCTCCGCGTCCGCCTATGCCGTGCAGCCCGCCATTGGCTGGGCGAAAACCATCGCCGTAGGCGCGGTGTTGATATTCGGCATTGCGGTTTCGCTCATAAAGAAAAAACAGAAGTGGCTGCGCATCGCCCTGCTCTTGCTCAATGTAGGCGTGCTCGGCTTCTGGTGCGGGCAGTTCCTGTCGCTCTCCCTGCTGAAAGGCTTCGTGGCAAATGGATTTGACCCCGTTCTCGCCCTGCCTTCCGTCATGATGCTCGCCGTGGCAGTACTGCTGCCGCTCTTCGGGCGCGGCAAGCACTACTGCATGTGGGCATGTCCCTTCGGCAGCCTGCAAGAACTGGCAGCTATGATCGGTCTGCCGCACATCAAAATCGGACAAAAGGCATGGCGCGTTATGGGTCAGGCGCGCACCTTTGTGCTCGCGCTCCTGCTGCTCTTGCTTTGGACGGGCTTCGGCGCGTGGCTGCTCGACTACGAACCCTTCTCGGCCTTCATCTTCACCAACGCCTCGCCCGCAGTCCTTATGCTTGCCGGCGCGTTCGTAGTGACGGGACTGTTTGTGCCGCGGCTGTGGTGCCACACCTTCTGCCCCGTGGGCGAACTGCTTGGCCTCGCTGAGACTTCCTCGAAGAAGAACAATCCTAAAAAATAATTACTTACACCTATGTTCAATAAATATAAAATTGTTTCCCTCGTGCTCGCCATTGCGCTGCTGGCAGCACTCGTACAACTTGTTGCCCTGCGCGGCACGGGCGATGAACCTGTCGCCGAAAACCGTAAAGCGGACATCGTGCTTGAAAATATCCTTTCGCGCAAAAGCGTGCGCAGTTACACCGACGAACCCGTGCGCCGCTCTCAACTTGACACGCTTCTTCGTGCCGCAATGGCTGCACCCACGGGGCGGGATATGCGTCCGTGGAAGTTTGTGGTTGTCGACGACAAGGCAGCCATGGCGGCTTTGGCCGATAGCCTGCCCTACGCCAAAATGCTCCGCGAGGCGCAGGTCGCCGTTGCCATTTGCGGCGACCTTTCCGTGACCGACGATAAGGGCAATCCCTCGAAAAACTGGACGTTCGACTGCTCCGCAGCCACCGAAAACCTGCTCCTTGCCGCCGAAGCCCTCGGACTGGGTGCCGTGTGGACAGGCGTTTATCCGTATGAGGAGCGCGTGGCAGCCGTGAAAAGCGCCCTCGACCTGCCCGAAGAAATCATCCCCCTTGCGCTCGTGCCCATCGGCCACCCGAAGGGCGACCCGCAACCCAAAGATAAATTCAACGAAGACAATATTCACTATAACGGTTGGTAAGTTATGCCCTCACACGTAAAAGGTATTATTTTCGGTCTGATAGCCGCCGTATGCTACGGCCTTATTCCCCTCTTCACCGTTCCCATGAAGGAAGGCGCGCCCGCCGATCACCTGAGCGATGCCTCCATTCTCTTCTACCGCTTCATCTTCGCCGCGCTCGTCATCGCCGTGGTGATGGTGGCGATGAAACGGAGTTTCAAGATTACGCGCGGCGAACTCGTGACGCTCACGTATTTGGCTTTCCTCTCCGACGGTTCTGCGCTGTTCCTCATCGACGGATACAATTACATGTCTTCGGGCGCGGCCACGACGCTCCACTTTATGTATCCCGTGATGACCACGCTCATCATGATTGTCTTCTATCATGAGGCCCGCAAACTATCGACAATTCTGGCGGTGCTTATGGCAGTGGCGGGCGTAGGTCTCCTTTCGTGGCAGCCTGATGGCGAAACGAATATACGGGGCGTGGTGATCGAACTGATTTCCGCCCTGTGTTACTCGCTCTACCTGATTAGAGTGAACCGCAGCCGCGTACGCGATATGGACGGATTGAAACTTACGTTTTACGTGATGGGCATCGGTGCCTTCATTTTTGCAGCCGAGGCCTTGCGCCAAAACGATTTCCAGCCCGTCACCACCTCGCTGCAAGCCACTAACCTGCTCACGCTTGGCCTTGTCTGCACCGTCGTCACCAATCTCTGCCTCGTGGCGGCCGTGAAGCGCATCGGTTCCACGATGACTGCCGTGCTCGGCGCGCTCGAGCCGCTCACCGCTGTGGCGCTCGGCTGCCTGTTCCTCAGCGAAAGCCTCACGTGGAACATTTGCACGGGCATCGCCCTCATCATTCCCGCCGTCGTCATCATTATCTATACAAGAGGCCGGAAGGCATAATAAAAGGGGCGCCACGATGCGCCCCTTTTTTATAATATCTCTTTATATAATTCTTCGTATCTCCTTGCCACTGCCGTGTATTCGTGGTGCCGGCGGATATATTCGCGGCTTTCGTCTGAAAGGCGCGGGAGAAGCGTGTCGCGCTGCTCTACAAGGCGGCACAACTGCCGGTAAACGTCCTCCTCATCGGGCTGAACGTTGATAATCGGCCGCAATTCCTTTTCACCCAAAATATCATAATTCTCCGGCTCTCCGCCGCCCACGACAACCAAACCTTTCGCCATTGCTTCGAGCGCGTTCATCGCCGGCGTGTATGAGTAGAGTTGGTCGAGGATCACGTTGCCCGCGTTCATGCGCTCCACGTATTCGCCAAACGGTACGGAGAAAACGGCGTCGATGCTGCATCCATCGGGGTAGCGCTCCCCCACCCTTTTCAGGGCGCGGTACATGATGTCGGTGCCCTTGTATTGCGAGCGCTTTTGCTGTATGCCGATGAAGAAGCGCACGGGGTCACCCGCCACGTGCTTGCGGGCCGTGGCGCGTTCGGGCAGTTCTATGGGGAAGGGAATAAAGCGCACTTTATCCGTCACGCCGCAGGCTTCCAGCGCGGCGTGGTATTCGTAAAGCCCCGACACGATGGCGTCGCAATCGTCTGCCATCTGCTCGTGCAGTCGTCCCTTGCTGCCGTTGAGCCAATCGCGCACGAAGATGTCGTTCTCCTCGGAATGTCGTATGGTGTTGCCGAAGTTGAAATCGCTGTAGCGGAACGTCTTGCAATCAAGGCAGGCCTTTACATAATAATGGTCCATACCGAACGCGCCGAGCACGATGCGGCGGTTGTGGCGGCGCAGATATTTATAGAAAACGCCCATACGCTCCGCTCTGAGCGGTAGGAATATGGGGTTAATCAGTTGCACGATGTCGTAGCCGCGAAAATGGCGGAACTTCTTGATCAAACGGTAGAAGTAGGCGGCAGAAGAGAGCGCGCCGAGCGAGGGACGGCGCAGGTCTACGTCGCGCGGATAATCTTTCCACCCGTCTCCGTCGGACGCTAACGTAACCTCGTGCCCGAGCAGACGCAGTCCCTTGGCAAGAGTAGTATGAACGTTGCTAAATTCTCCTAAAAGCAGGATTTTCATACGCTTTCTCCAAAACTTGTTTTCTCGTTAACAAAAAAACTCGTCTACTTGTTTACTCGTCAACTTGTTTACTATCCGAAAGATACCGGGCAAACAGTCGTGCCGCCGTTTTCACCATCATGGCGCAGGGGCGCTTCTGATAATAGGCGGCGGTGCGTGCTTCGGGTTCGTGGGTACCTTCTGGCTTTTTCAGGCCGAGGAGTTCGGCGCAGATAAGCGAGCCGTTTTCCTGCCGGAACTGCTCTGCGAGCCGCTGCACCACGGCGTAATTGTGTGCCTTACCCTCGCGGTCATCGCCGCGCGTGCTACCCGTGTCCAAACCTGCAAGCAGAAACATGCCGCACGCCGCGCCGCAGGTCTGCCGCATACGCCCGATGCCGCCGCCGAACGACGCGCCCATCCTAAACGCCTGTTCTGGGGTGTAGCCAAATAGGTCGGCGAAAGCCGCAACTACGCTTTGCGAGCAGTTATAACCCTCTTTGAAATAAGCGACCGCACGCCCCACGCGTGCCTCATATTCGGGATTTATCTGATTTTCTTTCATAGGAATGACGTTTTGTGATTAACTTTGCGGTAAGAAACAACCAGTTTTCTCTTGGCGGGCGTTTGCAAAACGCCCCCACAAAAACTTGTTTACTAAAATATAACGTAATGAACAAGGCTTTTATTTTATTGTCCGCAGTCTTTTTGTGTGCCCTCGCAGGCTGTCAGGAGCGTTTCGATGAGCGTTTGCAGCGCGAAGCGCGTGAGTTCACCGCAAAGCATTGTCCGCAGGAACGCGAGCCGGGCACGGTGCTCGACAGTACTACCTACTCGCCTTCACGCCGCACCTATTCCCTTTGGTACACGGTTTCAGAGCCAACCGCCACGCTCCTACAAACCACTGACAAAGTGCTGATTAGATGTGCCTTGCTCAACGAATTGACGAATAGCACGGACTATAAACTTTTGAAAGACGAAGGCATCGATTTCGAGTATCATTATGCCCGGGCCGACAATCGCCAAACCGTCTATCACCTTATTTTGAAAAAGGAAGATTATAGACGCACAAACTAATCGGGGGAAATTCTTAAAAAACAGGCAGACCGTCAATACGGCCTGCCTTTCTTTTTTCACTTTCGCGGAGATAATATTTCCTTTCTCCGTGATATTTTTTACTATCTGCGAAAATGGTTTGTTACTAAGTTTTGTAACAATTCATTGTGCTGGCTGCACAATGAATTGTTCATATTCATGCACTTTTATTCGGGCTTCATGTTGGTGTAGACGGTCTGCACGTCGTCGAACTCTTCGAGGCGCTCAACCATCTTGTCGATGCTCTCGCGTTCTTCGGGCGTCACGTCTTTGAGGTCGTTGGGGATATAGGTGAACTCGGCGCCGACCACTTCATAGCCGTTTTCTTCGAGGTGCTTCTGGATGAGGTTGAAGCTCTTGGGGTCGCCGTAGATGGTGATGCTGCCTTCTTCCTCGTCTTCGTCGTATTCGTCCTCAACGCCGAAGTCAATCAGTTCGAGAATCATCTCGTCCATATCGAGTCCGTCCTTTTTCTTGAAGGAGAACACGCACTTGTGGTCGAAGAGGTAAGCAAGCGAGCCCATGGTGCCGAGGTTACCGTTGAACTTGTTGAACACGGAACGTACGTCGCCCACGGTGCGCGTGGGGTTGTCGGTGAGCGTGTCTACGAAAATGGCGATGCCGTGCGGGCCGTAGCCTTCGTAAGTCATAGACTTATAGTCGCTCTGGTCTTTACCCATTGCGTTCTTGATGGCGCGCTCGATGTTGTCCTTCGGCATGTTTTCGCGCTTTGCGTTGGCAATGATAGCGCGGAGCGCGGGGTTGTTTTCTGGTTCGGGGCCGCCGGCCTTAACGGCTATGGCAATTTGCTTGCCGATTTTGGTAAACGTGCGGGCCATGTGTCCCCATCTTTTCAGTTTCGATGCCTTGCGGTATTCAAATGCTCTTCCCATTGGAGTTGTATATTTAATGAGTTGTAATTAGTTTTATTTTAGTAAACGAGTAGACGATTAAACGAGTAGACGAGTAAACGAGTAGACTAGTAAACAAGTAGACTAGTAAACAAGTAAACGCCTATTATCTAAGTTTTGCGCCGAGCTGCTTTTCGAGGCTGGCGATGATCTTTGCCATAACGGCATCGGTCTGCTTGTCGTTCATCGTCTTGGTGTCGTCTTGCAGGAGGAAGTTGACGGCGTAGCTCTTCTTGCCGGCTTCGAGGTTCTTGCCTTCGTAAACGTCGAAGAGGGTCACCTTTTTGAGGAACTTCCTGTCGGCGGCAAAGGCTATCTGCTCGATGCGGGCGAACTCTACGCTCTTGTCCACCAAGAGGGCGAGGTCGCGGCTCACGGCGGGGAACTTGCTGATTTCGGTGAAGCTGACGCTGTGCTTCTTGGTCTTCTTCATCAAGAGCGTCCAGTTGATGTCGGCGAAATAGACTTCCGCGCTGATGTCGAAGGCGGCCGTGAGAGCTTTCTTAACCAGTCCGAACTCGAGCACAACCGTTCCGTTGTTGTCCGCCAATGCCAGCGACTTGGCAAAGATGTCGTTCGCGCCTGCCTGCTGCTTGAGCTTGCCGACGGGTGCGCCGAGGCGCGTGAGGATATGGCCCACGTAGGCTTTAAGTTCGTAAACGCTCGACGGTTCTTCGGGGTGCGCCCAAGATGCTTCTACGCGCTTGCCCGTCAGCCAAAGGCCGAGATGCAGGTCCTCGGAATAGGCGGCGAGCGTATCGGCTGCCTTTTGCTCCTCGGTGGTGTCGGGATTTTTGTAATAGCAGTTGCCAAACTCGAAGAAGCGGAGGTTGGCGTTCTTGCGGTTGGCATTGTGGGCAATGCTTTCCAAGCCGCCGAAGAGGAGCGTCTGGCGCAGCACGTTGAGGTCGCTACTCAGGGGGTTAAGCAACTTCACGGCGTGGGTTTTCGGATAAGCCGCGAGGTCGTTGTAGTACGCCTCTTTCGTGAGCGAGTTGTTGAGGATTTCGTGGAAGCCCTCGCCAACGAGTTGCTCAGACACAAGGTTCTGCAACTTGTTGCTGCGGTCCACCTCGCCCTTAATTGTGAGGCTCGACTTGACGGCCGTGGGAATTTCCACATTATTATATCCATAGATGCGCAGAATATCTTCCACTACGTCGCAGGGGCGCTGCACGTCTACGCGGTAGGCAGGCACGGAGAGGCTGATGCCGCTCTCGGTCTCGGCGGTGATTTTCATCTCCAGCGAGGTTACGATTTCCTTGATGACTTCTGCGGGAATGGTTTTGCCGATGAGGTCGTGCACATATTTGTAGTCGAGGTCCACTTCAAAGATTTTCGTCAAGCCCGGTGCCTCAATGTCTTTGATGTCCATGCTGACTGTGCCGCCTGCCTGTTCTTTTACCATAAGGGCAGCCACTTTGAGGGCGTAGACTTGCAGGTCGGGGTCGATGCCGCGCTCGAAGCGGAAGGAAGCATCGGTGTTAAGGCCGTGGCGGCGTGCGCTCTTGCGGATCCACGTGGGATTGAAGTAGGCACTTTCGAGCAGCACGTCTTTCGTGGTTTCGTAGGTGCCTGACCCCTTGCCGCCGAACACGCCGGCGATACACATGGGGGCGTTGGCGTTGCAAATGGCGAGGTCGCGCTCGGAGAGTTTGTGCTCTTCGCCGTCGAGGGTTACGAAGGGCGTGCCTTCGGGCATCGTCTTCACCACCACCTTCTTGCCTTCTATCATATCGGCATCGAAACAGTGGAGCGGCTGGCCGTAGGCAAACATCACGTAGTTCGTCACGTCGACCACGTTATTAATCGGACGCACGCCGATGGTGCGGAGTTTCGTTTGCAGCCACTCGGGGCTTTCCTTCACCTCGCAGCCCTTAACCGTCACGGCGCAATAGCGCGGGCAGGCTTCGGCGTTTTCTACAACGATGTCAATGTCGAGGTCGTGGTTGTCGGTGGCAAAAGCCGAGACGTCCGTGCGGTGCAACGCCGTCTTGTGGCCGTTGCGCACAAGCCAGGCGTAAAGGTCGCGTGCAACGCCGTAGTGCGAGCAGGCATCGGCGCGGTTGGGCGTTATGTCTACTTCAATCACCCAATCACTCTCGATGCCGTAATATTCGGCAGCGGGCGTGCCAACCTTGGCTTCCTGCGGCAGAACGATGATGCCGTCGTGAGAAGTGCCGATACCGATTTCGTCTTCTGCGCAAATCATGCCGAGGCTCTCAATGCCGCGCAGTTTGGAGCGCTTGATGGTGAAGCACTCCTCGCCGTCGTAGAGTTTTGTGCCGAGCGTGGCGACGATGACCTTCTGTCCCTGCGCCACGTTGGGAGCGCCGCAGACAATCTGCACGGGCTCTTCTGCACCGATATTGACGCTGCACACGTGCATGTGGTCGGAATTGGGGTGCGGCTCGCAGGTAAGCACTTCGGCCACCACGAGGCCTTGCAGTCCGCCCTTAATGGCCTGCACTTCTTCCACGCTGCCCACTTCGAGGCCGATAGAAGTAAGCGCTTCCGCCACTTGCTCTGCGCCGAGGTCGAAATCAACGTATTCTTTCAACCATTTATAAGATATGTTCATGGCTTATTTGTATGTTTAATATGCTAACTTTATGCTAAGCAAGCGCAAAATTACTATATTTTTATTATATGACAATGTGTTTTAGCGGTTTTGCTCTTTGCCAAACGTGGGACAGAATGCCGTGAAAGCGCAGCGGTCGCAATGGGGCTTGCGCGCGGTGCACACGTAACGCCCATGGAGTAAAATCCAGTAATGCGAAGCCGCCACTTCCTCGGGCGGCAGATATTTGCGCAGGGCTTGCTCCACGGCATAAGGCGTTGTTGCAGAAGGCGGCACGAGCCCGAGGCGATGGCTCACGCGAAACACGTGGGTATCCACAGCGAGCGTTTGCTGCTTGAACGCCACGGCCAGCACTACGTTGGCGGTCTTGCGCCCTACGCCGGGCAAACCGACGAGCGCGTCGAAGTCGCCCGGCACCTCGCCGCCGTATTGCTCTACGAGTTTCTTAGAAAGACCGAGCAGGTGCGCCGCCTTGCTGTTGGGATAACTAACGGAACTGATGTGCTCCAAGATATCGGCCTCCGAGGCCTGCGCCATACATTCTGCCGTAGGGTAATCGCGAAACAGGCGCGGCGTAACCATATTGACGCGCTTGTCTGTGCATTGCGCCGAAAGCACCACGGCGACTATCAACTCGAAGGGATTGCTGTAATGCAACTCTGTCTCCGTTGCGTCCATCGTGGCGCGGAAATGCGCCAGCACGGCTTCAAATCGCTCTTTCTTTCTCACAGATATGTTTATATATTAAGGTCTCACGAGTAGGGGCGGTTTGACAAAAGCCCCGTAAA